>VFKE01000011.1 GCA_009885695.1 Verrucomicrobiota bacterium | reverse complement strand
GACAAAAAGCAGCGTCCCAAACTGCTTTTTCACCTCGGCCCAAACCTCGTCTGAAAAAATGTCCCGCTTTGAGTGCTACAAGCCGTCCCGCTTTGAAAGCTACACGACAATTCCATGATTTCCCATTGACCCCGCCCCGGCTTCCGTCGCACAATCCGGGCCATGAAACCAATCTCCCGCAACCCGCAAAGAGGCGGGACACTTCTGTCCCGCTCAGGAATGGTCCGCTCACGGCACAGGAGTGTGCCGTCTCCTTGGGCGCTCCTCACCGCGCTCATCCTCCTGACTGCTCCGACCTCCTTCGCCGGCGCACCGGCCTCCTCGAAAGCTGTCGTCATCCCCGCCACGCCCGCGCCCTTCATCCCGCCGCCCCTCTTCGGGGACTGGACTGATCCGGAGCCGAGTCCCATCACCGGCGAAGAGGGCAACAGAAAATCCGTCGCCAAGCGCGTCCCGCCCGTGGTCACCTCCTACGGCCCCTTCAAGATCGGGGAGAACGAAAGCCCGCTGCCCCAGGACCGCGTCTTCCTGACCTACAACTTCTACACCGAGGTGCTCGGCAGCGACTTCCACCGCGAGACGCTCGGCTTCGAGAAGACCATCCTCGGCGGCGAGGCCTCCCTCGGCCTGCGCGTGCCCTTCTCCCAGTTCCGCGGCGATTTCGAAATCGACGACCTAAGCCTGATCTACAAGCACAAGCTGCTGCACCGCGGCGGCTTCACCCTCTCCGGTGGCATGGCCGTGACCATCCCGGTCAATCCCTACGAACCGGTGCAAGGCGGCGGGGACAAGTATAGCTGTTCAACGACATCGGCATCGGCTGGAACTGTCAGTGCGGTTCCGGCCTGATCAAGGCGGTGGTGCCGACCTTCGAAGTGCATGTGAACACGCCGCTGACACATCGCGGAGAGGGCGACCCGGAGCGTCGGCGCGATTCGGTGGACCTGACCGCGGGGGTGCATTTGCAGATCGGGGAGAAGACCTGGCTGGGAATCGGCGTGGGCACCACGGTGACCAATCCGAGATTGTTCAACGTCGAAGCGCTGGGAAGCGTGAACTGGAGGTTTTAGCGCTGGGAGCGCCGTCCACCCTTGGCGGCGTCGAAGCTACCTCCCGCGCAGCGGCACAAATATCGAAGCTCGAAACGCGCCACGTCGATCGAAGAAGCGCTCGCCGGCAGGGGTGCCGCGCTCCCGCCGGCGCTCCCAAGGGAAACCCTCAAGCCTTCCCCCAATGCTTCAGCAGCGTCACCGCCATGTCGGCGGGCGTTTCGGAAACCGCGATGCCGCAATCGGCGAGGATGCGCTTCTTGGCCTGAGCGGTGTCGTCCGCACCGCCGACAATAGCACCGGCGTGACCCATGCGACGTCCGGGAGGTGCTGTGGCGCCAGCGATGAATCCGGCGATGGGCTTTTTACAGTTGTCCTTCGCCCAGAGCGCAGCCTCGGTCTCGGCGTTGCCACCGATCTCGCCAATCATGATGATGGCTTCGGTTTCGGGGTCTTCGTTGAACATCTTGAGCACGTCGAGATGGTTGGTGCCGTTGACCGGATCACCGCCGATGCCGACGCAGGTGCTCTGGCCATAGCCGCGCGTAGTGAGCTGCCAGACGGCTTCGTAAGTGAGCGTGCCGCTGCGGGAGACGACGCCGACGTTGCCGCGCTTGTGAATATAGCCAGGCGCGATGCCGATGCGGCAACCACCGTGCGAATCCTTGCCGGTGCCGGGAGTGACCACGCCGGGGCAGTTGGGGCCGATGAGCCGCGTCTTCCTGTGGCCCATCGCGGACTTCACTTTGATCATGTCGTTGATCGGAATGCCTTCAGTGATTGCCACCACGAGATCGAGTCCGGCATCAACGCCTTCGAGGATGGCATCAGCGGCAAAGGGTGGCGGCACGAAGATCGCACTCACAGTGGCACCGGTCTCCTTCATCGCCTCGCCCACGGTGTCGAACACGGGAACCTTGTGACCATCGTGCTCGAAGAACTGCCCGCCCTTTCCGGGCGTGACCCCGGCGACTAGCTTGGTGCCGTAATCGAGCGAGAGTTTCGCGTGACGGGAACCGAAGTCGCCGGTGATGCCTTGGACGAGAATGCGAGTATTGGAGTCAACGAGGATGGCCATGGGGGAAATGAGTAAGGGGTTAGAAGTTATTTGTTAGGAGTTATGATGGCCGGGCACTCGTCATCATTTTCCGGCGATGGGTCAAGTTCGTCGGTGACTCTGTAGGCGGTGGAATCTTCGCGCAGGTTTTCACCGTCGTTGGCGGCACGTTGGAGGTAGCTCATATAGCCGTTGACGAGGCGCTTGGCGCTTTCAAAGAGCGCTCGTCCTTCTAAAAGTGTTGATTCACTGATGCATCCATCGTCTTTTGCCGTAATTAAATGATCAAGGATTTCAAAAAGGGAGCCTCGCGCATTGCTACAGAACTTGTAGTTGTCGCGATAATGAAACCGTCCAAATCCTTCAGCAATATTGGCCGTCGTAGAGCGCACAGCCCTTCTGATCTGGCTGGCAAGGTCAAACCTTTCGTCTTTGGGCAAATGTGCGGCAACCTCCCGGCTCACAAAAAGGCGAAGCTGGCGGCAAGCCTTCCAGTATTCCAAATCTTCAAATGAGCGAAGCGGTTCCATCTTTAATTTCCTAACTCATAACACCTAACCCCTAATAGCAGCGACAATCTTCTTCGCGGCATCAGTCAAATCACTGGCGGTGCTGATGGCCAATCCGCTTTCGGCTAGAGTTTTCTTGCCGGCTTCGACATTGTTGCCTTCAAGCCGGACGACCAGCGGCAGGCTCAGACCGACTTCGTTCGCGGCGGCGACGATGCCAGTGGCGACGATGTTGCAGTCCATGATGCCACCGAAGATGTTCACGAGGATGCCTTTTACTTTTTTATCGGAGAGAATAATTTTGAAGGCTGCGGTCACCTGTTCTTTGGATGCGCCGCCGCCGACGTCGAGAAAGTTCGCGGGATCACCACCGTAGTGCTTGATGATATCCATCGTCGCCATGGCCAGACCAGCACCGTTGACAAGGCAGGCGATGTTGCCGTCGAGGCCGATGTAATTCAGTCCGAACTCACTGGCAGCAACTTCGCGTGGATCTTCTTCGGTCTTGTCGCGCATCGCGCTGACATCTTTCTGACGGTAGAGTGCGTTGTCGTCGAAGTTGAACTTGGCATCAAGCGCCACGAGCTGGCCGTCCGTGGTGACTGCGAGCGGATTGATCTCGATGAGCGAGCAGTCGCACTTGAGATACATGTTATAGACGGCGGTGAAAAGCTTCACCGCCTGGTTCATGAGCGGGCCGCGCAAGCCTAGCGCGGCAGCGATCTTGCGACACTGATAAGACTGGAGTCCGAGGGTGGGGTGCACCGGTTCTTTGATGATCTTTTCCGGAGTCTTCTCCGCGACTTCTTCAATGTTCATGCCACCCTCGGTGCTGGCGATGATGCTGTGCCGGCTGCCGGCGCGATCGAAGAGCACGGCGAAGTAATATTCCTTTTTAATGTCCACCGATTTTGCGATGAGCACCTTGCTCACGAGCTTGCCTTCGGGACCGGTCTGATGAGTCACCAGAATCTGGCCGAGCATTTTGCCCGCGAGATCCCGGGCCTGTTCTGCGGTGTCCACGAGATGCACGCCGCCCTTGAAGCCGTTGGTAAATGTGCCCTTCCCGCGTCCGCCGGCATGAACCTGGGCCTTCACCACCAGTCCGGTGCCGCCGATGTCGCGCGCAGCCTGTCCTGCTTCCGCTGCGGTGCCCGCGACTTTGCCCTGAGGGGATGCGACGCCGAATTTCTCGAAAAGTTCCTTGGCTTGATATTCGTGGATATTCATGAAAATAGAGCGCGCAGAATAGGGGCGACGCTTCCAGCGTCAAGTGAAACGCCCGTTCGCCACAGGCCTTTATATACTGTGCGTTGACCGCAAAATCTTTCGTCTATAGTTTTGCAAACCGCAGAAACCCACATATAGCCGCACCACACCCACCCAATTTCATCACCATGAACACCCAGTTCCCCGCCGAGCGCATCCTGCTCGGTCCCGGCCCCAGTCCTGTTTCATCACGCGTGCTCCGCGCCATGGCGGCACCCACGCTGGGTCACCTCGATCCGCAGTATCTTGCCATCATGGACGAAACCTGCGAGATGCTGCGCCAGGTTTTCCAGACAAAAAATCCGCTGACCTTTCCCGTGAGCGGCACCGGCATGGCGGGCATGGAATGTGCCGCCGTGAACCTGATCGAGCCCGGCGACGAAGTCATCGTCTGCGTGAACGGAGTGTTCGGCGGACGGATGAAGGACGTGATGGAACGCTGCGGCGCCACGGTGCATGCCATCGAGGCGGCGTGGGGCGATATTTTCACCTTCGACCAGATCGCCGCCGCGCTGGAGCAACATCCCAAGACGATGCTCGTGGGGATCGTCCACGCAGAAACCAGCACCGGCGCACACCAACCGCTCGAAGGATTGGACAAGATCGTTCACGCGCATGATGCGCTGCTGGTGGTGGACGCGGTCACAAGCCTCGGCGGACACGAGTTGCGCGTGGATGACTGGGGCATTGATGCGATCTATAGCGGCACCCAAAAATGCCTGAGCTGCCCGCCGGGCCTTTCGCCGGTCAGTTTTAGCGCGCGCTCTCTCGCCCGCATGGACGCGCGCACGACGAAGGTTCAGTCGTGGTATCTCGATATCTCGATGCTGCGCAAATACTACACTGGCGGCGGAGGCGGAGGCCGCGTTTATCATCACACCGCGCCGATCAACATGACCTACGCCCTCCGGGAAGCGCTGGCCATCGTGCTCGAGGAAGGACTCGACAACCGGGTCGCGCGCCACGCGAAGATGCACCAACGCCTGCGCGCGGGGCTGGAGGCGATGGGGCTGAGTTACATTCCGAAACATTCGCTGCACACGCTGAACTGCATCGGCATCCCTGAAGGTGCGAACGACGCCGGCGTGCGGAAGCGCCTGCTCGATGAATACGACATTGAGATCGGCGCGGGCCTCGGGGTGATGGCGGGCAAGGCCTGGCGCATCGGCCTCATGGGCCACGGCTCAACAGTGCGCAATGTGGACCTCGTCCTCGCGGCGCTGCGCGAAATCCTGCGCTAACCCTGCGCCATGCCCGCCGCCGCGCTCCAACGTCTGGCCGCACTGCTGCCACCGGAACGCTTTCTGACGCGGCCGGTGGAACTCGCGGCTTACGAGAGCGACGGCCTCACGGCCTATCGCGCGCGTCCCCTCGCCGTCGCGGTGCCGGAGACCGCGGATGAAGTCATCGCGCTGGTGCGCCTGTGCCACGAACTGCGCCTTCCTTTTGTCGCGCGCGGCAGTGGCACCAGTTTGTCGGGCGGATCGCTGCCGGTCACAGACGGGATTGTGATCACGCTCAACCGGCTCAACCGCATCCTCAAACTCGATCCAGCGCAACGCATCGCGGTGGTGGAGCCGGGCGTGATCAACACGCAGGTCACAACTGCCGCCGCGCCGCATGGCCTGCATTACGCGCCCGATCCATCGAGCCAGTCCGTCTGCACCATCGGCGGCAATGTGGCCTTCAACTCCGGCGGCGCGCACTGTCTGAAATACGGCATGACTTCCAATCACGTTCTCGGCATCAAGGCAGTGCTCGCCACGGGTGAAGTCGTCGAGTGGGGCGGTGCCAGCCGCGAGCACATCGGACCGGACTGGTGCGGTCTTTTCACGGGCAACGAAGGATTGTTCGGCATCGCGCTGGAAATCACGTTGCAATTGCTGCCGCGCGCGGAGTGTTTTCATACGGTGCTCGCCGGCTACCGCACGTTGGAACAAGCGGGGGACGCGGTGTCCGCGGTCATCGCCAGCGGCTTGCTGCCCGGCGCGCTGGAAATCATGGATGCGCTCGCACTCGAGGCCGCGGTCGCCGCGGTTCACGCGGAATATCCCCCCGGCTGCGAAGCAGTGCTCATTGTCGAGCTCGAAGGCCCGCGTGAGACCGTGGCCGTGGAACGCGAACGCCTCGATCAGATCATCGACGCCAGCGAACCGGTTGAGGCGCGCCCCGCGCGTGATGCCGAGGAGCGCGCCGCGATCTGGAAGGGACGCAAGAGTGCGTTCAGCGCCGTGGGCCGGCTGTCGCCCGATTTCATCGTCCAGGATGGAGTGGTGCCGCGGCGCCGGCTCGGCGAAGCACTGCGGCGCATCGGCGAGATGTCACGCGAGGTTGGCATCCGGGTCGCTAATGTGTTTCATGCGGGCGACGGCAATCTGCATCCGCTGATTCTTTTCGACGGCCGCGAGGCGGGTGCGCTCGAGCGCGCGGAGTCACTCGCGGGCCGCATCCTGAAAATGTGCGTGGAGATGGGTGGATCACTCACCGGCGAGCACGGCATCGGGGTGGAGAAGCGGGACTACTTGCCGGACATGTTCAGCGCTGACGAGATTGGCCTCATGCAGCGGGTGCGCGCCGCGTTTGATCCGCTCGGCATTGCCAATCCCGGCAAGATGTTTCCCGGCACCGAGGCCCCCGCGCTGCTGCAACATGGCCTGCATCCGCTGGAAAAGGCCGGCATCATCTCCCGGGAATGATCACTCCTTCGTCACTCGCCGAACTCCGCGAGGCCGTGCTCTCAGCACCGCGCGTGATTGCCGTTGGCGCGCAGACGAAGCCGCGGCTTGCAGCGGTTGATGCCGTCAAGATTTCCACACGCCTTTTGCGCGGCATCACGGAGTATGACCCGAGTGAATTTACCTTTACCGCGCTCGCCGGAACGCCGGTCAGCGAGATCATCGCCGCGCTCGGCGAACGCGGGCAGTATCTCCCATTCGATCCGATGCTCGTCGATGCCGGAAGCACGCTGGGCGGCGTGGTGGCGAGCGGACTGAGCGGGCCGGGCCGGTTTCGCTACGGCGGCGTGCGCGATTTCATACTTGGCGTGCGCTTTGTGGACGGAGCAGGCCGCCTGCTGCGCATGGGCGGCAAGGTCGTGAAGAACGCCGCGGGTTTCGATCTGCCGAAATTCTTCGCCGGCAGCCTCGGTCGCTTCGGTGTGCTGGGCGAAATGACGTTCAAAGTGTTTCCCCGTCCGGCATCGACCTTGACGCTGGAAGTCGCGGGCGATGCCGGGACGATCACGGAAGCTGCAAGATCCCGTTGGGAACTGGATGCGCTCGATGTGCTGCCGGACAGCGGTCAAGTCGTGATGCGACTCGCGGGGCCCGCCCCGGCATTGCAAATCATCGCCCGCGAGATTCTGGCCAAGTTCCCCGGCAGAATCAGTTCCGATGAATGTTGGTCAAACCTGCGTGAATTCCGGTGGGCGCATCTCGATGGAGTTCTCCTTAAGGCCGCGATCACGCCGGATCAGATGGCGCCATTGCCGGGCCACCGCAGGCATATCAGCGCGGGTGGAAACGTTGCTTTCATTTCGCTGCCGGATGCGACGGCGCTGGATTCGATCAACCTCAAGGCAATGACTCTGCGTGGCGATGCTCCGCTCTGGATCAGGCCCCGGTTGCCCAATGCAATCACCAAGGACGTGAAAAACGCTCTTGACCCGGACGGCCGTTTCCCAAACCTCGACGACTGATGCAGCACGCAATTCCCGTTGAAAAGATCGGACCGCTCGGCGTGCCCATGGCGAACGCGGTGCAGGCCTGCGTGCATTGCGGATTTTGTCTCGCCGCGTGTCCGACGTATCACGAACTGGGTCAGGAGATGGATACGCCGCGAGGGCGCATCGTTCTGATGAAGGAAGTGCTCGAGGGCAGGACGACACCCGAGGCGGCCCAGCCTCACATCGACCGTTGTCTCGGCTGCCTCTCTTGCGAGCCGGCGTGCCCCAGCGGCGTGGCCTATCGCGATCTGATCAGTCCCTTTCGCGCGCTGACCCGCTCGCAGATGAAGCGACCGCTTGGCGAAAAGCTGCGCCGCTTTATCACGGCGCAGACGATTCCGTTTCCCGCGCGCTTCCGGCTGGCGGCCAGGCTTGGCCGCTTCGGAAAATTGCTGCGCCCGGTGATGCCGCGGGGCTGGCGGGCGATGCTCGATCTCGTGCCTGATGAAGTTCCGCCGGCGCAGGCCTGGCCCCTGATTACTCCAGCGATGAGAGAAAGACGCGCCCGCGTGGCGCTGCTCACCGGCTGCGCGCAGCAGGTGCTGGATCCGGACATCAACAGCGCCACCATCAAGGTGCTGGCACACAACGGGGTGGAAGTCCTGGTGCCGGTGTCGCAGGGCTGTTGCGGGGGGCTTGCCTGGCATACCGGTGATCTCGCCGCCGCGCAAAACTTCGCACGCCGGAACCTCGCGGCATTCCCTGACGATGTGGATGCGGTGCTGACGAACGCCGCCGGTTGCGGTTCGGCCATGCACGAATACGCGCTCATGCTTCGCGGCACCGCGGATGAAGCGCGCGCGGAATCGTTTTGCAGCCGCGTGATGGATGTCAGCGTGTTCCTTTCAAAGATCGGCCTCCGCGAGAAGTTTGCGGAGAGGAAACTCACCGTCGCGTATCACGACGCCTGCCACCTGGCGAACGCGCAGAATGTCCGCCGGGAGCCGCGGGCCCTGCTGCGGGCGATTCCCGGCCTCGAGTTGCGCGATGTGGCCGATGAGCATCTCTGCTGCGGCAGCGCGGGCAGCTACAACATGGACCAGCCACAGATCGCGGCCTCGCTCGGCGCGCAGAAGGCGCACGCGGTCATCGCCACTAGTGCGGACCTCGTGGCGTCGGGCAACATCGGTTGCCTCACGCAGCTTCGTTTTCATTTGAAGAAACTCGGCTCCAAGCTTCCGGTGCGTCATACCATGCAGGTGTTGCGCGACTCCCTTCCCGAAAAATGACTTGGGCCCAGAATTACGATCCGCTCGGCCACCCGGCGCTCTCCACACTCGTGGCGGCGCTGCCGGTGGTGACATTACTGGGCCTGCTGGCGTTCTGGCATGTGCGGGCGCAGATCGCGGCGCTCGCGGGCCTGCTGATGGCGGGCGCGGTGGCAGTCTTCGTGTATCACATGCCACCGCAACTGGCGGGGGCGGCGGCGCTCTATGGCGCGGCGTTTGGTTTGTTTCCCATTGGCTGGATCATTCTCAATGCGCTGTTCATCTACCATCTCACGGTGCACACCGGCCAGTTCGCCGTGCTGCAAAAACAAATCGCGGGCGTGTCACGGGACCGGCGCATCCAGGCGTTGTTGATCGCGTTCTGCTTCGGCGCGTTCATCGAGGGCGCGGCGGGATTTGGCGCACCGGTGGCGATCACGGGCGCGCTGCTGATCGGGCTGGGATTTCGTCCATTGGAAGCCGCGAAGCTCGCGCTCATCGGCAACACCGCGCCGGTGGCCTTTGGTTCGCTCGGCACGCCGCTGATCACGCTGGCGGACGTCACCGGGCTTGATCTGCATCAACTGAGCGCGATGGTGGGCCGGCAATTGCCGGTGTTCTCGCTCATCGTTCCGTTCTGGCTGGTCGCGGCGCAGGCGGGGTGGCGCGGCATGATCGGCGTGTGGCCAGCGTGCCTCGTGACCGGCTTGAGTTTCGCCGTCATGCAGTTCGTGGTGAGCAATTTTCACGGGCCGTGGCTGGTGGACATCCTCGGCGCGGTGGTCTCAATCGGCGCGCTGGTGCTTTTTATGAAAGTGTGGAAACCGGACGATGCGGAGAACGAAACCGGGACGGTGGCGACAATATCAGACTCTCCGGCATGGAAAGCCTGGCTGCCGTGGGTGTTTCTTACCGTGTTTGTTTTCTGCTGGGGCCTGCCCGCGGTGAAGTCCGCGCTCAACGACGCGTTCACCCGCGACATCGAAGTGCCGCTGCTGCACAAGGCGGTCGAGCGTGTGCCACCCGTAGTCGCCCATGCCGAGGCCGAGAAGGCGGTGTTCAAGTTCAATGCGCTCTCCGCCACTGGCACGGCGTTGCTGATCGCGGGAATTCTCGCAGGCTTGTGTCTGCGCGTGAAGCCGTTGCGCCTGCTGCAACTCTATGGCGTCACGCTCTGGCGGCTGCGCGTTTCCCTGCTCACCATCGCGTTGATGCTCGCGCTCGGATTCGTCACCCGCTACAGCGGCACGGACACCACGATGGGGTTGGCGATGGCTGCGACCGGTTTTATGTTTCCGTTTTTCTCCCCGCTCATCGGGTGGCTCGGCGTCGCTCTCACCGGCAGCGACACTTCATCGAACGTGCTGTTTGGAAATTTGCAGCAGGTGACCGCCCAGCAATTACACCTGCCGCCAGTGCTCACGGCGGCGGCGAACAGCTCCGGCGGGGTGATGGGCAAGATGATTGACGCCCAGAGCATCGTGGTAGCCAGCGTGGCCACGGGCGGACACGCGGACAGCCCGGATGCCGGGACGGTGCTCCGCGCGGTCTTCTGGCACAGTGTGGCGCTGGCGCTCCTCATGGGCGTGCTGGTGATGATACAGGCTTACATCGTCCCGTGGATCGTTCCCCACTAACCGGACATGCAGAGGATGGCTTGACGCATTTTCCCAGAGATCTCTATTGCAACAATGCGTGACCTTTACGTGAATATTAATGCCGGAATTCAACCCACCTCGCCCGGCAGCACTTCCACGACTTCGGCCAGTGCTGCGCCGCTCGCATGACGCAGTTCATTGCAGCGGCCGAAGAGCGTCTGACCTTCCCGGCCGCCCAGCAAGCTGGCCAGACGATGGTCGATGACGATGCGAAAATATCCGCTGGGATGACTCGTGTGCGGCACCTTGAGCTGCTGAAGAATTCCACCCAAGGGCAATAGACCTTCCAAAATGAGCCGCTGCGCCACTTCACAAAAGCCGCCGAGATGAATGCCGATGGCACCGAACTCCACCGGCACACTGTCCGTTACCCGTCGCAAGACGGAAGCGCGCACCAAGTAATGTCCGATGCGCGACATGGCGTGAACGTCCAGTCCTATCTCGCAGTGATGATGTTCTGAGAGCCGGGGCGTCATGTCACAGTCATGCACCAACAGCAAGCGGGCGTCTTCGGGCATATCCTCCGGTTTCACAAAGGTGACCCGAAGATCGTGACTGGACAGTCCGTAAAAAAATCGCAACGGAGCCAGCAAGTCCGAGCGGGAAGCTGAATCAGCAGTAGCGATGGTGCCGGATGACATGAGGTGAAAGACTTAAACGATCCGGTTGGTGCGATGATGCGACATGAAGAACTCATGCAAGAGGCGGTCCACCTGCAATAATCCGTCACGCGTCAGCCTGATCTCATCCTCACCCATGTTGGCGAATCCTTCGTCCTGCATCCACTTGAGTTGCGGTGCAAAACGCACCAACACATTCTCGCCGAATTTCCTCTGATAATAAGAGGACCGAACCATGCCGAGCTTCAGTTTCAAAATAAACTCGCGGAGGAATCGCTCGTCAGGACTGGTGGCATAAGCCCGGAAGATCGGTGACTCCCCTCGCTCGACGGTTTCCATGTAAGGCAGGATATCCGCCTGATTCTGATAGTGGACACCACCGAGATGACCAAACGAAGCGACACCGGACGCAATCATGTCCGCACCCTCCCAAAGCATGTCGCGATAGACGAATTTGATCTTATCGGGGTTCTTCACCACGGTGTAGGCGCTGGTGACCGTGTAGCCGTTTTTTTCAAACTCGCTGAAAGCGTAGTTCACCCAGGCACGTTTCGTTTCCCAGTCGGCCACCGGGGCGGTAACTTTTCCATCCGTCTGCATCTGTTTGTAGATGCCCGTATTATAGGGCACTTCCATTTGATAAATGGTGACGCAGTCGGGTTGCATCTCGACCGCCTTGGCCACCGCCATTTTCCAAAGCTCCTCGGTATCATTCATCATGCCGGCAATGAGATCGATGTTGATGTGCTCAAAGCCAAGCCCGCGAGCGAAACGATACGCGCGGTCGATCTCCCCGCTGCGATGCGCGCGGCCATTCGATTCGAGAATATGGTCGTCAAAATGCTCGACACCGAGGCTGAGCCGCGTGACGCCGATCTCGCGGATCGCGGTGAGCTTCGTTTCATTGAGCGTGCCGGGTTCCGCTTCAAACGCCACCTCTTCCGTTTCATCCCACGGGAGCAAATCCTTCATGCGATCCGTCAGCTCCTTGAGCTGCGGAACACTGAGATACGAAGGCGTGCCTCCGCCGAAATAGACGAACTTGGGTTTTCGACCCTGAATGTAAGGACGCGTGGCATAGCGCGCAAACTCCGCCAGGCCCGCATGAATGTAGCGGCGGATTTCCGAGGCGTTCTTGTCGGTATAAACTTTAAAGTAGCAAAAATGGCAGCGCTTCCGGCAGAAGGGAATGTGAAAGTAAACGCCCAGCGGCACGTCCTGGGGCGCGGGCGAATCCAGCATCTTGTCCACCGCAAATGCCTGCTCCTTCTGCCAGAACGAAAATGGCGGATAATTCGCCACGAAGTAATTCCCCGCCTCCGTGGCATGATGGGACTTCTTGTCGGCCAGATGCGTGATGGGAATCCCAGTGGTCGGCGTGGTGATCATAATGGGTCTCTCCACTGCTGGATTACTTGGCTTTGCCATTTTTGAAAGCATAAACACTTCCGTCATCACTGCCAATGAGTATCCAGTCTCCGGCAACAGCGGGCGCTGCTTTTACCGGCGCACCGATCTCGTAGCGCCAGGCCTCCGTGCCGTCGGCCAGATTAGCGGCGTAAATAAATCCATCGTTGCTGCCAAAGACGACATGAGCATCCGCACAGATGACGGGAGAGCTGTCCACATCGCCCCGGGTGCGAAAAACCCATTTCTCAACGCCTTTCGCGCGGTCGATGCCATAGACACGCTTGTCACGGGAGCCGGCGATGACCCAGTTCCCGCTGATCGCGGGCGCGGCGTAATAGGGAAAGTCGCGCTCGCCGAATTCCCAGATTTGCTGGCTGTCTCCGAGCGAGAATGCGGCCACCCTGTTGCCGTAATGCGCCACATAAGCGGTGCCTTGATCCGCGGCGATGTTGTTGCCTATATAGCTGTTGACCTCTATTTTTTTGATCTCCTTGCCGGTCTTGATGTCGAGCATGTAAAGCATACCGTCACAACCTCCAAAGGCAACCTGCCCCTCGTAAATGGCCGCCGCTCCGTTGATGTAATTTGTGGTTTCGAAATCCCAGATCTTTTTCCCGGTCGCAGCCTCAAGGCAGTAGAGCCGGTTGTCATAGCTACCGATGAGCGCACAGACTTTTCCGTTCGCGTCCTTCCACAAGTTTACTCCTGCATGGATCTCTCCATCGGTTTCGAACTTCCAAGCTTCCGAGCCATCAGTGGTTTTCCATGCGTAAATAAACGAGTCGCCGCATCCCGCGATCACCAGCCCATCGGCGACCGCGGCACTGCCCTCAAAGAATCCCTTCTTCTCCACCTGCCACAGGATCTTGCCCGTCTCCAGATCTAGGCAGGCGAACTTCCCGTTTTGCGCTCCCACATAGACTTTTTCCACATGCGTGATGGGCGTGGCGACCACACCTTCCATCTTGACCTTATCTCCGACCTCGGCGCTCCACTCGAGCGTCAAGGGGAAGACCAGCTTCGTCGCGCTGCGTCCAGTCATGGCCGCATCACCGCGCACGAGGGGCCAATCAGAAGAAAAGGATGAAGGATGAAGGATGAAGGATGAAAACCAGATGGCGCAGGACAGAAGACCGGCGGCGGTGGGCAGTGGAGCTGCGGTCATGGGCGTCAATTTAATGGACAAACGCATCGCACTGATTCAAACTTTTTCCAGTTGTGTCGTCGTCCGTTCCCACACCCGCGGGATCATCCGTCGTCCGTAATTTTAAAGCATGAACGAACCGCCACAGAGCAGGCAGCCCATCCCGCGTGAATTTCACTCGGAATACGAGGAGCGCCCCTTTCGCACCTGCTCCCATTGTGGCGAGTCACTGGCAACCTTCCAGCATTACCAGATCAACAAAGCCTGGCGCAACGGCGAGTGCGTCTTTGAATATGTCTTTTGTGAAGTCTGCCGTGATCTCATGCTGGAGGAGTTCTCTGAGGAATCAAAGTCCAGCCTCATGCGGCATCAGGAGAAACACCTGCGCGAAGTGAATGGAACGGGCGAGTGCGCTTTCTGCGGTCGAACGCAGGCGCAGGCACCCATGCGCGATTACGTAATCACCGCACTTTGCAGTGACGAGTCCATGCTCGACAGCCTGATGATCTGCGAGCGTTGCCAGTTGCAGACCCACGAGCTGCTAAGCGAAAAAACACGCGATGTGCGCCGTCGCTTTTTTGAAGATCTTCCAGGCGTGCCGCCCGGCTGGGAAGGCTTGCCGCTCCAGGGAGACGCGCCGGAACTCACTGGAAGCGTCGCACCCGGGCGCGGCACCGCAATGATCAAAGCCCCTCTGACCATCAAACCACTGACCCATGATCCCGCTGCCCTGATGGCGTGCATCGAACTGATCTGGGCGAAAGAAACAAGTCAAAATCCGCCAACTTCACGTTGACTTTTTATTTGAAATACTTTGCATCGCGTCTCCGTTATGTTTCGTATCTGACAATACACAAATTAATATCACCACAACCTCACAACACAATAGTTCCAATGATCCGTTCCCTGCTTGCCGCCACCCTCGCGCTCACTCTGCTCAACGCCGCCGTCCTCGCCGAAGATGTCACCGAACTTATCCTGATGCCTGATGCGAGCAACCCGCTCATGTATGACAAGAAGGCACTCACCGCGAAGGCGGGCAAGGTCAAGATCACCCTCGACAACAAAAGCGCAATCCCGCAGCCGCACAACATCGTGGTCCTCAAGCCCGGCTCGAAAGACAAGGTCATCGCCCTCGCCAACGCCATGCTGACTGATCCGAACGCCATGGCCAAGGACTTCGTGCCCGATTCCCCTGACATCATCCAGCACACCAAGCTTATCCAACCCGGCCAGAGCGGCTTCATCGAACTCACCCTGGAAGCCGGCGAGTATCCCTACGTCTGCACATTCCCAGGTCATGCGATTTTGATGAATGGCGTGCTCACGGTCACCAAATAATCCTCAGGAAATTTTTGAGCCGTCTCTGTGGACGGTCTTTTTTCTGCCCTCAAATTCAAGTCAGCCACCGTCTTCCCATACCAATGAAATTCATCCTCACCTTCATCCTCGCAACAACTTCCGTTTTTGCCGCAGATGAAAAACTCACGGTCGGCCAGTTCGACTTCATCATCGCCTCACCTTGGAAAAAAGCAGAGAACGCCGGCATGATGACCAAGGCCGTCCTCGCCTGGCCAGTCGAAGGCGGCACACCCATTGAAGCCAAGTTCTACGACTTTGGCGGCCCCAGCGGCGGCATCGAGGCCAACATCACACGCTGGATCAGCCAGTTCGAGGGCAAACCCGAAGTGAAGCAAGAGGAACTCACCTTTGGCACCACCAAGGTCATCCTGCTTACAGCCAACGGCACCTACCTCGACGGCGGTGCCATGAGTGCGACCAAGATATCGCGCCCCGACTACACCCTCTGTGGCGCCATCTTGGCCGGTGATCAGTCCAATGTTTTCATCAAGATGGTCGGCCCCAAGGCTGTCATGACAAAAGCTGCGGCCTATTTTAAGAAGCTGGTGACCAGTCCGGTTGTGAAGTGAGTCCACGTGTCCTCACGCGGTCACATGGCACAGCACCAAGCAGCTTGCAGGAATGACCGCGTGAGGACACGCGGACTACACCTGAACTCCGAGGGCACCGGTCCACTTCACATCACCATCCCGCCATCAACGGCCAGCGTCTGGCCGGTGATGTAACGCGCCTCGTCACTCGCGAGGAAAGCCACCGCATTTGCGATATCCTCGGCCTGACCAAAACTTCCCAGCGGAACTTGTTTCATGATTCCCTCCTTCTGCTGGTCGTTCAGGTCATTGGTCATGTCAGTGACGATAAAGCCCGGTGCGATGGCATTCACCGTGATGGCCCGCCCGGCGAACTCGCGCGCGAGCGACTTGGTGAATCCGAGCAGTCCGGCCTTGCTCGCGGCGTAGTTGCATTGACCGGCGTTTCCGATCAAGCCGATCACGCTGCTGATGTTGATGATGCGCCCGAACTTGGATTTCAGGATGCTGCGCTGGAATGCCTTCACCGCGTTGAATGCACCTTTGAGGTTCGTATCCAGCACCGTGTCCCAATCTTCATCACTCATGCGCAGCGCCAGTCCGTCGCGTGTGACGCCCGCGTTGTTCACCAGAATGTCCGCGCCGCCCAAGTCAGCAATGACGCGCTTGCCCAGTTCCGTCACCGCAGTGAAATCTGCAATGTCCACCGCGTAGGCCTTGGCCGCGCCGGGATGCGCCACATTGATCGCCTCTGCGGCACTTTGTGAATTGGCCTCTGTTCGGCTGATGACCGCCACCTTCGCACCTTCGGCGGCGAAGCGTTCAGCGATGGCTTTCCCGATCCCGCGACCGGCACCGGTGACAATGGCGATTCTTCCTGTGAGTTTGTTCATGGAAGTTCCCTAATCGTGGAAACAACCAAATTCAAGTTTCGACAACCGAAGCGCTTGTCCTGCAGATTGATTTTTCCAGGGCAAGCACGCCGCTTGCCGGAATTTTCTGATTTGTAGTTCACTAATTTAGCATCACAATACTGTGATGCGTTGTCCTTGCTGCCACCTGCTTATGCCCGGTCAGATCCCAGCCTGTCCGCAATGCCATTTCAGCCAGGCATCCGCCAGCCAATACTTTGGCGATCCCGCTAAACTGGAATTCCCCCTGACGGATCTCGCCGGTGTTCTCGGATTCTGGAAAAAGCGCGCGGTGCACGAAGCATTGCTGGCGATGTCACCAGCCTTCCCGCAACTTAGTTTCTCCGCCGTGCTCGTGGAATCAGACCCCCGCGTGCCGCTCGGCGCCCACGCATTCTGCCTCTTCAACACCGGCGGCCTCAGCGCTGCGCAGGATTCCGGCGCACTCTGCCGTCTGGTGCTGCTGGTACTTGATGTCGCGAACACCCGCGCCGCCTGCATGATCGGCTATGGACTGGAGCCATTCATTCCACAGGAAACCCTGGATCGCATCGCCGCCGCCGCATTACCGGATTTGCAACGACGCAACCCTGCCGCCGCAATCATCGCAGCACTGCAATGCGCGAGAATAAAATTCGCAGCCGCGGCCCCGCCGCGCGAGCAGGCACAAATCGAAAGCGGACAAAAACCGGGAGCCGCGAGTGAGGGCGCGGCGTATGCGTATTAATGATACGACTATGAGATTCTATAATTTCAAACTTAGCCTCATTATCCTGTTGCCCCTCTGCGCCCTCGCAGGCGAAAGCCTGCCGCAGAGCATCACGTTCAAGAACAAGCCTGCATTCGACTCCCTGGTGGCGCGGGCATTGTCCGAGAACTGGCGCGAACTGCCAATGGGACAACGCGTCGCAAATTTTGGCTATGCGATGTGTGGGACAAAGTATGAAGGCTACACACTGGAAATCGATGACCGTGTGGAGTCGCCTTCGGCAAATTTCTCGGGCCAGGATTGCTGGACCTTTTTTGAGATCGCACTGGGACTCGCGCGGATGATCGAGGTGCCGCGCAAGACTTATGCGCGGCAGGACCTGCTCAGCGAGATCGAATGGACTCGCTATCGAGGCGGTTCCTGCACCGGCAAATATCTGGAGCGCATTCACTACCTGGCGGAATGGTGGTATGACAACGAAGCGCGCGGCAATATCTTGAACGTGACGCAGCGCGTGGGGCCGACCGTTGCGCTCACGAACCGGAAAATTCAGGAGATGACCGTGCTCTGGAAAAGCTACCGCTACCTGCGCAACGATCCGTCGCTCCTGCCGCAGATGGCTCGAATCGAGCGGCGGGAGGAGGAGCTTCCCTTTAACTACATCCCAAAGAGCAAGGTCGCGTCCGTGGAATCCAAAATTCAAAGCGGTGACATCATCGGCATCGTCACCAACCAGACTGGCGGGCATTGTTCGCATGTTGGTCTGGCTTATAAGACCAGCGACGGTCTGTGCCGCTTTCTCCATGCATCCAAAAATCACCGCAAGGTGACACTCGATGATCGGCTCAGCAGCTATCTGGCGGAATTCAAATACCACTCCGGAATCATCATCGCCCGGCCCCTGCCACGCTCCAGCATGGTGACGGATGTCTCCTCTTATAAGAAGCGACTGGCGGAGCTGACGAAGTAGTGGCGGATCGCGCAAGGAGCGGCGATTGGCAATCGCCGACCAAAACCCTTCCGCAATAGCGGAAAAAAATGGAAGCTTCAAGACAAGCGTGCTTTCGCAGAGGTAGCTTCGACGGCGATTGCCAATCGCCGTTCCTTGATGTCGGACGCGATTTTCCATTTGTCCCTTCGCCAATCGTGCCGACATTCACAGATGCCACGCCGCATCGCTCTCTTCGGAGGCAGCTTCAATCCGCCAGGTCTGCATCATCGCAGAATCGCGGAAATTTTAGCGGCTCGTTTTGACGAGGTGCGCGTGGTTCCCTGCGGTCCGCGGCCAGACAAACCGGGCGTCAGTGAGGTGCCTGGTCCCTTCCGCGCAGCATTGTGTGATCTTACCTTCGGCGATCTTGACCGCGTCGTCGTGGATTTATTCGACCTCGAGGAAGGCGAATTCACCCGCAGCCACGAACTGGAAAAGCGATTTTCCGTGCATGGTGAAGCTTGGCACGTGGTGGGTTCGGACTGGATTATTAACGGTGCGAAGAGGAAAAGCGCGATCCACACCGGCTGGGAACACGGTGCGGAACTCTGGCAGTCATCGCGTTTCATCGTGTTGACGCGGCCGGGAAATCACATCGACGAGAAGGATTTGCCACCCCATTCAGAAATCATCGCGCTGCAGCTTGATGGTTCCAGCAGTGATGTGCGCGCAAAACTTCTGCATGGCAACGATGCTGCGCCGCTGCTGACACCAAAAGCCGCACGTTACATCGAGCGATATGGCCTCTATCGCGGCAACAATCCCGCCTCTTGGTCGCGCGGCACACTTGCCGGCTTGAATTGTGAACTCGCTTCCGATCCCCGCAACGAACGAGCGCGCGAGTGGGCCGAAAAATTCGGCGCGTTTTGCAAGTCAAAAGATCCTGGTTTTATCCTGACTCTGGGCGGTGACGGCACCATGCTGCGCGCAATTCGCGAGCACTGGCGGCGGCGCCTGCCGTTTTTCGGTGTGAACGCCGGACATCTCGGATTTCTCATGAACGCGCCGGACGCTGTTTTTGCAGCGGGATTTCCACCGCCGGATATCATCTTCCGGCAGCTGCCTCTGCTTTTCATCGAGTTTGAAATGGAAAATGGAGAACGCAAAACGGGCTATGCTTTCAATGACGCCTGGGTCGAGCGTTCGACCAGCCAGAGCGCGTGGCTCCGCGTGAGTGTCAACGACGTGCCTCGCCTGCCCAAACTCGTGGCCGATGGCGCACTAGTTTCCACAGCCGCAGGTTCGA
The DNA here is from genome assembly GCA_009885695.1 of Verrucomicrobiota bacterium. Lineage (GTDB taxonomy): Bacteria > Verrucomicrobiota > Verrucomicrobiia > Verrucomicrobiales > Verrucomicrobiaceae > VFKE01. The sequence continues at coordinate 21,274 of VFKE01000011.1, read as the reverse complement.
CCGCCTACGCGCGGAGCATGGGTGCCTCCCCGCTTCTGGCGAATTCCCCTGCTTGGCTTCTCGTGGGATCGAATGTGCAGGACCCGCCGCATTGGAAGAGCGCGCTGCTCTCCTACGACAGCACGATTGAGATTCAGAATCTCGAGCCTGAATCGCGCCCAGTCTGTTCATTTGTCGATGGCATCGAACAGGGTCGGGTCCGCTCGCTCAAGGCGCGCCTGAGCAGGGCAGCAGCGGCAGAGCTGGTATTCCTTGCTAATCACGATATGGCAGAGAAGATCGCCGCAATCCAATTTGCCAAAATTTGACCCGCACCATGCACAACATTCCCAGTGTTTTTCAGAAGCGAATGATTTGGACAGCGGTGACTGCGCTCTCCATCGCCTCGTTGGGAACTTTGCTCGTGGGCTTGATTTATCTGGGCACGCAAGTCCTGTCCTTCCTCCAGCCTTTGCTCGTGCCCTTCGCTGTCGCAGGCGTGCTGGCCTATCTGCTGGAGCCGCTGGTGCTGCGGCTGATGAAATGGAATATGACGCGGCACAGGGCGGTCTTTATGGTATTCAGCGTTGCGACCGTGATATTTTCCGGGGCGCTGCTCGTCGTGGTGCCGGTGGCGATCAAGCAAGGCATCCAATTCGGCCAAGTGCTGCCAAACTACACCAAGGTGGCCGGACAAAAGGTTTCCGATTGGGCGACGAGTCTGAATGAGACTTTGCGCAAAGAATACGGAATTGATATTCTCAAAACTGGCGTTGCCAAAGCACCTCCTCCAGCGCCCAGCCTGACTCCCAAGGTCTCTAACGACGAAACTAAGCCAGCCCCCGGATCCGACGATTTGCAAAAAGTGATCAGCGGCGAATGGCTCGAGAAAGAACTGCCCGCGCTCGTGAATCACGTCTGGCAGTTCATCAAGTCCGGACTCGGCGGATTCCTCGGCATGTTCGGCTTTCTCATCTCCCTCGTGATCGTGCCGCTCTATCTTTATTACTTCCTGACCGAAGCACCGAAAATTTCGGAGAGCTGGCAGGATTATGTGCCGCTCCGCGCATCACAATTTAAAGATGAGGTCGTGGGCACCCTCACCGAGATCAACCGCTACCTGATCGCGTTCTTCCGCGGCCAGCTCGTAGTAAGCATGATCAACGGCCTCGCGACCGCCGCCGGCTTGAGCGTCCTCGGGTTAAACTTCGGCTGGCTCATCGGGCTGGGGCTGTGCTTCCTCGGGATGATTCCGTATTTGGGTCTCGCGCTCTGCTGGATCACCGCCGTGATCATTGCCTCCGTTCAGGGCGGCAGCTGGCTCATTGCTGCAACTCATCCCTGGTGGGTGTTCCCGCTCGCCGTGACAGGCGTGTTCTCGCTAGTACAGCAAATTGATAGCTTTTTCATCAGCCCGCGAGTGGTCGGCGAACGCGTCGGCCTGCACCCGATGACAGTCATCGCCTCGGTGTTCGCGTGGTCGCTGATTCTCGGCGGATTGCTCGGGGCGATTCTCGCGGTGCCCATGACCGCCGCCGTGAAGGTGCTATTCCAGCGATATGTCTGGAAACGCGCCATGGCCGAGGATTTGGATGCCGAAACTTGAACGGAAGATTATTTCAAAACGAACACTCGCGCCAGTGGCGTTGTCTTTGTAGTTTCCGCAATCTCATGGATACCGATACCAACCCGCCCCCGCTTCCAGAAATATCAACTTCGTCAACCCAGGCAGAAATTTCTGCCGCCTCATCGTGGGTGCAGCCTTTGCGCTCCGAAATCGCCCGCGTGCTCGTGGGACAAACCGATCTCGTCGATCGTCTGCTCATCGCGCTCCTGACCAACGGCCACGTGCTGCTGGAAGGTGTGCCCGGGCTTGCAAAAACACTTGCGGTGCGCACGCTTTCCGCGGCCCTGCATGCACGGTTCCAGCGCATCCAGTTCACCCCGGACCTGCTGCCGGCGGACGTGGTCGGCACCATGATTTTCAATCCGCGCGAAGGCACATTCTCGCCCCGGCTCGGCCCCATCTTTGCCAACCTCGTGCTGGCCGACGAAATCAACCGCGCCCCGGCCAAGGTGCAGAGCGCGCTGCTGGAAGCCATGCAGGAACGTCAGGTCACCATCGGTGATACGACCTACTCACTGCCGAATCCGTTCGTGGTGCTGGCCACACAGAATCCCATCGACCAGGAAGGCACCTACCGGCTGCCAGAAGCGCAACTCGACCGCTTCCTGCTCAAGGTGCGAGTCGACTACCCTGCTCCTGCCGAGGAACGCGTTGTGCTCGACCGCATGGCGACTTCCAAGCCCGATCTCGACGTCACTCCCGTCACGCAAATTTCCCAGATCGCTGACAGCCGGACTGTGGTGAACAACATTCACTTGGATGACAAGATCAAAGATTACATCGTCAGCCTCATCCAGGCCACGCGCCATCCTGAATCCTGCGCGCCGCACTTGAGGAACCTCATCCGCTGCGGTGCATCGCCGCGCGGCACCATCAACCTCGCGCTGGGCTCCAAGGCCCACGCCTTCCTCCAGGGTCGCGACTATGTCACACCGAACGATGTGAAACTGCTCGCGCCGGACATCCTCCGGCACCGTATTTTGCTGTCCTACGAAGCCGAAGCCGAGGGCGTGACGACGGAAGACATCATCGCCCAATTGCTGGACAAACTGCCGGTGCCGTGAATGAGAGTTAGAAGTTATGGGTAATGAGTTATGGAAAACAAGTGCCTGCCTGGTCTGAATTCCCTGCTTAACACCTAACATATAACCCCTAACCCTGCGTCTATCCGCCATGCCCGCCGCCGCTACTAGCAGTGCCGAAGACCGCATCACCCGCATCCTCAAGCGCGTGCGGCGCATTGAACTGATCACCCGCGGACTGGTGCGGGAAACGCTAGGCGGCCAGTATCACAGCCGATTCAAGGGCCAGGGCATCGAGTTTAACGACTTCCGCGAATATCAACCGGGCGACGATGTGCGATTCATCGACTGGAACGTCACCGCGCGCATGAACGAGGCCTTCATCCGGCAATACGTCGAGGAACGAGAGATGACCGTCCTGCTGCTGGTGGACGTGAGCTCGTCCGGCGACTACGGCAGTGGGGAAGACAGCAAGCGCGAGCGCGCTGCGGAAATCGCCGCCGTGTTCGCCTTCAGTGCGCAGAGCAATAACGACAAGGTCGCTCTCGCCATGTTTACTGACGAGGTTGAATTCTATCTGCCGGCCCGCAAAGGCGCCGCCCAGGCGCTGCGCATCGTGCGCGAGATCTTGAATTATCAGCCACGACATAGCCTCACCGCCCTGGAGCCCGCCCTGCAACTTGCCGTTCAACGCATCCCGCATCGCGCGCTGGTCTTTGTCATTTCCGACTTCATCACGCCACGGGATCAGACCGCATCGTGGGAGCGCGCCCTGCGCGCCTGCGCGGCGAAACATGACGTCGTGGCCGTGCACCTCATGGACCCAAGGGAGTTCAAACTACCTGCCGCAGGCAACATCTGTCTCGAGGACCCGGAAACACACGAGCAGATAGTGGTAAACACTTCCGATCGCGGCGTGCGCGATGCTTACTCCCAACGCATGCAGGAGTTGCGGGATTCACTCGCCGCCTCACTCAAACGCAACCGGGCCGATTATATCCCCGTGCTCACGGATGCCGATTATCTTCCCGCACTGAAGATCTATTTTCGCTCTCGTAAAAGATGATGAACTCTTGTGGCCATTTGCGCTTTCTCTGGCTGCTGCCCATCGTCGCAGCAGGTGGAGCACTTGCGCAAAGTCCGCCGGCTGCACCGAAACTTACCCCACTGCCCCATCCTGATGTGCCCGACCCAGTCGATGCGTCGCAGTTTTCATCGCCATGGTTGCTCATCATTTTCTGCGCCGCCGCCGCAGTCCTTTTCGCCATCGTGATCTGGATGCTATTCCGCAAACAGAATCTCAAGACTCGCCCCAAAGTGCCGCCGCTGACACTCGCTCATCGTCGACTGCTTGACCTGCTCGATGAAAATGAAAATCTCGATCCTTCAGAGACCGGGCACCGCGTGTCTGTGATCATGCGCGACTATCAGATGGGCCGCTACGCTGTTCCCGCGCCGTTTCGCACCCGGGAAGAGCTGTATGATATGCGTGAGTTTGCCACTGACGAAGAACGACAGGAACGTTTCGCCTCAGTCGCCCTGACATGTGATGAAATCGCCTTCGCTCCCGCGCCCGCCACCAAGACGGAGGCCGAGTCATTGGTCAAGTCCGCCATTGAAACACTGCACCGCGAAGTTCTGCCATTCGAGAGCGCGGTTCCGGATTGAATTTCTGAATCATGCCCTTTCCATTTTTCCCCAACCTCCAACTCGCCGACCCCTGGTGGCTGTTCCTGCTTTCACTGGTGCCGTTACTGGCATGGTTGCGCGGGCGTCGCGGTGATGCACCGACGCTGGCTTTTCCGACAGTCAGCTTAATGGAGGGACTCGGACGTCCCACGCGTTTGCGGCGGGGTGGTTTTGCGCCCAACCTGCTCCACCTCGCGATGGTATGCGGAATCATCGCACTGGCGCGCCCGCAAAAACTGATCTCGTATGACGAAGTGAAAACGGAAGGCATCGCCATCTGCGTGGCCGTGGACGTATCGCTATCGATGCTCATTGAGGATTACTACGCTGGCTCGCGCAACATCAACCGTCTGGTCGCCGCCAAGCGCGTGCTCAAGGAGTTCATCGAAGGACGGCCCAGCGACCGCATCGGCATTGTTGCCTTCGCGGGCGCGCCTTACACACCATGTCCCCCGACCCTGGATCACAACTGGATCTTGAAAAATATGGACCGCATCCAGACCGGTGTGATGGAAGACGGGACGGCGATTGGTTCCGGTCTGGCCGCTGCGGCGCGACGTTTGGACCAGCAGGAGGCCAAGAGCAAAGTTCTCGTGCTCATCACCGACGGCGCGAACAATTCGGGAAAGCTCAGCCCGCTGGACGCGGCTCGTTTCGCAGCGACGCTCGGAATCAAAATCTACACCATCGGCGTTGGCACATCGGGCTTCCATTTAATCCGGCTTCCCAATGGCGGCGTCATCAATTCCCACCGCGACGAGTTTGACGAGGAGAGCATGAAGCAGATCGCTGATATCGGCGGCGGGACGTTTTTCAAGGCGCAGGATTCGGCGACATTGAAACAGGTCTTTGAATCCATCAACAAAATGGAAAAGACCAAGATTGAGCGACGCATCATCTTGCGCACGGACGATTTCTTCCACTATTTTATCATCGCCGCCGCCGCTTGCGTCATGCTCCATTCTATTTGGAAAGTCACCGCGGCGCGCCTGGCACCGCTTACCGTATGAATTTTGCATCACCCCACTACGCACTGGTGCTTCTCGCGCTGCCGCTGCTGATCCTTCTAAAAATCTGGGCGGACAAGCGGGTGCAATTCTCTCTTGCAGCTTTCGCGACCTCGGAACGCCTGCGATCGCCTCTGCTCGCCGGTGCGACGCTAGCCTGGTCATGGACGATTTTTGGACTGCTATTGCTCGGACTAACCCTCATCATCATCGCGCTGACCCGCCCGCAATTCGGCACTCAACAAAACGAAGTGCCACAGTCCGGGCGGAATGTTTTCATCGCCATCGACACCTCGAAGTCCATGCTGGCCGACGACATGTCGCCCAACCGGCTGACTCGGGCGAAACTCGCGGCGCAGGATCTTTTGGAAAAACTACACGGAGACCGTGTCGGCCTGGTCGCCTTCGCGGGACGGGCGTTCCTCCAGGCACCGTTGACCACCGATCATGAGGCGGTGCGAGAATCAATTCAGGCGCTCGATCACACCTCAATCCCACGCGGTGGCAGCAGCCTGGCAGCTGCCATCAAACTGGTGCTGGAGATCACTGAAAAAACACCTGGCCAGCACTGCGGCATGGTGTTGTTCAGCGACGGCCATGAAACCGAGGACGGAACACTCGCGGCCGCGAAAGATGCCGCGAGCAAGCAATTGCTGATTCTACCCGTGGGCATGGGCACGGCGGAAGGCTCCCTGATTCCAGACCCTGAACCCGAACACCAGGGCGACTATGTTCGCGATGAAAAAGGCAACGTCGTGAAAACGCGCCTGGAGTCTGAACTGCTCCAGCAGGTGGCCACGATCACCGGTGCACGTTACATCGAACTCGCCTCGCAAGCCCTGACGCAGTCTGCGGTCGACAGCCTGCTCACTCAACTCGATGCCAAGACCTCCGATTCGCACCAAGAATCGCGTCCGATTGAACGCTATCAATGGCCGCTTGGTCTCGGTCTGTTGTGCATTATGTTATCCCAGCTTATGCGGCATTCGACACGTAAACCGATCAAGCCCCCGGCGCTTCCCGTGGATCCGCAGACTGCGGTTCACGCCCCGCCCGCGGCCACGGTCGCCACGTTGTTGCTGCTCGGCTTATTCGCGGGCCACGGATCCGCCAACGCGAAGGAGATGGATGATCTCAAGCGCGCCACGGAATCTTATTCGCAGGGAAAATTCGAAGAGGCACACAATGGATATTCTCGCGCATTGAAACAAAAGGAAACGCCACTCCACGCTGATGAAATGCTATACGGACTGGCGGCATCCGCACACCAGCTCAAGGATTACGACAGCGCGGTGCGCTCATTCAGCCACGCGCTTGAGTTGCCCGACAAAGGGATTCAAACACGAGCCCTGCGCGGGCTGGGCACCAGCCTCTACGACCTTGGCGACACCCGGTTGCAGAAGGAGCCTGAATTCGCGATCAAGGCCTGGACGGATTCGCGCGATCATTTCACTGACGCGCTCAAAGTCTTGAAGCGGTTGAACAAGGAAAGCACACCTGAATACAAAGAAATCGAAGAGAATCGCGATTTTGTGCAGAAGCGCCTGGATGAACTCAAGAAGCAGCAAGAGCAGCAGAAACAGCAGCAGCAGAAAAAAGACAAACAGCAGCAGAAAGGCGGCAAAGGCGAAGGTGAACCTGAGGAGAATGAAGATTCCGGCAAGGATCAGGACCAGCAACAAAAGGAGAGTGACAAGGACCAACAGAAAGAGCACGACCAACTTCAGGGAAAGCAGGAACAGCTTCCTGAAGGCGAATTGAAAGCCAAGGAAGGCGAACAACAACAGAAGGAAGGCGAGCCAAAGGATCCTTCTGACGACCAGCGCAACGACAAGACCGGATTTACGCCGCAGGAGGCACGGAACCAGTTGCGCACCTACGCCGACGACCAGAAGTCCGCGCAATACATGATGCGCCGCGAAAGGCCGCCGGGCGGAAAAGATTACTAGCAGAAAGGATAAAGCACGATCTCAACATGCACTGCAACACACACAGGACAGATAGCATTCAAAGAATAGCCGCATGGCGCTCTTGCGGACGCGCATCATTATTATGCTGCATCATCTTCCTTTCATCCTTCATCCTTCATCGTTCATCCTTCGCCCAAACGCTGCAAGCATCAGCCGAACCTGCAGAGATCAAGCCGGGAAGCTCCACCACCTACACGATCACCATCGAGGGCGGCCAACCGGACGAGGCACCGAAGTTGCAATTGCCCTCCGGCCTGGATCTCGCAGATAACGCCCCGTCGTTCAGCAACCAGACAAGCATCATCAACGGCGTCGTGAAGCGCAGTTCCAGCTTCACCTGGATCATCACCTCAAGCAAGGCAGGCACTCTGGTCATTCCTCCTCAGGAGATTCGTGTCGGCGGCAAGCTTTTCAAGTCAAACGAAGTCCGCATCATCGCCAATGCCAACGCCGTCCAGCCTGCATCGCATAATGATCCGCTGCTCGTCATGCAGATCGAAAAACGGGAAATCTATGTCGGCGAAGTCGTCCCGATCACCGTAACCATCTATGCACCCGAGCGCAGCGTTGCCATGCAACGCATCGGATTGATCGAGATACCGAAAGACAATTTCGCGATCCAGCGTTTTCCGATTCAAGCAGAACAGACCATCGTCTCCATGGGCGGTGCCCGCTATCGTGCGTATACATTCCGGAGCAATCTTTCAGCACTTAAACCGGGCAAATTCAAACTAGGCCCGGCCACCAGCGAACTTCTCTTCGAGGTCGAGGCCCGCGGCAACGCAAATGCGTTTCAGCATCCATTTTTCAGGCAAATGGAGCAGCGCACCGCGAAACCACAGAGTTCGGACATCGATATCAACGTGCTTCCCCTGCCGGACAGTGACCGTCCCGCCGGCTTTAAAGGGTTGGTGGGCGATTTCGATATTTCCATCAATGCCGAGCCCCATGAACTTTCCGTGGGCGACCCAATTTCCGTTGAGATGAACATTACTGGCTCCGGCAATTTCGACAGCCTCACCGCGCCCGAACTGACCAGCGCCGGTGACTGGAAAACCTATCCCGCCCGCCGCCTCAACGTCCGTCAACCGGACCCAACCGGCGAAGCCCATGATCAGCGCGCCACTTTTAATCAGGTCCTTATTCCAAAAAAATTATTGGCTGAGATACCACCCTTTGAATTCAGCTACTTCAGCCCGACGAAAAAACAATACGTTACTGCGTGCACATCGCCGCTGCCAATTCGCGTGAAGGAATCCGTAACTCCTCCTGCACCGAGGGTGACCGGCCCGCTGGAAACGACATCTGGCGAGCAGTCTCCTGCCGAACCGGAGAAGATTTCGCAACCCCAGGTAAAACTCACGGACATCGTGAGCGTTCTGCCGAATCAGGCCGCATGGATTACTCCGCACCCGGTCTTATGGAAGAATCGCACGTTCCTGTTTTGGAACGGGGCGGCAGCAGGTGCCGTGATCTTGCTCCTCGGCATCAAATTTGGCACATCTCTCCGGCAAACTCGCGCGCTTTCAACATCCACGCCGGTGCGTGAGCTTTGGAAACGTCTGCGCGGAGCCAGTCTGTCCCGCGGAAACTTTTACCAGACTGCGGCACAATACATCCGTCTGCAGAGCGGAACGCCTAACGCTGAATGTCAGTCCGTGCTCAGCCAGCATGAGCAACTTAACTTCAGTCCGTCGCAGGCCGCTTCGGCGGAACCGATGCCAACTGACGAACGCGCCCGCGTGCTGCAAATACTTCAAGCTTGAGCGCCACCTGCGCGCAAATTTTCAATCAGGGCACACTATGAATTTTCTTCCCATCCTGATTGCCGTTCTCCCGGCCATGCTCGGCACAACCTTGGCATTCAGCGCGGAATCCACGCCGCAAGAACGTTACTCCGAAGCGCGCAACGCATTCGAGCAGGGTGATTTCCCCAAGGCACAAAGTATCGGCGAGACACTCATCAGCGAACAGCACTACTCACCTGCGCTCTTCCAACTCCTCGGAAACACCCGTTACCGCCTGGGCGACCTCGGCCACGCGGCGCTGTATTATCAGCGGGCGGCCCTGCTGCCCGCCCCATCTGCTGAGACACGACAAAACATCGCCCACATCCATGAACGTTCCGGCAATTTTTTCTTTCCCACCAACGGAATTGGCCGGCAGTTCGCCTCTTGGTTCAGCCGATCCCATTGGCTGGCAATCGCATCCGCCTGCGGTTGGGCGCTGACCCTCTGCTGCATCATCGCCTTTTTCTTTGTCCGGGCCGGCAACCTCCGCGCCCTGCTGCTGACCATCGCTGTTCTGGCACTCGTGGGCGAAGCATCGAGTGTTCTCGGCTGGCTCTGGAGTCCGTCCTTTGAAAAAGTCCGCGACATCGCCGTGATCACCTCCAGGGAAACACGCGCCTACACCGCCGCCAGCACCACCAGTAATTCTTTGGCGCCACTGCCACCCGGCAGTCAGGTGCGCAAGATCGAGGATCGGGGAAGCTGGTCCTACGTGGAGTTCCATAACGAAAATCCGCCGCCCGAAGGCAAGGAAATCCGCGGCTGGGTGCAGACAGAGTCCATCACTCCGCTCTGGCCCTACGATCCCGCCTGCTTGGAATAGTTTCCGCCGCGGGCGAGCGCAGCCCGCACCATCATCATCTCACCGAGGTTCTCGGTGGTCAGCAGGCCGATCAAACGTCCAGCGGCATCCATCACCGGAAGCCCGGGCAGTGGTGAAGCGCGCAGGATTTGCATCGCATCCGCCAGTCCGGCGCGCGAATCCAGCGTTTCACCCGCTGGCTCAAGTGCATCGCGCACAGGGTGACTCATGCCATGCTGGGCCAGCGCTCCAATCAAGCGGGTGCGAGTCAACATTCCCGCCAGGCGACCCGCCGCGTCAAGCACGGGAAAATCGTGCTGTGAACCCTTGAGCAAAACCTCCACCGCCTCGCCCAGTCGCGCATCATCCTGCAACACATGAAAATCCGTCACCATGGCATCCGCAACCGTCAGCCCACGCGTGGCCTCTTCCTGCCCTACCATGGCAGCCTCCTGACCCGCGCTCATGTAGATGAACAAGGCGATGATCAACAAAAATGGATGAAACATGAATATAGCGACGAAGAATCCCATGGCCGCAATCCCCTGTCCGATCGACGCCGCGACGCGCGTGGCCTGTCCGTAGTCCATCATCATGGCCAGCCCGGACCGGAGCACGCGGCCGCCGTCCATCGGAAATGCCGGAATCATGTTGAACGCCACCATCAGCAGGTTCCACTGCATGAGGCGCTGGGCAAAACTTCCGCTGAGCGGATCAAATTCCAGATTGAACGAAGGAACGGCGCGCAGAAAAACAAACAGCAGCAACGCGATGAACACGTTGACCAGTGGGCCGCAGATCGCGACGACAAATTCTTCGGACGGACGCCGCGGCATTCTTTCCAGGCGCGCCACACCACCAATGGGAAGCAGCGTGATATCCGGCGTCTTGATTCCGTAATGCAGGGCTGCAGCCACGTGTCCGAATTCATGCAGCAGCACGCAAAGAAAAATCGAGGAGATAAACCCCACCGACCCCAGCGCCGCGCTGATGCCTCCCTGCGAATAAGCAACCCAGCCCACCCATGCGAGAAGAATGAGAAAGGTGAGATGAATGCGCACCTCGGTTCCGGCAAGGGTGGCAACGCGAATGGACCAGCTTTTCATAAGGGAAAGGTGATACCTCATTGATACGAGGTGCAAGCTGGTATGGATGAAATTTTCTCGAAGACACCGGGCGAACAGTCGTTATGTTGGCTTACTTGAAATTTATGTCTGCCCCCCTCCTGCTGCAAATCAACCCGCCGGACCTGGCTGCATTCCAAACTTGGGCGTCGGGGCCCGGCCTTCCGACCACCACCGCTTGCGGACTGCTGCTTCTGCTCGCGTTCATTTTACTGATCCGCATTTTTTCACGGCGCCGAAGCACGATGGACTTTGGTGAGGCTGACGAGAATTTTTTTGACACATTTCGCAACTCAGCGCATGTGCTCGCCATTTTCCAGGACAGTGTGGAATTCAAGGGCTCTCCGCACTGGCAGGTCTATCTCGCGGGCTGCCGCGAACTCGCCTTCCACCTGATCGGAACTGACCGCGTTGAACAAAACTTCGCCATCCGACTCAGCGCTGCGGGCCGCATCTCCAGTTCCCAATTAAAGACGGTGCAGCGGGCCATGAAACGCGCCGCCGATGAGATTGAATTGAATTTTCAATCGGTCACAAGTCCCGACCCCAAAGCCGGAAGCTTCATCCGCTGGGCCGGTCTAACCCTCGGCATGGCAGTCTTCGCAGAAGCCGTGCTCCATCATGCGGACGCTCTCTTTGATTTGCCGCACTTGATTCCTCCTGCTTTGCTCCCAATCGGCTTGTCCATCCTGTTATCGCTGATGGTGTCGGCTTCGGCCGCTTGCTTGCTCCGCCGCACGACCGCGGCAGCAGCGCGGCTCCAGCTTTTCCCCGCCGAACTTTCCATCTTAATCGAGCGAACATTCGTCGATCACGGAATTCATTCTGCTGATCTTCCCAGTGTCGCCTCCCTCGGCGCACCGGCCGCGCCGAGCTTCAACCTTCCGCCATCCGACAGCTCCACCCGACATGGACTATAATTTGCCAGTGCGGACTTTGTAGAGAATGCCTTCAGCGAACGCACTGTTTGTCAATTTTTGCTGACCCCTACCCTTAATATTAAGCCATGAGCACCAGCCACCAAAAACCCGACGAGACGAAACTGCGCGAGACTTTGAAGAGCCATCCAGACGACTGGGAAACACGCAAGCAACTGGCCCATCTCCTCTACGATCAGGAATCCTTCCTTGAGGCCGCGGACATCATTTGGGAGACCCATGAGATTCCAAGCATCGATGTCGAACTGGCCTTCGCCGCACGAATCCTCGCCAAAGGCGCCCCCCGCAAGGCGATCCGCCTGCTCACCGCGCTCCTAGAGCACAATAAAGGCAAGCCCTTGCAGAATCTGGCGCTCGCCAACGCGCTGCTCCATCACGGCATGGTGCTGCAAGCCGTGCGCTTCTACGGCGCCGCCCTGGAAACCGACCCCTCGCTCTCAAATCCCGATCTCGAACACTTCATCCTCTGGACCGACGACCAGGAAACCCTCTGGGGCGACTTCAAAAATCGCAAACCGAAACTTGGCGAACTCCCATGGATGAAACGTGACCCCAAAGAGGCCCTGAAACTGACGCTCAAGGTCAAACTGCACATCACCCCCGTGAGCCTGCCAGGTCTCCAACCCGCCATCGGCGAAAATTTGAGCCATGAGTTCTATCAGCAAAAGCCGCAAAAAGGCGCCGAGCCTACTCCGCCGCCTGCGGTGACCATCCCTTTGGACCGAGTCGATCCGAAACACCGACTCTACGACCCAGCACTCGGCGCGGTGGCCACACCGAACCCCCTGCCGCAGGGAACCACCGCAGCGGACATCGAGCCCGCCATGCCAGTTCTTGCAGCCGCCCCATCCCCGAAGGGCGGTCCGGTGCCAGCTCCTGCAGCCGCCCCACCGCCCCAGCGCCCGGGTCCACCGATAATGCGTCCGCCCGCCCCATCCCCGAAGGGCGGTACGGTCCCAGCTCCTGCAGCCGCCCCACCGCCCCAGCGCCCGACTCGACCGATGATGCGTCGGCCCACCCCACCGTCTCGCTGAATGTCCGATGACCTTCGGATCCCTTGCCTCAACACCGATCCACTCCATTGGTGTCATCTAGTTTCTTGAATATGGAAGTGCGCAATGTCGTTTCATTCACCAAGTCAATTCGCGAACGATGGTGGTGCGCTTGACGCTTACTTTCTATGGGATGACTGTGCAATGTAATAGTAAATGGTGTCGAATACTTCGGAAGAGTCAGGCTGTCAGCCATTGTTGCCTCAGAACGACTCGTCTGTTTTTTTCTTGGTGTCCAATGGCTTGACCGGTATGTCGGGAACGAGATCCTCGGGTGAGGCCGGCTTCTTGCCTGGCACGGCTGAAGAAGCTGGAACCACAACCGCTGGCACCGGCTTGGCCACTGCCGGTATGGTCATGAGGAGCACGTTGACCTCTTTACGGAGGTCTGCCAGAGCCGGATCGACGGACAGTTCCTGCACGGTGGCACCGGGATTTTCAAGACGGCCCGCGAGGAAATAAACCGCAGCGGCTGTGGCAAATGGTGCGGCATCGCTGGTATTGAGTCCAGAAGGGAAACCGTTGCCATCTCTGATATGAGCCTTGTTCATGTTCGCGAGAGTATTCAGACTCAGGTTGGCCTTGAGAGCCGCATAGCGCTCCCTGCTGCTGCTTGGGATAAAGGAACGTTTGGCACCTATTCCCCACCCGCCTGCAGGATTCCCAGCAAGGATAAGCAATTGGGTAAGCTGATCCTCCATTTGACCCGCACTGGTGTCACTCGGCACTCCAATGCTGAGTGGACGGGCCGCAGTGAGGAATAGGTTGTAAAGGGCCGGTGTGAGCACGGGACGCACCGTGGGCTTGGGCCACACTGTCTTGATCAATGCCAGCCCTTCAGCCGTGCGCCCGTTTGCTCCAGCTGTATAGTTTGGCAGGAAATTGGCCATTTTATCCATGCCAACTGCCCGGCTGATGCTGTCCAGTGCGGCGATGCCCTGAGCCGCGCTCAAGGCGGAGACCGGCGAGGCAAGCAGTGGAAAACTTTTCGGATCAGAAGGAACAGGTAGCACTCCGATGAAGGAGTCGAAATCGGTGACTGGCTGGTGGAAGTTACACTCGGTCCAGCGACCATCGGCAGGCTGGGCTGTTTTTATGGCGTTGGCGGCGCGAGCGAGCACGGCCATGGCCGACTCAGGAGGCACCGTAGTCGAGTCCACTTTGAAAATGCTCATGCTGGTACTGCCTTTCGGGGCACCGGTGTCTGTGAGGGCTTTGGTGGATGGACGGAAGGATTCCTTGGGCAAGCGCCGTGCTTCGGCGGCTACAGAGAGGGCATGAAGTGCGATCCACGTGCTTTCCAGGTCAGCCGAGCGCTGCGTATAATAATATTCCGTGGAACCTGGAAAAAACTCCTTCGTCCCTCCCCCTTCAACCTCCATTGGCTGCTCGGCATTTGCAAAACGGAGCGCAGCACGCGACCAGCCATTGGCGATTTTTTGGAAGCGATTGCTATTGGCCTCTGCTTCGTCCACACGAGCCTGGTTCTGTTTGGTCGGATTCTCATTGTATTTAAGCTTACGTTTCGAAAGCTCAGCCTCGGCTGCGATGTAGTTGCGCGCCAGAATGGATAACAATCGGGGATGAACGCACATCGGCCCCCAAAATCCACGAGCAGCACCCTCCGTGATCTGGCCGTCGAAGAGGCGTGAGGCGAGCTTCTGCGTCCACTCAGCGGCGACATCACCCCCAGTCTGGGCCATGGCAATCGTGAGCCAGGCCAGATTCCAGGTTTCATCGGGCGGTCCAAAGGCATTCAGGAAGTCCGTCAAATTCTCCACCATGCGCTGAACTGCCGGATCGCTCTCGGGCACTCCCGCGGCGCGCAGGGCACCCAGAGCCATGGCTGAGTCACCGATGTTGCTAAAATGCCACCGAACATCACCAATAAATTCGTATATGGGCTGCTTCCAAATCTTTTCGAGCGGGCCATTCGGGTCAAATTGCTCGATCGTTACTTTCGTCGTGCCCACTTGCTTTGCTTTTGTTATCACCTTGCGGACCACTTTCCTGTCCGGCTGGCTGGGTGAAGTGCCGGGAATGAAAATGATGATGTCGGGGCCATATTCGTATTCGTAAATTGGTCGGGTAACTTCCACCATCTTGTATTTCCTCGGAACATCCTTGTATCCGACAAGTCGCAATTTCTGCACTGGAGGGACAATCCATCCCTGGGGGTCTTTTTCAGCGAGTTGTTTCAGGAAGAGGACTCCCTGAGCCAGCGCCACCCGCGTGGCATATTTGAGGTCTGCGTTGGAAACGGGCGGCAGAGCCCTTTGTTGAAGCACCGCTGGCGCAGTTGCAACTGGTGCTGCGACAGCGGGCGTGGCCGCAGATGGCGCTGCCGGTTGCACCTGTGCAGGAGCCGTCGTTTGCGCATTCGAGCAAATCGTAAGCATGGCTGCAGCAAGAGACGAGATCATCAGCCAGGGCAATGGTTTGTTTGTCTTCATAATCGCTACTTCGTTTCGAGTGGCCGATTGGTCTTTATTTAGTAACTACTCAGGTTGCCCCACCAAGGGCAACCTCAACCGCAGAGTAATGTCCACCACCCCCCGCACAAGCGGGAAATATATCGTTTTTCGCTGAATTCATTGGAATGCCTGCCGCACTTTGCGTGGGGTTTTTTATTTGATAGGAACAGGCATGAATGGCGCTTGGTTTAAGGCGGCGCTTCGGAGTGTAAGGCGGATGTGACATCCGCCATGTCTAACGACTTGCAGTCCGTTACAGGCGAGCCTGAAGCCCACCTGACAGGGCGGACAACATGTCCGCCTTAGGGCTTAACTAAGCGCCATTCGGGACAGACATTCTGTGTTTTGTTTGTCAAGTTTTTGCACACCCCAGTTTCCAGAGTGGTACACCATGCCAGGAATCATCGAAGAAAATACATAGTCACAGGTGAAATGCGAGGAAGCACTCGGCGTTTGTCGGTAGAGGCGCAATTTTTCCGATGCTTCGTCGATGGATAGCATTTGCGACCGCGCTCCGACCGCCTAGGATGCGCGTCCTCCCATGCCGACTTTCCGCCAGCTCCTCACCCAAAAACTCCGCGATGCCATCGGCAAGGCGGACATCACTGTTCCTGATGGAATCACGATCGAAGTGGTAATCGCCAGCGACGAACGATTCGGCGACTACCAGAGCAATGCAGCCATGATGGTCGCAAAAGCTGCCAGGATGAATCCGCGTCAGCTTGCGGATGCCATCGTGACTGCCTTCGATGGCAGCTGCTTTTGTGAGATGCCCACAATCGCCGGCCCCGGATTTCTCAACTTCCGCCTGACGCCCGAAACCCTTGCGGCATCGGTATCATCCCAGCTTGCGGACGGCATGCTCGGCGTGCCATCCGTGGCGGACCCGAAGCGCATCGTGATCGACTTCTCCGCGCCGAATGTGGCCAAGCCCATGCACGTCGGCCATATCCGGAGCACCTTCATTGGCGATGCCCTTGCGCGCATCGCCCGTTACGTTGGCCATCAAGTCATCACCGACAATCACGTCGGCGATTGGGGCACGCAGTTCGGCATGATCCTCCACGGCTGGAAGACGCGACTCGATCAAGCTGCGCTCCGGAAGGATGCCATTCATGAACTCGTGCGCGTCTATCGCGACGTGAATGCTGCAACCAAGGCCGACGAAGCCGTGCTGGAAACATGCAAAGCGGAACTCGTGAAGCTCCAGGCAGGCGATGAGGAAAATCTCAAAATCTGGCGGGAATGCGTGCAGCTCACGCTCGACCAGTTGCATGGGATTTACGCCCGGCTCGGCGTCACCTTCGATCACTATCTCGGGGAGAGCTTCTACAACGATTCCCTGACGCCGCTAGTGAAAGATTTGCTTGAGAAAAATATCGCGGTCATCAGCGACGGTGCGGTCTGCGTATTTTCCGATGGTAGTAGAAAGCCGGAACAGGATCCCTTCCTCATCAATCGCGGTGGCGAATGGGTTCCGGCTCCCTGTCTCGTGCGCAAATCCGACGGTGGATTCCTTTATTCCACCACCGACCTCGCAACCATCGATCACCGGGTGCGCCAGTTCACTGCGGATGAAATCTGGTATGTCGTGGGCGCGCCGCAGCAGTTGCACTTCCGGCAGGTGTTTGAAGTCTCCCAACGTCGCGGTCACGCCACGCGCATGGAGCACATTGCCTTCGGCTCCATCCTCGGCCCCGATGGCAAAATGTTCAAAACCCGCAGCGGCGAGAGCGTCGGCCTCCTGGAAGTTCTCGAGGAAGCCGTCGAACGCGCAGCAGTCGTGGTCGCTGAGCGCGACCTGCCGGACAATGATAAATCGAAGATCGCCGAAGTGATCGGCATTGGTGCCGTGAAGTATGCGGAGTTGAGCCAGCACCGCATGACCGACTACAAATTTTCCTGGGACAAGATGCTCTCGCTTCAGGGCAACACCGCGCCCTACCTCATCAATGCCTACGTCCGCATCCGCAGCATCTTCCGCAAACTTGACAGTGGTGGCGGGTGTCCCCACACGCCATCCCCATCCAGCGTCGCCATCACCGAGGACGCCGAACGGAAGCTCGCACTCAAACTCTCCCAATTTGGCGAAATCGTTCACGACGTTCTCAGCGACTTCCGGCCCAACCTGCTGGCGCAATATTTGTTTGAGCTGGCGGACACTTTCCACGGTTTCTATGAAGCCTGCCCTGTGCTGCGCTCGGAAGGCCTGACGCGGCACAGTCGCCTCGTGCTCTGCGAGTTGACCAGCCGCGTCTTGCAGACCGGACTCGGACTCCTCGGCATTCAGACCACGGAACGGATGTAAAAGTGCAGCCAGAAAGCTGTTCGACGAGTCCTCACTTGGCTCGCGCTGCAAAAAAATTTCCATGATCCCCTGATGAATCCATCTCAAGAAATCGCCCGCCGCCGCACCTTCGCCATCATTTCCCACCCTGATGCCGGGAAGACCACGCTCACCGAGAAGTTGCTGTTGTATGGCGGCGCGGTGCAACTCGCCGGCAGCGTGACCGCGCGAAAGAATCAGCGATCCACCACTAGTGACTGGATGGAATTGGAAAAACAGCGCGGCATCTCTGTCTCCTCCACCGTGCTGCAATTCGAATACGGCGGCTGCGTCATCAATCTGCTGGACACACCGGGCCACAGGGACTTCTCCGAGGACACTTACCGCGTGCTCACCGCAGTCGATGCCGCCATCATGGTCATTGACGCCGGCAAAGGAATCGAGAATCAGACGCGGAAACTCTTTGAAGTCTGTCGCCGACGCGGCGTGCCGATCTTCACCTTCATCAACAAACTGGATCGGCCCGCGCGCGCGCCGTTGGCTTTGCTCGATGAATTGGAGTCCGTGCTGGGCATCGGAACCTGCGCGTTGAACTGGCCGCTCGGTCTCGGTTTTTCCTTTCGCGGTGTCTATGATCGCCGGAAATCCAGCGTTCATCTCTTCGAGCGCACCGTCCGCGGTGCTCATCGCGCTCCGGAAATCGTCAGTGGATTGCAGGATGATGTGGTGAAGCAAAACGTGGAAGAGGCGGCCCTGAGCCAATCCATGGAGGAGCTCGATATCCTCGACAGTGCCGGCCACTCCTTCGACCGTGCGCTGATCGATCAGGGGAAATTAACTCCGGTCTGTTTCGGCAGCGCCAGCAACAATTTCGGTGTCCATCTCCTGCTGGATGCCTTTCTGGAACTGGCTCCGCCGCCGACCCAGCGCATTGCCGGAGGCACCACCGTGAAGCCCGATGACAAGGGGTTTTCTGCATTCGTTTTCAAGATTCAAGCCAACTTGGATCCGCGCCATCGTGATCGCATTTACTTCATCCGCATTGTCTCCGGTCGATTCGAGCGCGACATGATGGTGCAAAATCCGCGCACCAAGCAACGCGTCTGCCTCGCCAACTCCCAGCGACTTTTCGGCCGTGATCGCTCGACCGTGGACGAGGCGTTCGCGGGCGATGTCGTCGGCATCGTGGGCAACTACAACCTGCGCATCGGCGACACGCTCACCGAGACTGCCGGCATTGTGTTCGATGAAACACCCGCCTTTGTGCCCGAGTGCTTCGCCCATTTGCACAGCTCGACACCGGCGCAATACAAGCGTTTCCGCGAGGGCATGGAGCAACTCCTCCAGGAAGGCGTCGTGCAGCAGTTCCATCAGCCGCAATCCGTCCAGCGCATCCCTCTGCTCGGAGCTGTCGGTCCGCTCCAGTTTGAAGTCGTGCAATATCGGCTGCTGGCCGAATACAAAGCCGAGTCCCGCATTGAGAACGCCCCCTACACGCTGATCCGCTGGATTCGTCAGCGCGAGGGAGAGGCCACTCCATCTGGCGGGGTGATCCCGTGCCCAGACGCGTTGCTGGCTAATGACGAACTGGACCGCCCCGTGGTGTTGTTTGCCGACATCTGGGCCGAAAGAGTCTTTGCAAAACGCAATGCAAGTCTGGAACTGCTCCCTGAACCTTTTGTGCTGTAAACGTGGATAGAAAAGTCGATGGCTGACAGTTGACAGGTCGCAGCTGGCAAATGCACCCTTGAAATCGAGTCATTATAAACTCGACACCGGGAAAATTATTGGCTCTTATCATCGTGCCGGACATCAAAACAAAATCCGACAGCCAACTGCAACTAGCACCCCTGATTCCGGCCTAATTGCATCAACCCTAAATAGAAAACCGATGAAATACATGATCAGCTGGTTCGAGCGTCCGCAAGGATCGCCCATGGAATATGAGAATGCCCAGAAAAGGATTTTGGAGGTGTTCACGCAATGGAAGGCACCCGACAACTTCAAAATCGAAATGTTCGTGGTGCGAGTGGGCGACTGGGGTGGACACATGCTGGTGGACTGCGACGATCCCGTGGCAGTTCACAAGGTGTGCTCAACCTTTCCCGCATTTGAGTTTCAGGCACGCCCTGTAATTCCCGTCGAGGACGCTGTCCGGGTGGAACTGGAAGCGATTGCCTGGCGCGATGGACTCCCGCGCAAGTGACATTCGTGGCTCTAAAAATGGTGCCGCCCTCGACCTTCAGAACAAAGCGCCAGTCTGATGACGCTTCTTCGGAGCTTCTAGCCGGTTGAATTCGCTGCGCTTCGATTCTGCATTACGGTTGTCTCGCTCAACTGTAACTTCTGCCTCGCGCATGTCTCCCCTCGCCCTGCCGCCCGGCTACGCCCGCATCAAGGTGGTGAATAGTTTCGATGAACTGGTCACAACTCCATTCGCGAACGGCATCAACGCCCTGTGCTGGCAGCGCACGCTGGCTGGCGATTTCAGCGAGATCGTGAAGCTGCTGGCCGTTAGCGATGGAATCACCACGCTTGATGATTCCAAGCTCCACGATCTCCCAGTGAGCCCAGCGGGCAAAGTTGCCATCAACATTCTTTTGGAAGACCAGCGACTGCTCCGGGCACTCGAACTTGATCCCGTTCTGAACTGCATCAACGGCTACCCGCGCGACGAGAATTCAGGGCCCGTGCCCACGGATGTCTTCTCCTTCCACACCGACAGCGCCACGGCTGAAACCGATACTTATCTTTGCACTTACCACGGGTTTGCGAGTGAAGGTCTGCGCAATGACGAGGCGCAACGTCGCGTGGATGTTCCCGCGACTCGCGCCGAACTTCTCAAACTTTTCGGCGGGGAAGACGATGCTGACTTTCTCGAATACTTGAACGAGAACTGCTACGATCTTCACTACGCGCCCATTCCGAACACACGACCTTTTTCCTTCGGTCTGGGCAATCTCTGGCGCATCGCCGTGGACTGGCCCGGCAGTTCTGTCCCGCCTTGCATCCACCGCGCTCCTGAAACCCGGTCTGGCGATCCGCCGCGCTTGCTGCTGATCACTTGAAGGGCAGTGGCTGGAGCATTTTAAGTAATATGGTAGCCGCCAACAGCCCACGGACATCTTCATTGCTCTGCCTTGTCCAGTGCGTCTCTTGTCGCAGAGCGACAATGGATGGTAGCCGTGGGTTTTAACCCACGGTCATCGGCAGTGCGTGAATATTCGTCGCGGAGCGACGGCGGAACCGAACCACGTGGTTGGCATTCAACCCCAGGGTTCCGTTGTCGCTCCGCGACAAAAAGGAGATGCGGCGTTTACCGTGGGTTAAAACCCACGGCTACCATAAGCCGTCACTACGCGACGGGACAGAACAGTGTTGCCTACAGTTTAACTTAAATTGATCTAACCCGACTTTCGCAACTCGCGAACTGCGTGTTGCTCTGATGCTGATTTTATCAGCTTTCTTCCATCTTTGAAAGGGCTAGGTCTGCCCCACATCGGCGCGTCTATT
>VFKE01000058.1 GCA_009885695.1 Verrucomicrobiota bacterium | reverse complement strand
GGGGCTGAAGTAGCTAAGGGCGGCAAAAAGTCCTATGCTTCACTCAATGTTTCAACGCAAAAGCCGGTTGTCAGCCCATAAGCAAAGCAGGCTCATGGAGCACTTTGTTGCCGGAACCACCGCCCGGGCCTGCGCTGAGATCGTCGGGGTTCAGGCCAATACGGCGATTGGGTTTTACCTGAGGCTGCGCAAACTCATTGCCAGCAAGATTCCGAGCTATGAACTCTCCGGTGAGATTGAAGCGGACGAAAGCTATTTTGGCGGGGTTCGCAAAGGCAGGCGGGGCCGTGGAGCAGCGGGCAAGGTTGCTGTTTTTGGCCTGCTTAAAAGGGGAGGGAAGGTTTTCACGGCGATCATTCCCAATGCGAAAACCGAAACCCTCCTGCCCATCATCCAAGAGCGCGTGGAACCTGAGAGCATCGTTTACACAGACACGTTTCATTCTTATGATGCCCTTGATGTTAGCGACTTTCACCACAGCCGTGTCAATCACTCGAAGCTTTTCGCCGATCAAAAAAATCACATCAACGGAATCGAGAATTTTTGGAACCAGGCCAAACGCCATTTGCGCCGGTTCAACGGCATCAAACAGGAGAACTTTTATTGGTTTCTCAAGGAGTGCGAATGGCGCTTCAATGGAGGCGACCACAAGCAACTTCTAAAACAGCTCAAATACTGGTATAAACACCCCAAACGCTAAGTCTTAGCTACTTCAGCCCCTAAGTTTATTGTCTTGTAGCCCTAACAGGGCTACAATGGCAACATGAGCAAAACTGCCAACATCCGCGCCCGGGTTGAGCCGGGCTTGAAAACAGAAGTCGATCATATTCTTTCCACCTTGGGGCTCACAGTTTCTGAAACGGTGCATTTGCTCTACCGGCAGATCAAACTGCAACGAGGCTTGCCGTTTGACGTTCAACTTCCAAATGAACTTACCGCCCGCATACTCAAAGCCAGCAAGAAGGGCAAGGCCGTGAAACGCTTTGACAGCAAGAAGGAGCTCTATGCCGACTTGGGAATGTGAGGACTTTCAGCCGCACAAGTCAGTTCAAAAGGGATGTTAAACTTGCCGGGAGGCGTGGCAAGGATTTGGGAAAACTTAAACTTGTGCTCGAACAGCTGATCGATGGGGAAATTCTGCCGCCAAAATACAAGGATCATCCGCTGCGTGGTAACTTTGCTGGCAGTCGTGACTGTCATGTCGAACCGGACTGGGTTTTGATTTACACGCTGACAGAAAACAATGCGCACGTCTGCTTTGAACGAACCGGCACGCACAGCGATTTGTTCCGCTGACTGTCGGTTGAGACGGGCACCAGCAAGGTCGCAAGGTCGCAAGCTCGCAGAGGGTATGTGTCAATCCCTGCCGGACTGGCTTTTCAAGCCGGCCTGATTTCTATTCCCAGAATCTCACCAACTAAAGGAGAAAGCGCAGGTGGGGGTGTCGGTATCCGAACCTGTCTTTGCATAGGTGCGGGTTCCGATGTAACCGAGCTTCACGCCGAGTGAGCGGTTGATCGGGATGCCAATCCGTTGCGTAATAACGAAGTGCTTTTCTGCGAGCGGGACAGACCGTATCCTCTGCCCATGATCCTGACTCTGAATCTCCCTGACACCACTGCGCTTCGGCATGTGTCCGAGGCGGAGATGCGGTTGAAGCTTGCCTGTGCTCTGCACGCCCAAGGCAGGATCAGCAAGACAGCGGGCGCGGAAATGGCGGGGCTGGACTTGTTTGCCTTTCAAGAGGCTCTCGGTGAGCGGCAGATCAGCACCTACACGGTGGATGATTTGCATGAGGAGGTGAATGCCTTGAGATCGATGTTCCCCGCTCAAACCCTTCCGCCTTCGAAGTGAGTGATTGTCGTCTCGGACACATCGGTGTTGATGAATCTCTGTCGAGTGGAGCTTGATTGGCTGCTGCCACGGCTCTTTGTCGAGGTCTGGATTCCGCCGACAGTGGAGCATGAGTTCAACCGGCTGGCTGCGGTTCATGCGCGGTTCCAAGGATTGATGCTACCGGAGTGGGTGCGGCGGTCTGCGCCGGTGCCGTTCAAGATGAAAGATGCCGTGCACAAGGGAGCCTCGACTCAGATTCACAGCATCGAAGCGGCCAGCCGATCAGGCCGCACCTTCGAGCCATACCCCTCCCACCCCGTCTCTGATGCACGCCCTGGGCCACTCCGGCCCGGTAATCGCAAAAGCAATTTCCTGACGAAAAAATCTTGGCGCTCCGGACAGGAGAGGTATGCTCAGCACGTTGAAAACGCGCCATGAAACCCGGCACCACCCCACCATCGAGACAAATCAGACGCGAAAATCGCCAGCGTCAGCATCCTTCATAATTCATCCTTCATAATTCATCCCTTAATTGTCCCTTCCCCCCCATACGCCCTCCCACCCCGTCCCCGATGCACGCCCTGGGCCACTCCGGCCCGGCAATCGCAAAAAAACAATTTCCTGGCAGATGTCGCTGTTACCCCTGTTTGACCTCTCGTTGATTGCCCGCGCTGCTCGGCCGGCGCTGGAGTTTGAGGGTGGGGACGGACGCCAGACTGCATTTACCTTTGGTGATTTGGAGACGCGCAGCAATCAGCTCGCCCATCTGCTCCGCGCGCGCGGGGCAAAGGCCGGTGACCGGGTGGCGTTCTTTCTGCAAAACCGGGTCGAGGTGATCGATCTTTGGCTCGCCGGCGCCAAGCTCAGCCTGATCATCGTGCCGATTAATGTTCTCTATCGGGAGCGCGAACTCACTCACGTCGTGCGCGACGCCGAGCCCACGGCGGTCGTCACGTCGCGTGATCTGGCTTCACTGATCCCGACCGATGTCGAGGTGTGGGACGTGGACCAGTTGTCGACGGAAGCCGCGGCCCAGCCGGCCACGCGTATCGCGGTGCCCGCGGATGCCGACACGCCGATATCACTCATTTATACCTCGGGCACGACCGGGGCGTCGAAGGGCGCGGTGCTTACCCAGGGAAACTTCGCGACGAATGCACTGACCCTCGTGACGGCGTGGAATATCACCGCCGCGGATCGTTACCTCGCGACTCTGCCGCTCTTCCACGTGCACGGGTTGGCAAACGGGCTGCACTGCTGGCTCTTCAGCGGCTGCCACATGCGTCTCGTCGAACGCTTTGAACATGTGAAAGCGCCGGTGTGGTTCGACGAGTATCAGCCCACGCTGTTCTTCGGCGTGCCGGCGATGTTCATTCGTTTGCTGGAACTGCCACCGGTCGTGGCTCGGCAGATCGGATCACAGCTGCGGCTCGCGGTTTCCGGTTCGGCTCCTTTGCCGGCGGAGGTGCACGAGAAATTTCGCCAGCTTTACGGCTCGGTGATTCTCGAGCGCTACGGGATGACGGAGACGTTGATGAACATTGGGAATCCTTACGCCGGAGAGCGCCGGCCGGGAACGGTCGGATTGCCGCTGGCGCACGTCGCGGTGCGAATTTGCGATGAGGCCAATGCTGTCGTGTCCGATGGGACGACGGGCGAGGTCTGGGTGAAAGGTCCGAATGTGTGCTCCGGTTATTGGCGGCGCCCCGAGGCGGCGGCAGCGGCGTGGAGCGAGGGCTGGTTTCGCACGGGCGACATCGGCGCGCGCGCGACGGACGGCTACATCACGCTTCAGGGCCGGCGCAGCGATCTGATCATTTCCGGGGGCTTCAATATTTATCCGCGTGAGATTGAGGAATTGATCCTCGAACAGCCGGGCGTGCGCGAAGCGACGGTGGTGGGCGTCGCCGATCCGGTGCGCGGTGAAGTGCCGGTTGCCTACGTGGTCGTGGACGCGGAAAAGTTTAATGAGGCCGCCACCGTGGCGCACCTGCGCTCGCAACTGGCATCGTTCAAACAGCCGCGGGCCTTTGTGCGCGTGGAGGCGATTCCGCGCACGGCGTTGGGGAAGGTGCAGAAGCATTTGCTCAAGTCCACGCCACCCACGCCATGAGTCCCGCTACACTTTCATTGTGCGCACTGCTGGCGGTGATCGTCCTCAGCCTAACGTCGCGGATCAATGTTGGCATTCTCGCCGTGGCCTTGGCGTTTCCCGTCGGCATCTATGCAGCCGGTTGGAAAGCCGAGGCGGTGCTCGGGCTCTTTCCCTCGTCGCTGTTTCTCACGCTGGTTGGGGTGACCCTGCTGTTCGGCATCGCCCAGATCAACGGCACGCTCGGAGTGCTCGCGCGACGCGGAGTCCGCCTTTGCGGGGGAACGCCCGCACTGCTGCCGCCGCTTTTTTTTGGCCTGGCGTGTGTGCTCTCCATGATCGGTCCGGGCGCGATCGCCGCGAGCGCGCTGGTCGCCCCGCTGGCGATGGCGGCCGGGATTGCGGCGGGTGTTTCGCCGTTTCTGATGGCGCTGATGGTCGCGAACGGCGCCAACGCGGGCAACCTGTCGCCCTTCAGCGCGGTCGGCGTGATCGTGCAGGCGCAGATGAACAAGGCGGGTTTGCCGCATAACGATTGGAGTATCTTTGCGGCGAATTTCGTCGCGCATGCGCTGGTGGCGGTAGGCGCTTATCTCTTGTTCGGCGGGTTGAAACTCCTCCGCGCGCCACGCGTGGCGGCGGTGGCCGCCGATGACGCGGTTCTGACGGGCCGGCAATGGTTCACGTTGGGCGTATTGGCCGTGTGGATAGCCGGCGTCGTGGCTTTCAAGATCAACCCGGGCCTGTCAGCGTTCGCGGCGGCCGCGCTGCTGATCATGGCACGCGCAGAAGAAGATCATGCGGCTGTCGCATCCGTGCCTTGGTCGGTGCTGTTGATGGTTTCGGGCGTGAGCGTACTCATCGGCGTGCTGGAGAAGACCGGAGGGATGGATTTGTTTTCGTCGCTGCTCGCACAAATCGCCACGCCCGACACGGCCAATGGCGCGATGGCGTTTGTGACTGGTTTAATTTCCACCTACAGCTCGACCTCGGGCGTCGTCTATCCGGCTTTCCTGCCGATGGTCCCGGGGCTGGTGGCCAAGTTGGGCGGCGGTAACCCGCTGGAAATTGCGCTCAGCATCAATGTCGGCGCAGCCATCGTGGATGTGTCTCCGCTCTCGACGATTGGCGCGCTCTGCATCGCAGGACTGCCGGCGGGAGGCGATGCGAAGAAACTTTTCCGACAGATGATGCTGTGGGGTTTGGCCATGATTGTCGTCGGCGCCTTGTTTTGTCAGTTCTTCATCCGCTTCTTCGCCCATTAAACAAGTGTGAAACCTGAATGATGCCATTATCAGCCTGTTGAAGAACTCGGAGCGACATCAAAACAAACGGCAACCGAAGCAGTTGCCCTACAGATTGCAGGGCGGGTGCTTCGCCTGCCTGATGCAAATCAGGGGTTTTCCAAAAAGCTGTTAAGGAAGCGCTGATTAATTCGCAAGTAGAAGCGACGCCTCAGTCGATGATCCCAGTGCAGCAAGCGACGAGGGCATCGCTTCTACTCTTTGTTCAGCGTTTCCTTATACCACTTGGAGGCAAGATTCAGTAAAACGAAAAGTGGAAGGGGCATCAAACGAGGGACTCTTACAGTTTTTGCATGAATTCGAAAATCTTTTCACCCGATTCGGGGAGACTTTCGTGTCCGAAATCCGGGTAGATCACGACCTCTTTTTTCGAAGGGATTTTGTTGTAAGCGGCAAATTGAGTCGACGGGGGACAGACAGTGTCCATGAGTCCGGTAAACATGAGAATCTCTCCCTTTGTTCGTGGCGCCAAATTCTGACAATCAATGTAGCCGAGCTTTGTGAAGATGGCTTCTTCGTCGGAGTGCATGGGATCAAAGCTTCGAAAATATGCGCGGAGCTCGTCGTAGGCATCCTTGGCCTGGTCCATTTCCCACACGCGTTGATAGTCGCAAAGGAATGGAAAGACAGGTGCCGCCCGGCGGATCCGTGGTTCGAGGGCAGCACAGGCCAGTGTTAATCCCCCGCCCTGCGATCCGCCTGTCGCCCCGACCCGCTCTGCATCGACCTCGGGAAAGCTCATGACGACACGAGCCAATTGCACGGTGTCGAGGAAGTTTGAGCGAAAGAGCAGTTTATGGGGGTCGGGGTCGGCGAGACCTCGGATAATGTGTCCGCGGAGGGTGGCCCCTTTGACCGACCCAACATCTTCGGATCGCCCCCCTTGCCCCCGACAATCCAAGGCGGCAATGCAGAAGCCCTCGCTGGTCCAGGAGAGTTTCTCAAACCATCCCCCACTGTTCCCGCTGTAGCCATGGAAGTTGAGTATAGCTGGGCAGGCCTTTGCCTTGATCGGCCGTAAATACTTTGCGTAAATGCGCGCGCCCCCCACCCCGGTGAACCAGAGATCGAACGCCTCCGCATTTTTGGGGGAGATGGCGCGGGTGGGGAGCAACTCGGGGCGGGGATCAGTCGCCGCCAGTTCACTCAGGGCATCCTCCCAATACTGATCAAAATCGGCTGGTCTCGGGTTGCGACCTTGATACTCGTAAAGTTCCTTCAGGGGTTTATCAATGAGAGGCATGGTAAAGTCTTGATCCGATTTCTGAATGTCCACAACTCTTTTTCTTTTTGCCCGCACGGATTTTGTTTGCAGCCTCGAATGCCAGAGCTTCGCCGAGCGCATTCTCAATTTTTCTCGCCCCGGACCCGCCGAGTTATTCATCAATCTTTTCAAGCATCCGAATGAGGTCGATGACGGATGAACAATCCATCGCCCCTCTTGCTGCGGCGCAAAAATGTGTTCGGTAAGGAAAGAGACGCTCCCGGTAAATCGTGCTTTTGCCATTCTTTCGATCAAAAAGCGGACAAGAACCATCGAATTCGACAGGGGGAAGGCTCCGGCGCCCGGTCGCGCGGAACGCCTTCGCCGCGACGATCGACTCTCCTTTGGTCAGGTGCGGCGTTTCGCCAGTGATCTGAAACCGGCAACATTCGGTGCGGGCGATGCAATTCCGGGCAACTGGCCGGGCAGCAAGAGAATCGTAAATCGCCCGAATTTTCGCCATGGCCGCTGCATGGAGACTTTGACTTTGATGTATTCTACCTACAATTGTGGAACAAACCCAAAAGCTCGCATCTGCCACTGAATTGATTGAGAGCGCAGCCATTACCATGAAGACCCCTTTGTTTACAAATGAATATCCACCGACCCTCTACGGAGGGTCATACCCCCTCCCACCCCGTCTCCGATGCACGCCCTGGGCCACTCCGGTCCGGTAATCGCAAAAGCAATTTCCCAGCAGGCAGATGCTCAAAAACGACTTCATGCTCAAGCAGGCAGGCTTTTTCGCAGAGCGCGTCGCGGGGGATCGCGCGATCGAACGCGCGTTCGGATGTTGCTCAACTCTAATGAATTCATCCACCTGAATTAAACCCATCATACCCATGAAACTACACTCCACCTGCATCCTCCTCGTCGCGACACTTCTTCCGCTGGCTGCACCCGCGCAAAACCTCGATGGTCTGAAAAAGGCGCTCACCTTCCACGCCTCCTTCGACAAGGGACTCGATGCGGATTTTTCGCGCGGGGAGAAGGGATGTTTCGTTCGCACGAGCAAGGGCGTCGTGCCTGCCGCGCTGAACGACAGACTCATGCTTGTCCCCGTGGCCGGCCGCTTCGGCAACGGGCTGCACTTCACAAAAAAGGGTGCCACGCGCCCGCAGTTCAGTGGCACGGGCGGCGTGCTCAATTACAATGACCAGAGCTGGAGCGCGTCCGTGTCGGTCTGGCTGCGTCTCGATCCCGACAAGGATTTGGCGCCGGGCTATTGCGATCCCGTGCAGATCGTCGGCGATGATTTTAAGAAGGGTTTCATCTTCCTTGAATGGTCGAAGGATGACGCGCCGCGCCATTTCCGCTTTGCCATCCGTCCGCTGGATCAGATTTGGAATCCGAACAACATCGACTGGGCGAAGATGACCGCGGAGCAGCGGCCGGCGGTGAACCTCACGACCGCACCGTTCTCGCGCGAGGCGTGGACGCACGTCGTGTTCTCGTTCGAGAACGTCAACGACAAGACGAAGAAGCCCGTCGGCCGGCTGCACATGAACGGCAAGCTGATGGGGACAATCGAGAATTGGGATCTCACGCTCGGCTGGAATCCTGAGTCGGTGCTGCTCGTGCTCGGAGCCGCGTATGTTGGGCACCTGGACGATCTCGCCGCGTTCGATCGTGCGCTGACCGACGCGGAGGTGAAGCAGGTCTTTGAATTGAAGGCCGGCGTTCGCGAACTGCATCCGTAGTCACCAGTTTTATCTCCATGAAAAAGCTCCGTCTCGCTCTGCTTCTCGGTGCTGCGTTCGTCTCCGCGCGCGCTGACCAGGGCCAGCAGGCGGCCGTGTATGACATGTTCCCGACGGTCCTCGCGCTCACCGGCAAAGCCGCTCCGGCGATCACGCCGTCGATGGCGCGCGGCTCAACGCGCTGCTCACCGGCCAGCGCGACGCAAGCCGCGAGGAGACGTTCCTCATGCACTACCCGCACGCGCCGCATCGCACCGGCTACTTCACGACCTGCCGGAGCGGCAATTGGATAGTCATCTACCACTGCTTCCCGACCGCGGTGGCGGAGGACTCGCACTACCAGCTCTTCAATCTCGCGAAGGATCCTTTTGAGCAGACGAACCTCGCCGCGAGCAAGCCGGCCGAACTCAAGCGTGTGATGCAGGGTCTCATCGCCGGACTGGAAATGCAGGGCGCGGTCTATCCCGTGGACAAGGCCGGCGGCGTTCCGTTGAACCCCAAGCTCCCCTGACTCGACTTCACCCATGTTGATTAGCCTCCCGACTAACTTGATTGGAGTTACTCTCCGTTCCACATCCCGCGCGCCGGTGATTCTGTGCTAAAAACGGAGCTGATAGCGGATAGTCGATTGCTAACCCGACTTTCGCAACTCGCGAACTGCGTGTTGCTCTGATGCTGATTTTATCAGCTTTCTTCCATCTTTGAAAGGGCTAGGTCTGCCCCACATCGGCGCGTCTATT
>VFKE01000084.1 GCA_009885695.1 Verrucomicrobiota bacterium | reverse complement strand
GATAGAGCGCAAGATACTGGTCATATTCCTCGCTCATCGAACCGAGCCACACACGCACCGCTTTGCCGTCTTCGATTCTCCAGGCCACAGATTTGAAGGCTCCCCCATCTTTAATGACGATTTTGCCTCTATTTGGGCGGGCCAGTTGATTCCCTTCGATCAGACCGTCCACTCCGGCTGCTCGAAATATCGTTACCCAGCGATCGAACTGGGTGAAGTCGATTTCCAGTTTCCCTTGCGGGTTCACTTTGGCGGTGATCAGGTCGCGAGCCCCCGGTGGATCCCACCCCATGCCCCCCATGGGTGTGAAGATGACGTTCTGCCGGTGCGCCGCCATGTTTTGCGCCACCGTTTCCATCAGTTTCCAATATGGCTCGCTGTGGACTTCCTCCACGCCGCACAGTTTGGCAATGCTGACACTGTCGAACCAGGTCCAGTTGCTGACCTTGAGCGTGCGCGTGTCCGGCAGCTTCGCGGCATACACCTGAATCCGCAGCGGGACTTTCGTCGTCTGGATCTTTCCCTGGATGGTGGCCTCGACAACCACCTCACCCTGATACAGCCCCGGCGCCGTATCAGCCGGAATCTTGTAGGTCAGCCAGATCGGTTGCGGTGTTCCGGCTTCGATCGTGGCGGGGGCAGTCTCCAGCAGCGGATCAGGATGAGGCTTAACAGGGGCAATGCCGGATCTTTTATGCCTCATTGGCACATAACCGACCCATCTGACCCGTGGCGCGG
Organism: Verrucomicrobiota bacterium; assembly: GCA_009885695.1. Classification (GTDB taxonomy): domain Bacteria; phylum Verrucomicrobiota; class Verrucomicrobiia; order Verrucomicrobiales; family Verrucomicrobiaceae; genus VFKE01. The sequence goes on along the minus strand of VFKE01000084.1, from coordinate 3,861 downwards.
GGACGGGTTGTCCTGCCCCCAGTTTGAGATCGCTCGCCCGGCAAGTCACTTTTTCCATCGGTTCCTTGCACCAGGCGACGACTTGGGCAGAGATAACCTCATTGCGCGCGGCGTCGATAACCAGTTCGCCGCTTGCTTTGTCCGGCCGGACATCTTCCTTGAACACCTTTTGCATGGAGTCCGTTTGCCAGGCGATGAGTTCCGAAGCCTGATCAGCCGCGGAAAGGGCAAACGCAAACTGGCTGATTATCGTGATACAAAAGAGTTCTGGTATTTTCATGGATGACTAAAACGTCCGCCTGAATGGGTTCTTTCATTTATTTATCATTTAATTACTTAATGCCTGCGTGGAGGCACGGACTAGAAAAATCTTCATGGCTCGCGTTCGGCGGCGGGGATGTGAATTACGGATAGCCCGACCGTGTCCCAGGCTTTCCCCACGCCGTCGCGCGCGCAGTTCCAAGTGACGAAGACCGTCTCCCCCTTCTTATCGACCGAGATGCTGAAGGAACCAACTGGCGTGACACCATACTTTTTCTGAATGAAGGGTGACAGGAAGGCGATGACTTTCTTCTTTCTGGTCTTGGTGTCGAACTGCACGATGGCCGAACCAACAGCCTGGCTGCCGCCGTGAGCGCCCAAAGTGTAGTAAACATAGCGTCCGCCCGGATCAGCCTCCACGGCGGCGACGTAATCCGGGCCCTTGCCGATGGCGAGCGGAGCCAGCATTTCGGCTTTCTCGGTTTTGGTGTCAAAGGAATACATGGCGGAGTTGATTCCCGCCTGCGAAGTGGTGTAAACCATCCCACCGGGAGTCTCGCGCGTGGCGGTGCGGTTCCCGATCACGCCCGGAATCTGCTTCGGTGGCTGGCCGGGGGTGGACGGGTCGTAGCACATGATTGGAGATAACGATGTGCCCGGAGTGTAATAGACTTTTCCTGTGGACGAGGCCAGGATCATGCCGCGCGCCGGCCCGTTATTCCCCGAATACAGCAACTTATGGTTCACCACGTCATAGGCGAAGAACATGATGGCATCTTCCGCATTGGCACTGTCCTTTTTATCGCCGATCGCAGTGCCGCCATAGAAAATCATCCGCTTCGCGTCCAGCGCACTGTTGGGAATGCAATGCCTGGGCACCGGCCCCTGAACGACCACCTCGGACTTGCCCGTGGCGGGATTGCAACGCAGGATCCAGTCCCCTTTGTATTTCAATAATGGATTTGCCGTTGCCTTTTCCGAACCCCGGTGAGTTCCGCAATACAACCAGCCGTCACTCCCCATGTCGAGCCGGCTGTGAATCTTGCCCGGGATATACTCCCCTTCCGGCATCTTGAGCACGTCGCTCGTATTCATGAGCAGGCGGAAGGTTTTTGCAGCGGGGTCGTATTCGTAAATGTAGGCCGCCCCGTGATGATCGGAAGATTCCGGGTATTTTTTGCCCGGATACATATGATCGCCCAGCGAGGCGTAATATTTGCCGTTGGCGCACATGCTGTCTCCCCATGTTGACCAGATTTCCGCCCGATATGTCTGTCCGGGAAAATAGGCGAAATCGACGGTCGGCACGGCCTTGGCAATTTGCACGTCCGGATCGATTGTGGCTGGCGGGGTGAGAAAGTCAGGTGATGTGTCCGTGACCACCCATTTGCCACCTGGCAGCACGGGTGGAACCCAGGCCTTTGGAGGAACAAGTGCAGGCTTGGCCCTGGCAGCATCTCTGGCAGCAGGGACGGCCTTGTTAGTTGCAGGAGGGGCGGATACAGCGGTCGCCACAAGCGCGAAGACGGCCAGCAAAACCGCAATCACATGGTTTTTGCGGCCAGACGGCTGTGACGTTGGGGTTATCCGCTGCCAGGCGCGATGGCTGCTGTTTTGTGATTTATGAAATGTTGTTTTCATCAAGCTTGGATTTTGGGATATTCTTTGAAGGTGGTTCAGCTGTTGTCGGCTTAAGGCGTGATCACCAGTCGTTGACCGGCTTTGGCTCCCTGTTTCAGCACCTTGCCCCTGCCGTGCGGAAGGATGACTTCCACGTCAACCTGTTCTTCCTTGCCCAATCCGAAATGGGCGACGGCTTCCTGACCGGAACACCATCCATAGCCAATGGCTATTTCCCTGCTGCCAAGAAGGCTTGCCTTGTCACCGGTTTTTCCGGGGCGGTAGATATTGATGACGGAGCCAATTCCCATGCGATTCACCTTGCCGCTGCCCTGGACTTGAATTTCAAGCCAGTTACCGCCGGGGGTATCGTTGTGCAGAAGGACAGGGCGGGAATCGACCCACCAAGTGGCCATGAAGATGTCGAGCTTGCCATCGCGATCGTAATCGGCGCTGGGGGCGGCGGCGGTATACAAGATTTTTTTGCTGGCGAGCATCTGGCGAAAAAAATTATCGGATCCCCTGCCCGTATGCGTGTCCTGGTAATTCGGAAAATCGTTGACGCCCCAAACGTCCTCGCGAAAGCGCGGGATGCCATTCTGCAGACCGGCGTTCTTGTAGATCAGTGGATACGGCTTGTCGTCCTTGAATTTAACCACGCTCGCGAAGATATCGGGCCAGCCGTCATTGTCGAAGTCCTGAATTTCGACATGCGGCGCCTTCATCCCAAGGGGCGTGATGCCCGCAGCCTGGGTGATGTCTTCAAAATCGGGACTGCCGTTCTTGATTCCACGATTAAGGTAGAAACGGATGGAGACGGGTTTCTGCCAGGGAGCCTTGAAGTGGTGGCCGATGACGATGTCGGGAAGGCCGTCGCGATTCAGGTCGGTTATGCAGACTCCTGTGGGAAAATCATTGGACGGGAGGTTCTTCCAGGCGAGGACGTTTTGGGCATCCGCCGCTTTGCTGAATTTGCCGTGACTGTCGTTCAGGAAGATGCGGTTGTTGCCGTCGGCACTGACGAGGACAAGATCGGGCCAGCCATCGTCGTTGAGATCGGCGACAGCTGCGCCGGCGATGGATGCGCCCTGCGGGAGACCGACAGCTCCGGCGACTTCTTCAAAATGATAGTCGCCTTTGTTGTGAAAAAGTGCCAGACCCTTGCGGGACTTGGGTGAGTAGTAAAAGTCGCAGACAATAAGATCCAACAAGCCGTCGCCATCGTAATCAAGCGCGGCAGCCGTCCGCCCTAGGATCCCCGGTGGACACGCGCCGCTGTTTTTGGAAACATCGGTGAAGCGGCCGGTACCATCGCCACGGAAAAGGGCGCTGGGAGCGCCTTTGGTACCCTCGGTCTCGCGGGCGTTGTTGGAAACGTAGAGATCAAGATGACCACTGTTCGTCAGGTCAACAAATATAGCTCCACTGGCGCAACTGGAGAGGGAGATCGCTGTCTGATCGCCGAGTTGAAATTGGCCCTGCTTGTTGCGGAGGAAGAGGCTGGTTCTCGATTTGGAGTAGTGGAACACACCGATGAAGAGAGAAGGGAAGCCGCTGCCATCGACGTCGCCCCAGGCGGCAGCGTGGCCTCGAATGCCGGCGGCGTGCGGAAAAATCCCCGCGGCTTCGCCAGCATCCCTGAAGGTAAAGGCATGGGCAGTGGAGTTTGAGGATGGCTCGGCGCTTTGTCCGCAGACAGTGTCCACACGCACGAGCAGTAGGATCAGCATTAACAAGCCGGCTTTTACAGTCGAATGGGAGGTCATCATTGACCTGCTCCGTGGTGGATTGTCATCATCAGGTTGATTATGGGATGGTTGGCTGTTCAAAATACTGCGGGCGAACTTGTGATGCAAAGTCCCGGAATGTTGAGCAGCCGGATCACTCGCTGAGCGCCGTCAACAATTCCTTCCGCGCAGCCCGCAAGGTCTCCACGCTGTTACGACGCGGCCCGGTGACCTCTTTGGATTTCGCGGAATG
>VFKE01000209.1 GCA_009885695.1 Verrucomicrobiota bacterium | reverse complement strand
CAGGGCTTACGCATGAACGGAGTCAGCAAGTGGGGGCGCAATAAAAAAGCCGCTATGGTCTCTCGCCATTGAGTGCCAGAAGCTGACGAGGTAGAAGCGACGCCCTCGTCGCTTTGTCCGGTGCTGGCGACGCCTCGTCGCCAGGCTGCTTGACGCGCATTGAAACACCAGTTCAAGCGACGAGGGCGTCGCTTCTACTCTTTGTTCAGCGTTTCCCTCGCAGCCTGTTGAAAAACGCCTTGAAGGCTGGAAGTCAGGCTTCAAGCCTGACATGGCTGACGGGCATCCTGCCTGCATGTCCTTCGACCTGCCGTGACAAGCAGGATGCTTGTCTTCCGTTTTTCAACAGGCTGCCAGAGTATTTTTAAAAAAGACGTAGCCGCATCTCGTAAGAGTGCGGGAAGAAGCCACGGCAGTCAACGAAGCATGCCTATTTCCCGCGTTTTCGCTTGGCGGCTGCGCAACACGAGCGCGGTTACGAAATTATTTAAACCGCTTTAGGGGCATTATCAGCCGAGTGGACGGGAAATAAGCAAGAATAGCAAAGTAATGTGTATAATTAACTTTGTAATTATGGAAATTAGAGTTAAATTGGGCCTGATTCATGAAGTGCCCGTGGTCCAGATTATTGCCGATCTTTGTCGTGTCCTTGGTTGCCGAGTTGGCTCCTAAGAACGCCCGTGCTGATATTCTGACGGAGTGGAATTCTCAGGAGCTTGCCCAAATCCGAACCACTTCGATGGATCCTCTTTTTGCGTCGCGTGACCTCGCCATCCTTCAGGTGACCATGTATGACGCCATCAACGGCGTATCACATTTGGACAACCCATTTTATGTGAATTACGTAGGCGCGCCAGATGGGACTTCGCTCGGTGCGACAATGGCTGCGGCCGGACTTCAAGTGATGACATCACTTTACGGTGAAAACAGTGCGTTCACGTTGCTTTACAATTCCCAAATTGCGTCACTCTCAGACTCGTCGTCCGCCATCAGCCAGGGCATCGCTTGGGGAACTTCAGTGGCGAACACGATCGTCGGCATTCGAGCAAGCGATGGGTCTTCGGGCTCCAATTCAGGCTACACAGCCTCGGGAGCGCAAGGAGAGTGGGCCCCCACACCGCCGGCGTTTTCCAGCCAGCCTCTTCGTCCGGGCTGGGGCGACATAACACCCTTCGCACTCAATACCGGTTCGCAATTCCGTCCGAATGGTCCGCCAAGTCTCGACGCTGCCTCATATGCAACTGACTTTAATCAGGTGAAAATACTCGGTCAAAATACCAGTGTCGTGCGGACGGCCGACCAGACGAACATAGCTTTATTTTGGAATGACCCGCAGGGGACCGTGACCACGGCGGGCCACTGGAACCAGGCACTCCAGACGCTGAGCGCGTCTCTGTCGATAAATGAGAAATCCAAGCTCTTCGCCGTGGTCAATGTCGCCATGGCGGATGCGACGATCGCTACCTGGGATGCAAAATACACTTACAAGAGTTGGCGTCCCGTCACCGCCATCCAGGATGAAGTCATTCGAGATGCCGGGGTCGATATCAATAATCTTGGAATCACTGGTGATCCGACATGGGTATCTTTGAACGCCGCCCCCAACTCTCCTGAATACGTCAGCATGACCAGCGCGGTGAGCCAGGCTGCCGCGAGTTCCCTGACCACCCTCTTTGCTGGAGACCTTCATGCTTTCTCCATCACTGCCGATATCGATGGTGACGGCACAGTGGACATGACGCGCAATTATACCAGTTTCAGTCAGGCATCGATTGAGGCTGGCAGGTCTGGGATATACGGCGGCACGCAGTTCAACACCTCCATACAGGACGGGCGCACACTTGGGTGGAATGTCGCGCAAGATGTCACCGACAACTACTTCGCGCCGGTGCCTGAACCGTCGGGGGCGATCTGTATTCTCTCCGTAGGATTTATTTTGATTCTCAAGCGCCGCCGCTGGATGGCATCAACTTGATAAGGCTTAAGCCGGACGCGCCGCGAGGATGCTGATGATCTCGCCGGCAATCTTCTGAAAAGCCGCGCTTGCTGGATGATTCGCAGGGTCTTCCAGTGCGACGGGGTGGCCGTCATCGCCGCTTTCCCGCACCTGGATTTCCAGCGGGATCTGTCCCAGCAAGGGCACTCCCATTTTTCTGGCTTCACGCTCGCCGCCGCCCTTGCCGAAGATGTGATACACATTTCCGTCGTTCGGGCAGACGAAGTGGCTCATGTTTTCGATGAGCCCGATGACGGGCACGTTTACCTTGGCGAACATCGCCACCGCCTTGCGCGCATCAATTAGTGCGACCTCCTGCGGCGTGGTGACAATGACTGTGCCGCTGAGCGCGACGGTTTGCACCACGGTGAGCTGGATGTCGCCGGTGCCAGGTGGAAGATCGAGCACGAGGTAGTCCAGATTATTCCACATGCACTGCCGCAGGAACTGCTGGGTGTAACGAGTTGCCATCGGGCCGCGAACGATCACGGGTGAATCGTCGTTGAGGAGGAAGCCCATGCTCATCAGTTGCAAGCCGTGCTTCTCCACCGGGATGATCTGATTGTCTTCGGTTGCCATGGGGCGATCGTTCGTGCCGAACATGTGAGCGATGCTCGGTCCGTAGAGATCGCAATCGCACAGCCCAACGCGTGCGCCTGTCCGGCTTAGGGCCACCGCCAGATTTGCGGACACGGTGCTTTTGCCCACGCCACCCTTGCCAGAAGCCACCGCGATCACGTGTTTCACACCGGGGATGCTGGATGTCACCGTCGCTGGTCCTTGCTGCGCGGCATTGGGCGGGTCTTTGATGTCGAAGTTCAATTTGATGTCGCCAATGCCGACGAGCGACTGCAAGGCGTTGGTCGCTTGTTCGTGAATCTGACGCGGGATGTTGGCATCGCGAGTTGCGAGGGAGATGTCGATCTGGACATTTTTTCCGTCAACGTGCACGGCCTTGATCAAGCCGAAGGAAATAATGTCGCGGGAGAAACCGGGATACTTAACCTGCGCGAGTGCGGAGCGGACTTGTTCTTCGGAAATCATTGTCCCTCGACAACGGGCAAGATGCAGCGCGGGTCAAGCGCGAAGTCAGATTCATCCTCCTGAAGGGAGCAGAGAAAATAGCCGGTGGTGGATGCCACTTGGTGGCAGGAACCACCGGTTTGATTCCGGTGACACCCTGCGCCCCGGAGGGTGCGCGAGAAATGTCCCGGTCATTCTTGCGCACCCTTCGGGGCGCGACATTTGCGAACGCATAATCCGGTGGTTCCAGTCGCTGCGCTCCTTGCACCACCGGCTAATTTCTCTCAAGCCTCCGGCTTGAAGAACGGCAATGCATTATCTTCGTCAGCCCGACTTTATCCGGACAGGTGACTCAGTTCAACGACGGGTCCGATGGCATCCGGGCCAGCAGTTTATAATACGGCCCCAGGTCGTCCATGATGGAGCGCCAGAGGGCATCCGGCTGCTCATGGGTCAACACCGCAGGCATCGCGGGGCAGGTGATCCATGAGTTTTGCTCAAGTTCATTTTCCAACTGTCCCTCGGACCAGCCGGAGTAACCCACGAAACCCCGCACGATGCGGCCTTTCTCGAGTTCTTTGATGGCTTGTTCGGTCGAGAGATGGGTCTGGCATTTTAGCGCGCGCTTTTTCGTGCTCCAGTCCAGCGCGGCGAAGGAGAGTTTGTCCGTCCCAACAGGCCCCCCCAGATATACCGGGAGATCGCCCAGCGGGCCGATGTTGGATTCATTCAGCAGGTCTGAGACCGACTTCTCCAGCGGTCGGTTCAGGATGTAACCGAAGGCACCCTCCACGGAGTCGTGCGCAGCCAAGAGCAGCACTGTGTGAAAAAAATTGGGATCGCGCAAGACTGGCGATGCCAGCAACAGCGAACCCGAAAGAGAATCAGGCTTGTTGGCTTCCGGACTCATGCTGGGATCATACGCTGATTTTTGGGAAACAGCAAGGGGAGCTCCGCAACAACCCGTTGCCATCCGGTCACCTTCGGTCACATTCATCTGATGCAACAGTTGGAGAAACTACTGAGAGCCGGGAAGGATCTATCGCGTGGCCAGGTGAAGGACGCGTCGGAGTTTTTACTCGATCCAGCGGGGGAGGTAGAGCGCAAGGTGGCATTCTTGCGCGCGCTCTCGGACAAGGGTGAGAAACCCGGCGAGATCGCATCGTTCGTCGGAGAGTTCCTGCGTCATGCGGTTGATCCTGGCATCGATCCGACTGCACTTCCGGGCCCCGTGCTGGATGTGGTCGGCACCGGGGGCGATCAACTGAATCTTTTTAATGTCTCTACCACCTCGCTTTTCATCCTAGCGGCCGGTGGAGTGGTCATCGTCAAGCATGGCAATCGGGGCATCACCGGAAAGAGCGGGGGAGCGGACGTGCTGGAGGCGCTGGGCGTGAAGATTAATCTGCCCCCTGCGGAACTTGGGCGTTGTTTGCGCGATACGGGCATCGGTTTCATCTTTGCTCCGTTGTATCATCCGGCCTTCAAAGCGGTGGCAGAAGCGCGCAAAATTCTTGCCGCGGAAGGGCGTCGCAGCATTTTCAACTTGCTCGGCCCCTTGATGAATCCGGCGCGACCGGCGCACCAGCTTGTTGGGGTTTTCGACGAAAAATTGGTGCTGGTGTTTGCGGAGATCCTGCGCGAACTCGGGCGCAAATCCGCATGGGTGGTTCACGGACTGACGCATGACGGTCGCGGCATGGATGAACTCTCCACGATCGGTAAGAGTCGGATCGCGAAACTCGAAGCCGGAAAAATTAAGATGGAGGAGTTCGATCCCGCCACGCTTGGGTTTGTCCGGGCGGAGGTGGCGGAACTTGTGGGCGGCGACGCGCAAGATAATGCGGAAACACTGGAAGGCATTCTCGCTTCCCGCATCAAGGGACCAAGACGCGACCTCGCGGTGCTGAACGCCGCGGCCGGATTCGTCATCACCGGGAAATCAATCGATCTGGCCGCAGGCAAGAAGCTCGCCGAGGAACTGCTCGACCGCGGCGCGGCTCACGCAAAACTGCGCGCGTTGCAGGACTGGTGCTAGAGCGGTATTTAGACAAGTCTCAACTGCCCTTTTTCACTTTGCCGAACCACGAAAGCAGCGGACCGGTCATTACGGTGGTCACGATGGCCATGATGACGAGCATGGTAAAAATGCGCGCGGAAAGAATGCCGAGATCGTAGCCCATGTTCAGCACGATCAACTCCATCAGCCCGCGGGTATTCATCAGTGCGCCGAGTTGCAGGGCCCCGCGCCATTCCATGCCGGTGAGCCGGGCGGAGAGCACGGTGCCACCCAGCTTGCCCACGGTAGCCACGGCGATGATGGTGAGGCAGATCAGCCAGTCCTGCCAGCCTGACAGCAGGCCGATCTGAGTCCGCAAGCCTGCGAATACAAAGAAGAGCGGCAGCAGGAGAACGGAACTGAAGTTATCGATGCGTAGTGCGAGTTTGTGGCGCAGGTCGCCGAGGCTGGGCATTACCACGCCGGCTAAAAAGGCGCCAAACAATGCGTGAATTCCGATAATCTCCGTGGTGAGAGATGCCGCGATAACCAAGCAGAGCACCGCAGCCAACACTCCCTTGCCCGGTTCCGCCACTTTCATGTTCGCGTGGCGAAACCAACGCAGCAACCATGGTTTGACGACGAGAAGCATCATGCCGCTGAACGCAACCACCAGAGCCAGATTCAGGGCGATGGATGCCATATTGGATGACCGGACGATGGCGACAATAAACGCGAGAATGGTCCAGGCAGTCACATCACCCACGGCGGCGCAGGTGATTGCCATGCTGCCGAGATCAGTGCGGGTGAGATTCCGCTCCTGGAGGATTCGCGCCAGCACCGGGAAGGCGGTGACACTCATGGAAATTCCCATGAACAATGCAAAGGCTGTGAACGTAGTTCCCGTTTGGGCCAGCGAGTGATAGAGGAACAGCGCCAGCAACACTCCCAGGAAAAATGGCAACACGATGCTCGTCTGGCTCACCACGAACGCCGTTTCTGCCTTCCGGCGCACATGGGAAACTTCCAACTCCATGCCCACCACAAACATGAAGAGGCACACTCCAATCTGGGACAGGAGCCGCAGTGTGCCATGGGACTCGGCGGCAAACACGTAGTGAAATGCTTGTGGGAAAAGCCATCCGAACAACGACGGCCCAAGCAGAATCCCTGCGACCATTTCACCGACGACGGCCGGTTGACCGAGCTTCTGGAAGAGTTTTCCCGTCAATCTTGTGGCCGCCACGATGACCAGAAATTGCAAGAGAAGCCGGCTTAGGGGATCGGTCGCGTTGCGTTGCAATCCAGAGAAAATGGAATCACCCGAGCTTGGGGATGCATGTTCAGCGACGGCGACTCTTTCCTGTGTTTTGGAGTCATCGGGACCATGGAGCCGGTTGCCGAAATAAACGATGGTGGCGATGCCAAGGCAAAGCGTCGTCAGGATGGTGATGTAGAGCCGGATCGTTTGTTTCATCAGCAGACAGGGACGCAATGGCGGTGCATGATTCTATTCTTACGTCTGGGGGCTCACAACTCAAGCAAGATGCCCGGGCACCTTCCCGGTCTGAGGCCCGAAAATCCAGCGCCATGCAGACTTGACCACGAGAAACTTTGGGTTACTTAAGTAATCTATATGGATGATTTGTTAATTGCCTCGATTATCGGGCGTGAAGTCTTGGACTCGCGCGGAAACCCTACGGTGGAAGTGGACGTGATTTTGGAAGGTGGCGCGGTGGGGCGCGCGGCGGTTCCCAGCGGGGCCAGCACGGGCGAACACGAGGCGCTGGAGCTGCGTGATGGCGACAAAAAACGCTACCTCGGCAAAGGGACGCTCAAGGCGGTGAAGAACGTCAATGACATCATCGCCGAGCATCTCGAAGGACTTGATGCCAGTGAACAGGTTGCGATCGACCGGGCCATGATTGCTCTCGACGGAACGAAAACAAAATCAAAGCTCGGTGCCAATGCAATTCTCGGGGTCTCTCTGGCTGTGGCCAAGGCTGCGGCGACCGCGCTGGGCATGCCGCTTTACAAATATGTCGGCGGACCAAACGCCAAGGTGCTGCCGGTGCCGATGATGAACATCATCAATGGCGGAGCACACTCGGATGCGCCGATTGATTTCCAGGAGTTCATGATCATGCCCAAGGGCGCGCCCACGTTCCGTGAGGCCTTGCGCTACGGCGCTGAAGTGTTTCACGCGCTGAAAAAAATCCTGCACGACCGCGGCCTGAGCACGGCGGTGGGTGACGAGGGTGGTTTTGCGCCGACCCTCAAGTCCGCAGATGATGCGCTGGCTGTGATCTCGCAGGCGGTGGAGAAGGCTGGTTACAAGCTCGGCAAGGACATCTTCATTGCGCTGGATGTGGCCTCGAGCGAGTTCTTCGACAAGGAGAAGAAGAAATATGTCTTCAAGAAGTCGGACAAAAGCGTGCGCAATGCCGAGGAACTGGTGGCCTACTATCAGGGCTTGCAGAAAAAGTATCCGATCATCTCGATTGAAGATGGCTGTGCCGAAAATGATTGGGCGGGCTGGAAGAAACTGACCGACGCCATGGGCGCGAAGACGCAACTGGTGGGCGATGATCTTTTCGTCACCAACGTCGAGTTCCTGCGCAAAGGCATCGACATGGGCGTGGCCAATTCCATTCTGGTGAAGGTGAATCAAATCGGCTCTCTGACCGAGACGCTCGACAGCGTGGAATTGGCGCATCGTCATGGATACACTTCCGTCTTGAGCCATCGCTCCGGCGAAACTGAGGACGCGACCATAGCTGATCTGGCCGTGGCCACAAACTGTGGACAAATTAAAACAGGTTCTCTCAGCCGCTCTGACCGGATCGCGAAATACAACCAGCTCCTGCGCATCGAGCAGGAACTCGGAGATGACGCGATCTTCGGCGGACGGATGAAAGTCTAACTATCCGACATCAAGCCATGTCTGTAGAAAAATTCACCAGCAAACTAACGCCCAGCGAGGGCCGTTCGAGCTTTCTCGCGCGGGCGACGATGGTGAACATTCTGCTGTTGCTGGCGATGATCGTGCCTTTCACCGTGCTGGCGTTTCGTCCACCAGCGGCGGAGGAAGCGGCGCAACGGACGCGATTGCAGGATCTGGAAAGCCAGCGCGCCGGACTTGTCCTGGAGAAGGCGCGGCTGCGGCAGAAGAGCGATCTGGTGGCCAATGATCCTGAATATCTTGAACTCATGGCTCGCGACCGCCTCATGATGCAGAAGGACGGCGAGTTCATTTTCAGGTTTGAGGACTAGATCAGTCATATCAACGCCTGCACTTCGCGGTTGCTTCCGGGTTTGTTCCGGCGGATGAAACAGATCGCGAACCAGTGATCGTGAACCCCCACTCATGAAGTACTTTAAATTTAACATCTTCGACCGCTATATCTGGCGGCAGGTGTTTTCGTCCATGCTCATCGGTGTGATCGTTCTCACGGGAGTGATGGTGCTGGGGAATGTGTTCAAGGAAATGGAACGCCTCTTGGGCGACACTTCATCGCTCCCGCTTTCCGCGGTCCTGAAGTTTATTTCATTCGTCATTCCGTATTCGCTGATTTTCACAATTCCGTGGGCGATGTTGACGGGCATACTTCTGGTCTTCGGGCGCATGTCCGCAGACAACGAAATGACAGCGCTGCGCATGACCGGCCGTTCCATGCCGCGAATCTGTGCACCAGTGTTCGTGCTGGCGATATTGATGTCCGTAGTCTGCTACTTTGTGAACGTGGATCTCGCGCCGTTCTGCAAAAACAGCATCAAACGCCTCTTCTTCGACCTGACGCTCAATCGGCCAGAAATGCTCTTTCAACCGGGCAAAGTCGTGGGTAAGTTTCCCGGATATAATATTTACACCGGGGCGCGCGATGACAAAAAGTTGCGTAATGTGGAAATTTTCGAGACCGACGGCGGCTTCAACCACCGCTACACCCGCGCGATGCGCGCAGAAGTGGAAATCACTCCTGGAGTCACGGATTTTGTGCTGCGCTTGCACAACGCGCACATCGAGACTCCGAAAGGATCCGAAGTCAAGAACATGGACGTGCTCAACGACCTGCAATCCATCAACCTCGCTGAATCGGCCATCACGTTCCCACTCAGCAAGCTCAAGGAAAAGACCGAGCGCATTTCCCCAAGCATGAAGGACACCGACATTCTGTGGCGGGAGGTTCGATCCGGCATTGACAGTTCCACTAAGCTGCCGGCGGACAAGAAACTCATCTCAGCCTCGCTGACGGAGGCGAACATGCGCTACAGTTTCTCGCTGGCCTGCATTACCTTCGCGTTCGTGGGTATCCCGCTGGGGATTACTGCACAGCGCCGCGAGACATCCATCGGGTTCGCCTTGAGCCTGATAGTCGCAGCCAGTTACATTATTTTCATCACCTATGCCGATTCGATCAAAGAGAAGCCCGGCTTGTTTCCGCATCTGCTCATGTGGGTTCCGAATGTGATTTTCCTCACCGTAGGCGGAGTGCTTTTCTACCGCTTGAGCAAGAAGTAGGCGTCCCTGCCTCAATCCACGTCGAGGAACCCGGCGAGCTTCTCCTTCAAGTCATTTCTGGCGCGGAAGAGGAGGCTCTTCACGGCGGAGAGGGACATGCCGAGGATTTCGCAAATTTCCTCATAGGGCAAATCTTCGTAGCGGCGCAGGCTTACGGCGAGCCGTTGTTTTTCCGGGAGCGACTCGATGGCGCGGTCGATGGCATTTTCCAGTTCGCTCTGTTGCGCGGCCACGTCCGGGTTGTGCCGCTCAGGCGCGGCATGATCGTGGTGATGATCCTCCACCTGCTCATCAAGGGACACCTCCCGCTTGCGCGTGCGACGGCGGATTTCGTTGAAGACCAGGTTGCGGGTGATCGTGAAGAGCCAGGTGGTGAACTTGGCCGAGGGCTCGTAGCGTTCTGCCGAGCGCCACACGCGGACGAACACCTGCTGGGCGATGTCGTGCGCGTCATCGAGGTTGTTCAGCATCCGCGCGACGGTGCCGATTACTGCGCGCTGGTTGAGTTCCACCAGGCGTTCGAACGATTTGATGTCGCCGTCGCGCACCCGCAGCATGAGACGCACGTTCTCGTCGTCGATGGACGGTTCCGGTGAGGTGATGGCTTGGGGCGGTTTCCAGTCCGGCATGTTCCAGGCAGAGAAATCGTTGGTCGCGGTGGCTGGCAAGCTTAACGTGGACATTGAGTGTGTAAACAGCGGGAAAGCGGGAAGGTTTCGCGCCGCGTGATTTTGGCGTAACGCTTGATCCCCGGGCAACCCGCTCCACTTTGTCCGTTCTTGAAATGCCAGCCGAATCTCAACCGCCATTGGAATCCGCCAGTGGCCTGATCCGCGTTCGAGGCGCGCGGATGCACAATCTGAAAAATCTCAACCTGGATATTCCGCGCGGGAAACTGGTTGTTCTCACCGGAGTCAGCGGCAGCGGCAAGTCTTCCCTGGCATTTGATACGCTCTTTGCCGAGGGACAGCGCCGATACGTGCAAAGCCTTTCGGCCTATGCGCGGCAGTTCCTGGACCAGTTCGACAAGCCGGAGGTGGACTTTATTGATGGATTGTCACCGGCTGTTGCCATTGAACAACGCGTGTCGGCGCCGAATCCGCGTTCGACCATCGCGACGATCACGGAAGTCTATGACTACCTGCGCGTGCTCTATGCGACCGCAGGGCAGCCGCACGACCCACTGACGGGTGTTCCATTGAAGAAAATGTCATCCGGGCAGATCGCGGATGAGCTGCTTGCCTTGGCCGATGGCACGCGATTGATGATTCTCGCGCCGGTGCTGCGGCATGAGCGAGCGGATATTCCTGGGCTATATGAAAAGCTGCAACGGCAGGGTTTTGTTCGAGCGCGGATCGATGGAGTGATTCATGAACTCGATGTGAAATGGAAGCGTGCTAAAACAGAGCCGGATTCGATTGAGATCGTGATTGATCGCCTTGGGATGCGCGAAGGCGTGCGCGGCCGTCTCATGGAGGCGCTGGAGACTGCGCTCAAGTGGAATCATCGTGAGGTGCGCGCCCTGGCCGGTGATGGTGAGGCAGCGGAACTTCGGAGCTTCACAACCTGCTATATCAACGCCACGACGGGCGCGGTGCTCGACGATTTCACACCGAAGCATTTTTCTTTCAACACTCATCTCGGAGCCTGTCCAGCTTGCGAAGGTGTTGGAACTGTGATGGCTTGTGATCCAGGATTGCTGGTGCCGGATGCAGAGAAATCCATCAAGGATGGCGCGATCAAAGGCTGGTGGAACAAGCAGCCCAAGCTCAAAGCGCTGCATGAGCGCAGCATTGAGAGCCTTGCTCGATTTTATGAGGCTGATGTTTCGGCGTCGTTCCGTTCTTTGTCTGAGGCCTTCAAGCGCGCTCTCTTTCATGGGACTGGCGATGTTGCGGTTCCGACCGGGTGGAAGATTGACGGCAACAAGCGCAGCCTGGCAAAGCCGTTTGAGGGCCTGGTGCCGATGGTGGAGCGCATGTTCGCCCGGGCCAAGGGCGCATCGCTCAAGGGCCAGCTGGCGAGGTATCTTAATCCGTTGCTGTGCAAAGCGTGCGGAGGCCGGCGCCTCAAGCCGGAGGTGCTGGGGGTGAAGCTGAGTGGCACAGGCTTGCAGCCTGTGTGTAGCACGGGCATTCTGCCCGTTGGTCAGTCTGCTCAAGGCGAGCAGAATGCTCGCCCTACACACAGGCCACAGGCCTGTGCCACGTCCTCGTTCAATATTCATGAGTTCACCGGCCTTTCCGTGCGTGACGCGATCATCTGGATGCACGGAATTGTTTTGACGGACTTGCAAAAAACTTTCTGCACCGAGCTGCAGCGTGAGATTCTCAAGCGCCTGGAGTTTCTCGACCGGGTGGGCCTCGGCTATCTCACGCTCGATCGTGAGAGCGGCACCTTGTCCGGGGGTGAGGCGCAACGCATCCGTCTGGCGGCACAGATCGGATCCGGATTATCGGGCGTGCTTTATGTGCTTGATGAGCCGAGCATCGGCCTGCATCCCGCGGACAATGCGCGGCTCATTTCGACGTTGTTTCATCTGCGCGATCTCGGGAACTCGGTGCTGGTGGTCGAGCATGATGAGGAAACGATGCGCGCGGCGGACTGGCTCATTGAACTCGGTCCCGGTGCCGGTCCCAGCGGCGGCAGCCTGGTGGCGCAGGGAATTCCGCGCGATGTGATGCGGAATCAGAATTCAATCACCGGAGCTTTTCTCAGCGGTCGCCATCAGATTCCGGTGCCGCAGGTCCGTGTCGGACCGCGAATGGCGCAGCCTAGGCTGCTTTCCGAACCGCAGACTAAAAAATCCAAGCCGCATCCGAGGTTCAAGATAGAACCGGATTCCGCCTGGCTGACCGTTCACGGTGCTACGGAGCATAACTTGAAGAACATCACCGCAGCGTTTCCGCTCGGCTGCTTGATTGGCGTTACTGGCGTGTCTGGCAGCGGAAAGTCATCACTGGTGGACACCATTTTGTGTCGGGCTTTGATGCGGCATTTTTACAGCGCCAAGGATGAGCCAGGGAAGCACGAGCGCATCAGCGGGCTGCATTCGATTGACAAGGTGGTGGTGATTGACCAGTCGGCCATCGGTCGCAGTCCGCGCTCGAATCCCGCGACGTATTCCGGTGCGTTCGCTCCCATTCGTGAACTTTTCGCGAAACTTCCTGCGGCACGGGTGCGCGGTTACGGTGTGAGCCGGTTCAGTTTCAATGTTCCAGGCGGACGCTGTGAGAAATGCAGCGGTGACGGGCAGCTCACGATCGACATGCATTTTCTTAATGATGTGCAGGTCACCTGTGACCAGTGTGGTGGCCGTCGCTACAATTCAGAGACGCTGGAGATCGCATTCAAGGGGCGAAACATCGCGGATGTTCTCGATCTCACCGTGTCGGAGGCGTGCCGCTTTTTTGAGCGTCAGCCTCAAGTGCTGCCCAAGCTGCGGGCGCTGGATGATGTGGGACTGGGGTATGTGAAACTCGGACAGAGCGGTGCCGCATTGTCGGGAGGCGAAGCGCAGCGGGTGAAGCTGGCGGCAGAGCTGGCCAAGCGCGCGACGGGACGCACGCTGTATCTGCTGGATGAACCGACCACCGGTCTGCACTCCGCCGACATTGAGACGCTGCTGGCCGTGCTGATGCGGCTGCGGGATGCAGGCAACACGCTGGTGGTGGTAGAGCACAATCTGGATGTGATCAAATGTGCCGACTGGATCATTGATCTCGGACCTGGCGGCGGAGTGGAAGGCGGGGAGATCGTCGCGGAGGGAACGCCAGAGCAGATCGCGGAGAATGACCGGAGCAGCACCGGACCGTTCCTCCGTCATGTGCTCAAGCATCCTAAGGTGACGGATTGATCTTTGCGAGGTTGCGGCTAGTTTGGCCAGATGCGACTGACATTGTGGATAAAAGCCCTGCCTGCCCTGGCCTGCTGCTGCGTCCAGGCAGCGGAATTGAAGGAGCGCGGAGAATATCAGGCGGCATTGCGGGCGCTGGCGGACAATCTGCCGCAGGTGGCGGCCCTTAAGTTTGAGCGATTGCTTCGTGATGGGTCATTGAATCATCGTGAAGTGTCCCGGGTTTCAGAGCGTCTCGTGGATGCGCTGGTGCGTTCGAAACAGCCAGAAAAGGTGCTGGTCGCGCTCACGTTTTTTGAAGTACCGGATGCGGCATTCTGGAAGGCGCAGACTCTGGTGCTTCAAGGAAAATTCCGCGAAGCAGAAACGGTATTGCGTTCTTATCTGACTTTGAAAGGTGCGCGTTACAGGGATCTCGCTGGATTGATGCTGGGTCAGGTGCTGATCGGGGAAGGTCGAGAAAACACCGGGCGCAAGCAGCTTAAGGAATTAGGGGATAGCCAGGATGCGGATGTCGCGCGTCTTTCGCGCCTTTGGGCGAACGAATCCGAGTCGCTCTCGGGTCGTTCTGCGGCGACTCTCAAGCGACTTGCGGGGAGTGACTCTAATGATAATGCCATGGAGTTCGTCAAGGGTGCCGCGTGGGTGGAGGCGGGTGAAGGCCGTGAGGCGGATCGTATTCTACGCAGGATGTTGAAAGATCCCAATGGTCATCCTGTCCGGCTGCAACATGCCGTGGTCGTGCGACTGGCGGAGGCATGGGAATTGCAGGGGCGGCAGCGCTCCGCAGAGAAGCTGCTTCAACGATTCATTAATGAGGCGGAAGACAGCCCGTTTTTTGACCGTGCCTTTGCGATTCTAGATCGTGTGAAATCGACGGAGGAGGCGGACACGCTGAGGTGGTATGGCCGGTGGGCGGCACAGTCGGGTGCCACGGAGAAAAAGTTTCATGCCATGTATTATCATGCGCGGCATCTCGCTGCAGTTGGAAGAGTGGACGAAGCGCTACGTGAGTTGGAGGCGTTCCGCGAAGGTGGAGTTAGCCATCCACGCAGCAACGAGGCGATGCGGCTGCTCATGTCATTGCATGGATCCCAGCACAGCGATGAACGGGTGCTGGAACTCGCCCGAGAATGGCGGGCATCGAGCGGGTCGGACGGGGAAGATTCGGTGGATTTTCTCACGGGCATGATTCGCTTCTCACGTCGTGAATTTTCCGATGCGGTAACACTATTTCAGAACTCCGCTGAAATGGCATCGGACATGGCCCAGAAGCAGCGCGCGATCTACAACATGGGGGTTGCCGCTCTGCTCAGCGGATTGCCCCAGTCTTACTCCCGGGCCGTGCTCCTGTTAAATGAAAATACGGAGGCTGATCCCTCTGCGGGTAATCTTGAACTCGAACGCGCACTCCACCTGGCGGCCCTGCGCGATGGTGCCGCTGAAGAGGCCTTGCGTGATTTTATCAAAACCCACCCTGACGACCCGCGATGGGTCGAGGCGCAGATAGCCCTCGCAGAATACTGCCTGCTGGATATCCCGCCGCGCAGCAAGCCGGCGCAGACGGCGCTGGACGCGGCTACTACGCGTCCCGATACCGCGCCCGAAACGCGGGAGCGGCTCGATTACACCAAGGTCTGGCTGCACGAGGGTAACGAAGATTTCAAGGGAGTCTGCGAGGCCGGGGCGGCTTTCGTCAAAAGCTGGCCGAAATCACCGAGGCGTGACGAGGTCCGCATGAAGATCGCGCAGGCATATTTTCGACTGGAGGACTATCCAAGATCGCGCGGGCAGTTCGAGCAACTGGCCGAAGAAAACCCAGGATCTCCCTATGCCGAGGTTGCGCAGTTTTTCGCCGCTCGGGCGGCAATGTTCACCCTCAACGCGAAGGATATCGACAAGGCGATCGATCACTTTAGCGATGTTGCCCAACAGGGGGGATCGCTCGCCGCGGAAGCACGCCGACAGATGGCCATGATCAAACGCTTGCAAGGCAAGGAGAGCGATGCCCTCGTTGTCATCGAAAACGTGCTTGCTTCAAAACCGGCTCCGGAAGGGGATGAATTGCTCTCGCTCCAGATCGAAAAAGGCGAGTTGCTGGCGCTCATGTTCAAGCAGGATCCCAAAAACCTTACTGATGCCATCGCCGTGTTCCGGAGTGTGATGCGGCTGCCTAAGGCATCTCGATACTGGCGCGCCCGTGCCGGTGTGCTCTTGTCGCAGTGTTTGCAGCGCATCGAGAAAAGCAACGAAGCACTGGAGACTTGTATTGATGTGGTCGACTTTACCCGTGAAGTGATGGAGCCGTTCACCACACGCGAACTGGATTGGCTCTACCGGGCGGGTTTTCTAGCCGTGGAGATTCTCGAGAATCAGAAACAGTGGGATACGGCCGCGAAAATGGCCGACCGACTTGCGCAGACAAACGGAGTCCGGTCCGCCGAAGCAAGGGAACGCGCCAACCGCATCCGGTTGGAACACTTCATTTGGGACAAGTAGCGGCGGGGAGGGGGAACGGAAGAACGGAAGAATGGAATGATGGAATGATGGAATGATGAACGGACATTTTGGGAGGAATTTGTCCAGTATTCCATTCTTATAATATTCCAATCTTCCATCCCCATTCGTTTTGACTCCACGGAGTTCGTCTCTAAACTGCCCGTCCTTATGCGCGACCACGTCAAACTATTTATTCCCGGCCCCGTCGAAGTCTCGCCGGACACCTATGCCGCCATGTCTGCTCCGATGATCGGGCACCGGAGCAAGGACTTCCAGAACCTCTACGCCGACATCCAGTCGAAGCTCCAGACCCTGTTCGGCACTAAACAACAAGTCTACGTCAGTACCTCGTCCGCCTGGGGCATCATGGAAGGGTCGCTGCGCAATCTGGTGAAGAAGAAAGTGCTCAACTGCTGCTGTGGCGCGTTTTCTGACAAGTGGTTTGATGTCTCAAAACGCTGCGGCAAAGACGCCGCCGAATTGAAAGTCGAATGGGGTCAACCCATCACCGCCGCGTTGATTGCGGAAAAACTTGCGACCGGCGAGTTTGACGCCCTGACACTCGTGCACAACGAAACATCAACAGGCGTGCTCAGCCCGCTCGAGGAGATCGCCGCGCTGAAAAAAAAGTTCCCAGACGTGATGTTCATCGTGGACACCGTGTCCAGCTTTACCACCGTGCCGGTGAATTTTGACGCGCTTGGCATTGACGTGCTGCTCACCGGAAGCCAGAAGGCCTTCGCGATGCCGCCAGGCATGGCCCTCTTCGCAGCCAGCGATGCTGCCTATGCACGTGCCGCCACCATTGCGGATCGCGGTTATTATTTCGATTTTATTGAGTTCAAAAAGAACGGCGAGACCAGTATGACGCCCAGCACGCCGTGCATTGCGCTCATTTACGGCCTGCGCCACCAGTTGAACAAGATGCTCGATGAAGGGCTGGATAACCGCTACGCGCGTCATGCGAGGCTTAACGCCATGGTTCATGCCTGGGTGAAGAAGCACAATTTCGAATTCTTCGCCCCCAATGGCTTTCGCAGCAAGGCGCTTACCTGTGTGAAGAACAACAAGGGGGACGCCTTTGACGTGGCGAACTTCGTCAGCACGCTCAAGAAGCGCCACAACCTTGCCATCGACGGCGGCTATGGCAAGATCAAGGGCAAGACCTTCCGCATTTCCAACATGGGCGATGAGACCGAGGCAACGATGGCTGAGTTGATTGCGGCGCTGGATGACACGATTGCGACGATGTGATCATGCAACCTGTCTTGTCCGTAGAAAGAGTCTCCTTCGAGCGCGGCTCGCTCCAGATTCTCGATGAAATCCACTGGCAGGTGAAGGCAGGGGAGCACTGGGTGATCCTCGGTCCGAACGGCTGCGGGAAGACCTCGTTGATCAACTTACTCACCGGTTACGACATGGCTACGGCGGGCGACATCCGCGTGGGTGATGCCCAATTCGGCGCGGCTGACTGGCGAGAGGTGCGCAAGCGCATCGGACTCGTTGCGAGCACCTTGACGTTTTATCTGGAGTCGAGCGAGCCAGTAATTGATGCCGTCGTCAGTGGCCGCGAGGCGATGATCAATCTCATCGGAGATCTGGACGCGAAGCTGGTGAAAAAAGCGCGTGCGCTGTTGAAACAGTTCGGCTGCGGGTATCTCGCTGACTCTCTCTGGGGTGTGCTCTCGCAGGGCGAGCGGCAGAAAATATTAATATGCCGCGCGCTGATGGCGAAGTTTCAGGTGCTCATCCTCGATGAGCCCTGCGCCGGACTCGATCCCGTCGCACGGGAGCATTTTCTGGCGTGGCTGCATAAGCTCGCCACGCGCAAGGGCGCGCCAGCGCTGGTGCTGGTGACTCATCATGTGGAGGAGATTCTGCCATGCTTCAATCGTGTGCTCTTGATGAAGATGGGGAAGGTGCTCGCTGCGGGGAAAATGAACAAGGTTCTCACGAGCGCGAAACTCAGCGAGGCGTATGGGGCGCGGCTGCAGCTGGTGCGCAACCGAGGTCGCTATCGGCTCCGCCTTGACACTTGAATCCTGGCTCTTGAAACTCACCCTATGCGCAAAGGAATCCTCGCCGCGGGAAATTTCATCCGCGATTACGTCAAGATCATAGATCACTATCCTGAGCAGGACATGCTCGTGTCCATTCGCTCAGAAAGCGCCTGCAACGGAGGCGGTCCTTACAACATGCTCAAGGATCTCGTGGCGCTGGGCGCGGTGTATCCGCTGGAGGCTGCGGGGCTTGTGGGCCGGGATGCGAACGGAGACTGGATACTGCAAGACTGCGCTGCCGCCGGCATTAACACGGCACAACTTCGCCAGACGGATGCCGCTCCCACGTCCTACACGGATGCGATGACCGTCGGAAGCACGGGCCGGCGCACCTTTTTTCACCAGCGCGGGGCGAATGCGCTTTTCAGTGATTCGCATCTCGACTTCACGAAGACCCATGCGCGGCTGTTTCATCTCGGCTTCATCATGCTACTGGATGCGATGGATGAATTTGTTGCGCCGGGCCGCACGCGGGCATCGATCGCTTTGGAAAAGGCAAGTGACGCTGGACTCGCGACCGCGGTGGACATGGTAAGCACGGAGAACGAGCAGTTCCGCGAGATCGCGGAGTCGTCACTGCCGTTCACCGATTTCTTGATTGTGAATGAGATTGAGGCGGGCATGGTGGTGGCGCTGGATTTGAAGACTCCACGTGGCACCGTGGTGCCCGCATGCATGGAGGCTGCAAAGCGTTTGCTCGCGCGCGGAGTGCGCAGGCAGGTGGTGATTCATTTCACCGAGGGCGCGGTCGTGGCGGATGTGGATGGTTCGGTCACGGTGCAGGGATCGCTCAAGCTTCCGGACGGATTTATTGTCGGGGCGACGGGTGCTGGGGATGCCTTTGCCGCCGGCTATTTACACGGAGTTCATGAAGGCTGGGAATCGCAACACAGCTTGCAGCTTGCTGTTTGCGCGGCGGCAGCGTGCCTGACTCATCCGACACCGAGCGGCGGGTTGCGTCCGGTGGATGACTGTCTTGCGCTTGGCGTGAAGCACGGTTATCGGGTGATTGGCTGAATTTTTCCAATGGATGCCGGTGGCATCAATTGGGCAGGATTTACATGACCAACAGGATTCAGAGAAAGGCATTTATGATTGGTGCGCGCGCTCACCCAGCGGATGAATATGAGTTTCTTCGTAAGCCCATCCTGTTAATCCTGTCTAGCAGCCTGTTGAAAAAGTAACTCAGCCAGGATGGCCGAGTTACTTTTTCAACAGGCTGCCGGGGATTAAATAATTTCGCAGCTGCGTTCGTAGCCGCGTTCGTGAGAACGCGGGAAATATGGAAGCTCTCCCCGCAGCCGCGAAGGGAAAACGCGGGGAATAGGCATGCTTCGTTGGCTGCCGTGGCTTCTTTCCGCACTTTTACGAGATGCGGTTACGTCTTTTTTGAAAATGCTCTAAAACCCGCCCATTGAGTTTCCAATTAACTGGTAGCCAAGGGGCGAAGCGAGGAACGAGTGGAAATTCTTTGAATCCGTAAGGCTACAAGCAGTGACGCATCTGGCATCAAATGCTGAATACAGCGAGGTTGAGAGGGATCATGGGTTGATCGCTGCGGGCAAGGTGATTTCCAGCCATTCCAGACCGTCTTCGCCTGCGGAGAGCATCCAGGTCATAGGACTAAAAGTACTCGGTAGCAGCAAAAAGTCTCCTGCGCGGATGTCTTCGCCATCCAGGTGTCCGGTGCCTCGCACGAAAGCAACGCAGAGAAAATCATTCTGCGCCGTGAATAAATCGACAAATCCGCCGCAATCGAGCGATCCATGTCGCGCCGCGAAGTGTGCGCATTTCACGAGCATTCCATCATCCGCGGCGGGTGCCTGCATGGTTGGCTCAAAATCATCGAAGTTGATGCATTGAAGCGACTCGGCCACATGCAATGTGCGCGGTTTGCCATCGAGCCCGACACGGTTCCAGTCGAACACGCGATACGTCGTGTCGCTATTCTGCTGGATTTCGTAAACGAGCAGGCCGGCACCGAGAGCGTGAACACGGCCGGATTCGACGAACATGAACTCTCCTGGGTGCGGGGTGATGCTGTGAATGAGATTGGCGGCTGTTCCGTCCTTGAGCGCGTCTTCGAAGTTCTCACGAGTCGTGCCACGGCGCAGCCCGGCATAAATGAGCGCGCTTTTTTCCGCATGGGCGACAAACCACATTTCTGTTTTCGGTTCGCCGCCAAGCGAGGACGCAATGGCTGCGGGCGGATGGACTTGGAGCGAAAGCACGTCGCAGCAGTCGAGAATCTTGAGCAGAATCGGGAAGTGTTTTCCCGGATGATCGCGATGGCGCGAACCGAAGATTTCGTTGCGATGCCGCGTCCAGAGTTCGTGCAACGTTTTTCCTGCGAATACACCGCTGGCGACGATGCTCTGCGCCTCGGGCCGGTCGCAGAGTTCCCAGCTTTCGCCGTAGGGTTGGTCGTCCGGCAACATGCGGCCGAGCAGCGATTCGAGATGGCGCCCGCCCCAGACGCGGGTTTGATAGATTGGTTGGAAGCGGAGAGGGCGCATGGTGTGCTGGAACATGATGCGCATCGGATTGCCTGACGCAACTATGGCGGAGGTAAAAGTGGTTCATGCAGCCCTCTGCATGAATTTATCAACCTGTGCGCAGCACCACTTCGTTCGGTGACTTGCGCGAATAAAGCGTTCTTTTCGGAAGGGCGCTTTGCGCGAGGTGTAATGATTCATGCGGAGGGCCGCATGTGGCACTTCAGAAGCGATGCAAGCAATCCGGATCGGCCAGTTTCCCATCGACGAAGCGCACGCCTTCCACGCCGAGCAGCTTGAGTTTGCGTTTGATCTCTGTGCCTTTGCGTTCGCCGAAAAATCCGCCGATGGTCAGACTGGAGGCGATGACGCGATGGCAGGGGACTTGGGGCGCGAAGGGGTTTCTCCGGAGTGCCTGGCCGACGGCCTGACTGGAATCACATTTGATGGACTTTCCGATGAGGCGGTAAGTGCTGACCTTGCCGCGTGGTATGCGACGGGTGGCCTCATAGACCTTCAATTCGAAAGCGGTGGGTGGACGCTCGGGCTTCATGGAATGGGTCTCCGTGCGAATGGCCTGGCGGAACCGACGGGGCTCGAACCCGCAACCTCCGCCGTGACAGGGCGGCGCTCTAACCAATTGAGCTACAGCTCCAGACCAATTTCTTCGCTTGCGCGAAGGGAGGTGACGTTAGCTGGATTTGCCTGGTGCGCAAATGTTTTTAGCCTCAGAGCAGACTTTGATCTGGCGATCATGGCGGCGCTGATGAAGCGCAGTCCGTCGCCGAGCCTGGGCATTTAGACAATTTCCTTCATCAGCGTCAGCGCCTCCTCGACCCGGGCGCTTTCGTGAACGATGGCCGCGAGGCTCCGTGCAATGGCGACGGGGTTTTTGTGCTGCCACACGTTCCGGCCGATGGCGACGCCTGCGGCTCCAGCTTCCATCGCGTCTCGCACCATGCAGAGGAGGTCGAGATCATTTCCCATGGCCGCGCCGCCGAGCACGATGACCGGCACATAGCACGATTCGACGATGCGCTTGAAATCTTTGACCGTTCCGTTAGTTGGATAGGCGGTCTTCACCACGTCAGCCCCTAGCTCCGCTGCCAGGCGGACGGCGAATCCGATGTTCTCGACCGTGTATTTTTCCTTCTGGCCCAGACCGTAGGGCAGCGTTTCGATGATCACCGGGATGTCGATGTCCATGCTCTCGCGGATGAGATCGGCGCAAGACTGGATGGATGACTCCTCGTTTTCCGCCATTGGGAAAAGCATGTTCATCACGCTCGACGCTCCGACCATCTCCGCCTCGGACAATCCATAGACCGGGATGCTGCCTGCGCCGCGCCCGTTGCTGCGGCCGTTATAGACGTCGGTGCGCAGGCAGATGCCCTTGCCGGTGAGCAAATCACCAGTGCGCAAAGCCAGGCCGAGATTGATCACATAGCCGTCCACAAAGGGATTCAACTGCTCGATGAGCGCGAAGGGGTTTTCCAAGCCGGGCACTGGCACCGCGACACCGTGGTCTATCGGGAGGATGACGGTCTTGCCGTCACGGAAAAAGGTGTCGAGGTTCTCCTGTCGATTCATGGGGCGGGACACATGGCGCGGGCTAAGGGCTATGTCCAGCCAAAGTCAGTGCTTTAGGGCAGGTTGCGAAAGCGCTGTCAAGGTCGTGCCATTTCTGCATCATGGTGCAACAGATATGGAACTCGTCAAATTACTCGGCTGGCAGGAGATTGCGGTACGTCTCGGATGCGCGGTGCTCATCGGCATCCTTCTTGGGCTGAATCGGGAACTCCGGGGCAAGGCCGCCGGATTGTGCACGAACGCGCTTGTGTGCCTAGAGCATTTTATAAAAAACGTAGCCGCATCTCGTAAGAGTGCGGGAAGAAGCCACGGCAGCCAACGAAGTATGTTTGTTGCCCGCGTTTTCGCTTCGCGGCTGCGGGCATGCGCGTCAAGTTAAGCGAGTCCCTCCCATGTTTCGCTGAAGTTGCGACGCTTTTTTCGTTTGTCGTAGCAGCAGTATTTTGCTAGGGCCGTT
>VFKE01000090.1 GCA_009885695.1 Verrucomicrobiota bacterium | reverse complement strand
TTAAGCAGTTTCCGCTGTTCGCTCGACAGGGTGACGCCAGTGGTTTTTAGATTCATGCCGGACCATGGCAGGAAAATATCTATTATCTAGACATTTCTGCGACAGAACATTAGGTCTTCTTGATAAATGCTCTAGAAATTCAGGCTTCCCAGTCCGTCACTCATCATGTGGTGGATGGCTGAGGTGTCGTTAATGCTTCGTGCGCACGCTATGCGGTTGGTGCCGCGGCGGCTCCAGCCGGTATTGTGAAAGGATATGAAGCCGAGCAATTATGCCGATGGCTGCCGGATTGAGAAAATCGGCCCGCATCCAGCGGATGATTGAAAAATAAACAGAATGCTCTCATGAATTAGTTTGTAAAGTCCGCTGAATAATTAATTAAGATATCCGTAACAAATTGATTTTAATGGCATTAAAACCACATTCTAGCTTGACCTAAAAGGCATAAACCGATAAAAACGGCACCGTTATCGGGTTTTAATCAACCTCCAATCGCGATGTCAAGACCAGCCAACACCGTCGGAACAGGAAGCATGACCATCTCAGTCGCGCCGCAAATCCGGCAATATCTTCTAGATTTAACCGCGAAGGGTACTTTCGGCAACACCATCCAGGAAGTGACGCGCAGCCTGGTCAGTTCCACCATCCAGGAATTGATCGCGAAAGGGCAACTCGCTGAACGCCATTGGCGCGTCAAAGAGGACGGAGGCGTCGAAATTTTGCCGTGATAAATTCTTCAACAACAACCCCTATGACCTCCCTGGCTCCCACCCCCCAACTCCCCGAGCGGTTTGTCTTCACCGATGAGGCAGCATCGCTCCGGCCTGCCGCTCCACCGCTCAGCCCTCGCGAGGAAGTGCGACTGCACCTCCTGGCGCGTGAGCTTGTCCACTATGCGCCGGACTTGACGCGTCGTTTGCGTGATCATGGCGTGGCTCGCCTGCGCGCGGAGCTGGTGGAGGCCTGAAAAGCCCGCGCACTTCTGGCTTGTCAACGCGGCGCGCCCGATTGATGGTGCACGCCCTGATGAAGCCGAATCGTCTCACTTATTTATTCACGCTGGCCGCCGCCGTGTTTGCAGCGGCGGGTTGCGGCTGGATGCCGAAAGTCAAGGTGCCCTTCACCGGCGGGACTCCTGCTGAAAAGGATCCCAAGGTGTCCTTCGATGTGCGACAACCGCTTGCTTACGGTCATACGCTCGAGCTCGCGGTTTACCGCAATCTTTTATTTCCTTCCCGCGTGTTCCAAGGCAGCGTGATGGTGGATCAAAAAGGGAACATCCAATTCAAGAGCGCGGGTGTCGTTCATGCCGGTGGGCGCAGTGCGTATCAGGCGGTCAAGGCTATTGAGGCCGCGTTCAGCCGGGAATACGGAGACTCCACAGTCACGGTGCAGCTTTTCAGCATCGAGGACGTGCCTCTGGTTGCGATCACTGGGGCGGTACGTTCGCCGGGGGTCATTCAGTGGTTTGACCACATGAACGCCGACAGCGCCCTGCCCTACGTCGGCAGCCGCACCAGTCACGGTGATGCCCGCGCGGTTCATGTTACCCGTGACGGCGCACGACGATTTTACGCACATAGCGGAGGCGTGGAACTCAAGGCTGGTGATATCGTGAAATTCTCCAGTGATATTTGATATTCGGACTCATGTTTTCCATTAATGATCCATCCAAATCAGGCATTGCCGCCATCATTGGCGTGACCCCGCTGCGACTCGGCGCGGCGCTGGTTCTGCTTTATCAACATGTCTGGTCGCAGATACCCCTGGCATTTCAGGCGCTCTGGAACGCGAAAGCATGGGACATGATTGATCAGCTCACCAAGGCGGGCCTGCCGTTTGCCAAGTTTCTCGCCCTGATGGCGGTGGTCATGGCCACTCTGGTCAGCGTCGGCTGGCTGCTGGGATTTCTCACCCGAGTTTGTGCCTTCATGCTGATGCCAGTCGTTCTGGGCGCGCTGATCGTCTGCAACCGCAACAGCATTCCGTCCGGTTCGGAAATTGCGCTGCTGTATTTTTTCATCGCGATCACCGTGGCGTATTCCGGTCCGGGCTGGCTCTCGCTCGATGCCTTGTTCCGCCGGCGGAATCGATCGAGCAAGAAATTGCGCTACAACTTCTAGCCGCACCGTCAGCCCATGTCTGAACCGCTGCGCGTGCTGGCCGTGGATCCCGCGCTGCGGAACACGGGCTGGGCCGTCCTGCAATCGGATGGAAAAAGCATTGTCTCCGCAGGCTATGGAGTTATTATAAATTCCGCCAAGCTGCTTCACTCCGGCTGTCTCCTGGCGATTCGTGAGCAGTTGGCCGATGTCATCAAGCGGCTTCAGCCGGTGGAATGCGCCATCGAGTCCACCATTTATGTGCAAAGCTTCAAGACCGCGATCACGCTGGGCAGCGTGCGCGGTGCGGTGTTGATCGCAGCCGCGGAACATGGGCTGCCGGTTTACGATTATGCCCCCCGTGAAGTGAAGCAGGCCGCGGTGGGCCGCGGCGCGGCGGGCAAGGATCAGGTGGCCTTCATGGTGCGCTCGATGCTGCGGCTGCGCGAGACCCCGCCGCCGGATGCAGCGGATGCGATCGCCGTTGGCATCGCTCATCTCCAGGCCAGTATGGGTGCCTTCGCCACTAAGCGCGAGCGGAAGCGCTCGTGACGGAAGCAAATGAAAAAGTAACTCAGCCATCTTGGCTGAGTGTGCGATGGGCCTCCCGCCTGTCGGTTCTTCCTTCGATTCAGGCAGGATGCGCCGTGGTGCTTTGTAGCGGCGATGCGCACGAGGGCTGGGTCTCCTGACACACGTTGTTCCTGAATGAATGGATGACAACAAGCTGGTTGTGAGACAAGGTGCATCATGCAATTGACACTCGACCTGCCGGAAGCGGTGTTTACCGCATTGCGCTTGGAGCCCACACGGTTTCTCGGCGAGATGCGCCTTGCCGCCGCGCTGAAGTGGTATGAGGCCAGGATGATCTCGCAATCCAAGGCCGCCGAGGTCGCAGGAGTGTCACACGAGGCCTTCTTGCTGGCCGCTGGGCGTTACCAGGCTTCCGCCGTGCAGTCCACACCGGAGGAGCTAGTGTTCTGTCGCAGAAATGTCTAGACAATAAATATTTTCCTGCCATGGTCCGGCATGAATCTAAAAACCACTGGCGTCACCCTGTCGAGCGAACAGCGGAAACTGCTTAAGGATTGGGTTGGCGCACACGGCACTCCACA
>VFKE01000184.1 GCA_009885695.1 Verrucomicrobiota bacterium | reverse complement strand
GAAGAAATGGAATGGCTCATCGAGGACCGAGACACGTTTGTTCTTCGTCGCATCAAGCCACAAAAGCCCATGCTAAGAGGGAAAAGGCCTTAACTTGACGCGCATGCCCGCCGGGGTGGCAACCATGCTGCTCAACTACTGTTGCCAGTGTGGTAACTTGACAGGGTGGCTTTGGCTAAGCTCGCAGTTTACGGCGACTCGAACGAGCTTTTGTTAGTTCGAAGTAAAAATCTGTCACGTTGCGCTGGCAACGCCAGCGTGGTAGCCTTCGGGTTATGAAACCCATCGACTATTGCGTCTATCGGGAAGACGAGTTCATTGTGGCTCAGTGTCTCAACGTGGATGTCTCCAGCTTCGGCGGGACGCGTGACGAGGCGGTGGGCAATCTGAAAGAGGCGGTGGAACTCTATTTCGAGGGCGAATCCGGCAGCGCCTACACCCCGATCAGTGAAATCGCTGTCGGTAGGGAGATGGTGAATGCCTAAACGGCTTGGCTCCTCCGAAGTCATCCGCGTGCTCCAGGTGCACGGTTTCTTTTTTGTATCCCAGAAGGGCAGCCACGCCAAATACAAGAACGCCACGGGCCGCATCGCCATCGTGCCGCACCCGAAGAAGGAGTTGCCCATCGGCACCACCCGCTCCATCATCCGGCAGTCAGGGCTGGCACCGCAGGACTTTGGTTTTTGATTCACTGACGTCTCCTACATTTTGGCCCATCACCCGCGACACCTTGTTTGATGGCGACAACCGTTTCGTCCTCAGCGGCGAGGCCTTGACCGGTGGCAAGCACACGCTCGAACTTCGCAAGACCGGCGACGCCCCGCTTTATTCCAGCGTGTGGGTCACCGCGTTCACCATGGAAGAACACATCCCCGCCGCCGGACTCGAAGTAAAAGTGGCGCGTCATTATTGGAAGCTCACGCCCAAGGAAAAGAAAGTGAATGTCGCCAGCTCCACCGGCAATCCCTTGCAGCAACGCGTCGAAGCCTACGACCGCACGGAGATCAAGGACGGCGACACCGTGCGCAGCGGCGACATGATCGAGGCCGAGTTGATCGCCGAGAGCAAGAACGACTACGAGTATCTCCTCATCGAAGACATGAAGCCCGCCGGCTTCGAAACCGTCAATGTGCGCAGCGGTTATGTCGGCGACACGCTGAACTCCTATCTCGAACTCCACGACGAACGCGCTTCATTCTTCCTGCGCGAACTGCCGCTCGGGAAACACTCGCTCACCTACCGTCTCCGCGCGGAAGTGCCGGGAAGTTTCCACGCCCTGCCCGCGAAAGTCAGCGCCATGTATTCGCCCGAGCTGCGCGGAAACTCTGATGAGTTGCTGGTGAAGGTGGAGGAGAAGAAATGACAACAAACAGGAACACAAGCTACCAGCCTGAGCCATTCAAAAAGAACGCCCTGCACTTGACGTGAAACAAAAATGCAATTCCATACGCTGATGCGAAACTTGCACTTCGTGCTCTTTGGATGTCTCCTCACCGTGGCATATGCCAGGCCCTCCACAGCCCCGGCTTCCGAAGCTGCAAAATCGACGGCACCTGGGGAAGCCCCATTAGATAACAACATTCAAGAAATCTACGGCGGCCCCTTCAATGATCTCTCCCCCGCCTCACAAGAATGCGCCCGTAAGTTTGTAGGGGATCTGATCTCAAAATTTCAGGAGCTAGGGAGTGGATCTCAGGCGACTGCTGGATTTTTTGAAACCCAATTTCTGCCGCTTGTGAAACAGTTGGAAACAGGAACAGAATCCGAGCGAAAAGCATTCACCGCAGCCCGAGACATCTGCCGGGCTTTCGACTATGTGGTGAAAATTAACCGCACAAACGCCGCATGGGATGACCTTCATCTCAATAAAATCTTGGGCAATGCGGCCAACAGTAACGACCCAGTTGTCATGTCAGTGGCC
Source organism: Verrucomicrobiota bacterium (assembly GCA_009885695.1). Taxonomy (GTDB): domain Bacteria; phylum Verrucomicrobiota; class Verrucomicrobiia; order Verrucomicrobiales; family Verrucomicrobiaceae; genus VFKE01. Next base: position 7,333 of record VFKE01000184.1, on the reverse strand, counting down.
ATCGAAAAACTTTTTAAGGATTTCCTAAAGGTCGCCTCGCCATCGAATCCCGAACTGCCAAAAATGCCTACTCCAGGCCAGTAATGAGAATGATGGGTTATGGTATGGCACCCATTGATTTCCGGCGGAGAAACCAGGCCTGATGTTGCGCCCGAAACTGGCGGGGCTATGCTCGCTTTAGAATGTCCGACTCCTTCGTCCACCTCCATCTGCACACGGAATACTCGCTGCTCGACGGAGCGGTGCGAATTCCCGAGTTGATGACACGCGCGAAGGAGTTAAAAATGCCCGCAGTGGCGATGACGGACCACGGGAATCTCTACGGCGCGGTCGAGTTCTATCAGGAGGCGATTAGCGCAGGCATCAAGCCCATTATCGGTTGCGAGGCCTACCTCTCTCCAGGACCGATGCTGGAAAAAAAGGACGTGGCCGGGCGCAAGCGCAGCTCGCACCTGACACTGCTGGCGGAGACGGACGAGGGCTATGCGAATCTGGTGAAGCTCATCACCAAGGCTCACCTCGACGGGATGTATTACAAGCCGCGCATCGACAAGGCGGCGCTGGCGGAACACTCGTGCGGCCTGATCTGCCTGAGCGGCTGCATCAATGGCGAGATCAATGAATTTCTTCTGAACGAACGGGCGGACGAAGCAAAAAAAAGTCTGGGCGAGTTTCGCGACATCTTCGGGCCGAAGAACTTCTTTCTTGAACTGCACAACCACGGCATGTCGCAGCAGCACAAGTCCATCGTACAGCTCAGCGCCTGGGCCAAAGAATTCGGATTGAAGACCGTCGCAGCCAACGATGTGCATTTCCTCAATCGCGAGGATCACGAGTCACACGACATCATGATCTGCGTGGGCACCGCAGCCAACGTCCACGATGAGAAACGTCTGCGCTATTCGCCCGAGGTTCATTTCAAAACCGCCGAGGAGATGCGCACAATCTTCGCGGAAATGCCTGAAGCCTGCGACATGACGCTGGAAATCGCGGAACGCTGCAACGTCAAACTCCACCTCGATTCCAAGAGCATCGCGAAATATCCCAAGTTCCCGCCGCCCAAGGGCCAGACCCGCGAAAGCTACCTGCACCAGCTCTGCATCGAAGGCTTGGAGCAGCGCTACGGTCGCGACCGCGCGCTGAACGACACGACGTTGCGCGAGCGGCTCGACTACGAACTGGGCGTCATCAACCAGATGAATTTCACCAGTTACTTCCTCATCGTATGGGAGTTCATCAAGTGGGCCAAAGATAACGGCATCCCTGTCGGACCCGGTCGTGGTTCAGCCGCAGGATCGCTCGCATCTTATGCGCTGGGCATCACCGACCTCTGCCCGCTGCAGTTCGGTCTGATCTTCGAGCGCTTCCTCAATCCAGAACGTATTTCACCTCCCGATGTCGATATCGACTTCTGCCAGACTCGCCGCGGCGAGGTCATCGATCACGTGCGCAATCTTTACGGCGAGCGCAGCGTGAGCCACATCATCACCTTCGGCACCATGGGCGCCAAGAGCGTAGTCCGCGACGTAGGCCGCGTGCTCGGCTGGGGCTATGGCGAAGGCGACCGCATCGCCAAGATGATTCCGACCGAGCTGGATATTACGCTCGAGAAGGCGCGGGAGAAAAACCCGGAGCTGGAGTCCGCGATCGAGAATGATCCGCGCATCCAGGAACTCTGGCGGCACGCCACATTCCTCGAAGGCATCAAGCGCAATGCCGGCATCCATGCCGCGGGCATTGTCATCGGCGACCAGCCGCTCGACACCTTCGTCCCTCTCACGCGAGGGAACGCAGAGGAAGTCGTGAGCCAGTTCGCCATGAAGCCGCTCAGCGATCTGGGCATGCTCAAGATGGACTTCCTGGGCTTGAAGACGCTGACCGTGATCAAGGACGCGGTGGACTTCGTCCGTCTGCGTGTGCCGGATTTTGACCTCGAAAAAGTGCCGCTCGATGACAAGAAGACCTACGAACTGGTGAAACGCGGCGAGACCGTCGCTGTGTTCCAGATGGAATCTGGTGGCATGGTGAATACCTGCAAGCAACTGGCACCGGACCGCATTGAGGAAATCATCGCGTTGATCGCGCTCTACCGGCCGGGACCGATGGACCTAATTCCTGATTTCGTCGCGCGCAAAAAGGGCACGCAAAAGGTTTCGTATCTGCATCCCCTTCTCGAGGAAGTGAGCAAGGAGACCTTCGGCATTCTCATCTATCAAGAACAGGTGCAACAGGCGGCCAATCTCCTCGCCGGCTATACGCTCGGTGCCGCGGACGTGTTGCGCCGAGCGATGGGAAAGAAAGACAGGGAGGAGATGGAGGAGCAGCGAGCCATTTTCGTGAAGGGCTGCAAGGAGACGAACGACATCACTGACAAGCGTGCCAACGACATCTTCGACTTGCTGGAAAAATTCGCGGGCTACGGTTTTAACAAGTCGCACTCTGCCGCCTATGGCATCGTCACCTATCGCACCGCCTACCTAAAGGCGAACTACCCGGTCGAATTCATGGCGGCCACGCTGTCCTACGAAATTAACAACACCGACAAGATCTCCGGCTTCGTCAGCGAATGCCAGCGCATGGGCATCACCATCCTGCCGCCGGATGTGAACAAAAGTTCACTGAAGTTTGCGCCGGATACCACGGATGGCTCGACGACGCCCAACGCCATCCACTACGGCCTCTCCGCGATCAAGAACGTGGGCGAGAAGGCGATGGAAGCCGCGATCATCGAACGCAAAGCGAACGGTGTCTTCAAAGATGCGGAAGATTTTCTCGCTCGCCTCGATTCGACCTTGATCAACAAGCGCATGTTAGAATCGCTCATCAAAGTGGGTGCGCTCGACTTCGGTGGCGAGCATCGCGCATCGTTGTTCAACCGCATGGACCAGATGCTCGGCGATGCCGCGTCGCAGCAGAAGCAGCAGCGAAGCGGCCAGATCAGCCTGTTCGACGACGCCGCGATGACCGCCACGCGAACCAGTTCCCGCGTGCGGGAGGATGTGCCGGAGTGGAGCAAGGAAGAAGTGATGGGTTATGAAAAGGAACTGCTGGGTTTTTACGTCTCCGGACATCCGCTCGACAAGTATCGCGGTGTGTTCGAGAGCCCGAAGGTGACGCGGCTGGCCGATCTTGAACTGGCAGCAGACAAGAGCGGCAGCGTGCACTGCGCGGGATTCATCCAGAAGATGGACGTGAAGTTCACCCGGAAGGACAACCGCGCGTTCGCCACTTTCACGCTGGAAGATTTTTCCGGAAGTGCGGAAGTCATCGCCTGGAACGAGTCCTACGAGAAATTCAAAGAACTCATCAAGGACGGCGCCGCCATCGGTGTGACCGCGCGCTGCAAAAAAGATGACCGCACCGAAGCTATTGTGCTCATCGTTCAAGAAATCAAACCGCTTAAACCAAAAGCGGCCAAAGCCAGCGAATCCGCGCCCAACGGAATCACCGTCAATGGTGATCACTCCCCGCTCGTGATCACCCTCGATGGCAGCCGGCACGGTGCGACCGACCTTGAAGCCATCGGACAAACACTGGCTGCGCATCCGGGTGCCGTCGCGATTCACTTCAATATACGTTTGCCGTCAGGAAAAGCCGTCAAGCTGGCCGCTGCCCCGGAGTGGTGCGTAGAAGATTGCGACTCCCTGCGCGACGGATTGGAAGCGTGGCTCAAGTAACCTGAAATTATTTGCGCCCAGAGGACGCAGAGACGGCTTCGGAATAAACATCCTCCATCGCCGCGATCTGCGCCTCGCTGCCAAACTTCGCCCGCAATGACGCAGCGGCATTTTCCGAGCAACGCGAAAGCAGTGTCGCATCACTCATCATGCGCATGATCGCAGCGGCCAGTTCTTCCGGCGAGTGCTCTGACACCAGCAGTCCGTCGTGTTCGTTCGTCACCGCCTCAGGAATCCCGCCGTGCCATGTCGCCACGACCGGCAATCCGGTGGCCATGGCTTCGAGCATCGAATTCGGTATGCCTTCCTGATCATCGGCTTTCGTCTTCTCACTCGGATGAAGGAATAGATGCGCGCTCCGGTATTCCGTGATGAGTTGCTCTTGCGTGAGCCAGCCGGGCACTTCGACATTGTCGCTCAAGTCGTGCTGCAACACGGCTTCGGTAATCTTCTCGCGCAAGGGCCCGTCACCGCAGATGAGATAGCGAAAGTTCGGGAAGCGCCGCTTCACGATGGTCAGCGCCTCCAGCGTGGTCAGGATTCCCTTCTTCTGAATCAACCGGCACGCCTGCACGAAGCGCCATTGAAAGAATGCAGGCGATGCCTCTGGCTTCGCGTCTTCTGAAAGTGAGGTGAAGCGAGACGCATCACCTACATTGGGCGGCGTGCGCACGAACGCAGACAGTTGCTCCAGCGGGATCGGCGTGCGGTTGATGCGCAGTTTTTCCCGCGGACAACCCAGTTGTTCCAGTTTCACCAGGAGTGATTCACTGCGCGCCATGACCATCTTCGCATTTGCGAAAACTATCTTCAGCTTTTCCGCATAACCTTTTCTCTCAAGAAATTTCGAAACATCCACCCCATGAAAGGAAACCACCCAAGAGCCGCCCCAAGCCTGGAGCATTTCGAGATAGTGCACCGCCTTGTGTCCATAATAGACATGCACGAGATCCGGTTTGTCGTCCTTCAGCAGCCTTACAAGATCGTATGAATAATGGGGCCGCACCTGCTTGTTGATCGGATACGGCGGCGGCCATTGCTTCACCACGTATTTAAACCAAAAACGCAGTAAGAAATTTCCGCGTAATCGCGGGCGATCAAGCTTCTTCAGTGTGACGACCGGCTCGAACGGGAACATCTCCGCGTTTCTATGCAACTGCGTGTAGACCTTGGTACGCCACTGGCGGAGCCCCGTCACCTGACGATAGATGCTCTGCATCTCCGGCTTCAAGAAAGTGCCGCATAGCGAGATAACAAGCGGGCGGTTGTCGGTGGCGTCAGACATGTTGCTTCAAGGCTATGGCTTCATCATACACCGCCTCCAGCTTCGCCAACTGAGCAGCGGACGCAAAATTCTCCCGGACATCTTCCGCGGCGGACACACTCATGTGCGTCCAGCGCGTATGATCAGTCGCCAGACTGATCATCGCTTCGTGCAAGGCAGCGCGGTCTCGTTCGGCGACGAGGATGCCGCTCACGCTATCGCGCACAGCTTCAGGAATTCCGCCGTGCCGCGTGGCGATCACGGGCAACCCCGTGGCCATGGCTTCGAGCATGGAGTTGGGCACGCCTTCCTGATTTTGATCATCGGTCATCCGGCTCGGATGCATGAAGACATGCGAACGCTGATAGAGTTCACAGAGCTCCGGACCATTGAGAAAACCGGCAAAAGTTACCTTGTCTTGCAGACCGAGTTCATCGCGCAGCTTCTCCAGCTTCAATCGGAGTGGTCCGTCTCCCGCGATCGTATAGTGCGCCAGCGGAAACTTTGCGCTAAACATCGCGAACGCATGAAGCGCATCGTCAATCCCCTTCTTCTCGATCAAACGGCAAGCCTGCACGAAATGCCACGCACAGTCTGGGGGCGCAGTGCGCTGCACGAATGGAAACTGATCCAGAGGGATGCCAGTGCGATTCATGCGCAGTTTGTTTTCCGGACAGCCCAGTTCCCGCAATCGATCCAGCAGCGAATCCGATCGCGCCAGCACCAGCGTGCTGGCCTTGAGCACGTCGCGCAGCTTAGATTCATAATTCGAATCATGCGCGCGAGTCTGGATGTCCATGCCGTGAAACGAGACCACGACCGGTTGAGGCCAGCGTTGGATGAACGGCAGCAGATGCACACCGGTGTGTCCGAAGTAGACGTGCATTAGATCCGCGTGCCGTCGCTCCAGCAGTCGTGCGAGCACACCGTATTCGCCGCGATAGACGATGGGCGCTTCCCGCCGGACGTATTTCAGCCAGAATCGCCGGATGAAATTGCTCCGCACTCCGGGCACCAGCTCGACCCCGCCTTCGGGCATGGGATACATCTCCGCGCTCTGGCGCTCTTTGCAGATCACGAAGGTGTCGTAGCACCGCAGACCGGTGATCTGCCGGTAGATGTGTCGCATCTCCGGCTTCAGGAACGTCGTGCAATAACTTGCGACAGTCGGCATGTCTCACTCCACGTCGTGTGCGATCACCTTGGCGAGATGGGCGACAAGCTTGTCCATGCCTGTGCCTTCGTTCGCGGAAACTGGTAAAATTTTGACGCGCTTGAAGCGGTCTTTCAGACGCGAAACATTTTCCTCCGCATCGGGAAGATCCATCTTGTTGGCCAAGATGCACCACGGGCGCTTGGACAACTCCTCGGAATAAAGTTTGATCTCCGTGCGCAGAGTTTCGATGTCTTTAACCGGATCACGCGCCTCGCTACCGGCGACGTCCACCACAAAAAGCAGCAAACGGCAGCGCATGATGTGGCGCAGGAAATCGTGACCCAGGCCCACATTGGCGTGCGCGCCCTCGATCAGGCCGGGGATGTCCGCCACGGTGCCGCGACTGTTCTCCCCGAAGATAACTACGCCGACGTGCGGTTGCAGCGTGGTGAATGGATAGTTGGCGATCTTTGGTCGCGCAGCGGAAAGTTTAGTGAGCAGCGTGGACTTGCCAGCATTCGGGAAACCAACCAGCCCGGCATCCGCGATGCTGCGCAGTTCAAACATGAATTGTCCTTCTTCACCCGGCAGGCCCGGGGTGCACTCGCGCGGAGCCTGATTCGTAGGCGATTTAAAATGATCGTTCCCCTTCCCGCCGCGTCCACCTTTGCACAGCACAAATTTTTGTCCAACCTCTGTCAAGTCGGCGAAATGTTCCTGCCGCGTCTCCCCTTCCTCATCCTCCACCATGCGACTGATAACCAGTCCCGCAGGAACGCGGAAGATGCCGTCCTTGCCAGCCTTGCCGTAGCAGAGCGATCCCTGGCCGGCCGTGCCACTCTCCGCAGCCAGCCTGCTGTTATAGAAAAATGCGCGCAGGCTGTCGGTGCTGTTATCCACCACCAGGATCACATCTCCTCCCTTGCCGCCGTCGCCTCCGTCCGGGCCGCCCTTGGGCCGGAATTTTCCACGATGAAAATGCACGATGCCATCCCCGCCTTTTCCGGCGCGGGCAAATACTCTGATATGATCTACAAACACGCGGGCACTATCCAGAGAACGACGGAAGCGTCAATGCCTTGAGAGAATCGGGACTCACTGCGATTTCAAGGTCAGACCCGAATGGCGCTTAGCGCGACTTGGCGGACTCAGGGGGTCGATGGGGCTGGAAGGCTTGATTTTGCGACATCAGGCTCAAAAGGTCTGCACTACACGGCGATCCGATTCATGGGCTCG
>VFKE01000170.1 GCA_009885695.1 Verrucomicrobiota bacterium | reverse complement strand
CTACCCGCGTATGTTGCCGGGTCTGTTCGGCATTTCGGACACGTTCCTCACCTCACGGATGATGGCGTTGTCCATCGTCATCGGTTGTCTGGCGGTCTTTCATCTCACCTGCCGCAGATTCGCATCTTCAACTTTTGCACGACTGGCAACCCTGGCTCCTGCGACGTTTTTTGGTCTGACGACCAACGGAGATTTCACTCATTACAGCGGCGAGCATTTGCCGATGCTACTGCTTGCGATCGCCTCGTATCTTGCTCTTCGGCTGTCTGATTCGGTCAAGAGGACGTCTGAGTTGTCTTTCCTTGCTGGCTGCGTATTGGGCGCGCTTCCGTTTGCCAAGCTTCAGGCCAGCGTGCTCGGCCTTTGTATCGCATTTTTTTGTTATGCTTTTCTCCTGGGTCGGAAGGAATCATGGAACCAACGGGGAAAGCGATGTGCGTGGTTGACACTGGGCGGGGGCACTGTCCCGGTGATCATGGTGTTGCTGGCGGTTGTGAGCGGCTGCTTTGAGCATTTCTGGCAGTCCTATGTGGTGATGAATCTTGGCTACACGGCAAATGGGGGGTCGTGGGCGCAGATCTTCGCCGCTGTTCCAAGCCTTCGGGCCTTTATGCCGGATTTTTCCGCTTATTTTCTGGGAATGACCGTCGCGGGTATGATGGGATTGGTTTGGATCACAGTCAGCGGGCGATGGCGGAACCTGAGCGCTGCCGAGCGTCGTTTGCTGATCTTTTCATCGGCGGTCATGGCGGTCTCCATTTTCACCGCCCTGGCGCCGGGGCGGCCTTTCCCGCATTATTTTTTATTCATGGTGCTGCCACTCGCTGGCTGGGCATTCGCCACGTTCAGTGTTTCGCTGCGCGGATCAACCGGGGAACCCCGGTCGCGTGAGGTCACGCAACTGGTTTTGGCCGCCTGGTGCACCGTCGCACTGGCAGGCCAGTGCAGTGATTACCTGATGTCGAAACAGCCGCTGGAACTTCGAGGTCACGTTGGGGAATTCGTGAAAGTTCCCCGCAGTGCGGTGGCTGAGGCGATTCTGCAGCATACCTCCCCCGGCCAGCCTTTGGGCCTCTGGGGATGGATGCATGAATTTCATGTCGAAACCGGCACGCATCGGGCGACAAGTGACATGGTCCTGGAATATCTCTGGAACACCAAAGTCGAGGGGCGCCAGGTATCGAGCTGGCGGGAACTGGTTCCTGATTATTTTCAGAATCTATATGTGGAAGATTTTAAGCGCTCAAAGCCGCCCGTGTTCGTCGATGCCGTGGCACCGGGTTCTTTTATTTTCGCAGATCACCGGATGTTCGGCTACGAAACCTTTCCGGCGCTTGCGAGTTATGTGGATGAGAACTATTACCTCGCGCACGAAATCGGCGGCATCCGAATATTTGTCAGGAAAGACACGCTTGGCGTGGTCCCAACCGGAACGGGTGATTCCCGGGCTGGCTCCGCAGACGGGGCGGCGATCCCATCGCAACGTGTTTTGAATCAACCCGACGTTGACGCGGAGACGCAGAGCAAACTGGGCATGGCACTTTTCAAAGAGGGGCGGACAGATGATGCGATTGAGCATTTTCAGAGGGCTGTGGAACTCATGCCTCGCCATGCCGAGGCCTGGCAAAATCTTGGGGCGGCCTATCTTCGGAAGGGACTGATCGAGAAAGCGGTGACGAGTTACCGGAGTGCCGCAGAATTGCAGCCCGGTGTCGCTGAAGTCCAATCCAGTCTGGGGGATGCGCTGCTTCAAGCGGGCTGGATCGAGGAGGCTATGAACCATTACCAAAGCGCGCTGAGTATTGACTCAAACAAGATATCGTCCCTCAATAATCTGGCATGGATTCTGGCTTCACGAGGAGATGGGCTGGTGCGGGATGGAGTGAAGGCGGTTGAACTGGCTGATCGTGCCAGCAAACTGGCGGGGGGCGATAACGCAGTGATTCTAAACACACTTGCGGCTGCCTACGGCGAAGCCGGGCGGTATGCGGAGGCGCTGAAAGCCTCGCAACGGGCGCTGGACCTGGCAACGGCGGGCGGAAATGAAGCACTGGCGCAAGTCATACGTGAAGCGCGCGGCTGTTATTCTGCTGGTCGCCCCTATCACAATGTGTCCGTTGCAACCGTTCGCACGGCACTGGTATCACCTTGAACAGAATTGGAAGATGAAAAAATTTTGGCTGTCAGGGCAAGGCTTACGCCTTCACTCAATGCCGCAGACGGCAATACCTCGCTACAATTGAATTAAGTAAGCCTCCATGGTCCGCGATAGTCGCGACCGAGCAGCTTTGAGGCTTTCTCGTTGCCGATAATTTCCTCTTTGGCGACATCCCACTTCAAAGGTTCATTGAGCATGAGAGAAATGAGCGACAAATGCCCGGGGATGGTGCTGTGATGCGCGGTTTCCACTGGAGTGAGCGTGGGTTTGCGGGACTTGATGCAGTCGAGGAAATTGCGCCAATGCCCTTTGGTTTCGTAGAGACGCGTTTTGATGACGTCATCTCCGAGTTTTGGCGCACGGAAGGTTTCCACTACTTTGTCGCCACGACGGGTTTTGATTGCCTCTTTCAATTCCGGTTTGGAGCAGTCATAGCCGCCGCGTTCCACCCAGACCCAGCCGTCGGTGCCGATCCACTTGGTGCCGCCTTTGATGTCGGGATGACCGCCGGCGATGGTCATGGTGATGCCGTTGGGGTAGGTGAGTTCAGCGCGATATTTGGTCGCGGTGTTCCAGACATCGGTGCGCGGCGGGAAGTCGGCCTGGATGGGTTTGATCTCACCCGGCCCGCCATTGTCGGAGTCCATGCCCCAATGGGCGATGTCGCAGTGATGGCCGATCCAGTCGAGAAGGTTGCCGCCGCCGATGTTGTAGTCCCAGCGCCAGTTCATGTGCACTCGGGCTTCGATGTAGTCCTGCATGGTCGCCGGTCCGATCCAGGTTTCATAATCCAGATCGGCAGGAGGCGCGGTGACTTGTGTTTTTTTCCGGGTGCCGGCAAAGTCATGGTGTCCTGCGGGCAGTCCCACATGCACTTCCTTGATCTGCCCGATCAGGCCGTTGCGCACGATCTCGGCTGCAATGCGGAACTGATCCACGCTGCGCTGCCAGCTTCCGGTCTGCCAGATGCGGTTGTATTTCTGCACCGCCTTCACAATGGCCTGCTGCTCGATGATGGTGCGGGCGAGGG
>VFKE01000072.1 GCA_009885695.1 Verrucomicrobiota bacterium | reverse complement strand
ATGCGGAACTGATCCACGCTGCGCTGCCAGCTTCCGGTCTGCCAGATGCGGTTGTATTTCTGCACCGCCTTCACAATGGCCTGCTGCTCGATGATGGTGCGGGCGAGGGGCTTCTCGCCGTAAACGTCTTTGCCATTCTTCAGCGCTTCGATGGAAACCAGCGCGTGCCAGTTGTCCGGCACGGCGAGCATCACGGCGTCGATGTCCTTGCGTGCCATCATTTCGCGGTAGTCGCTGTAAGCTTTGCAATCGTTGTTCTGGTAGTGTCCGTTGATTTTAGCGAGGGCGGCGGCGAGGTGGTTCTTGTCGAGATCGCAGGCGGCGACCACCTGGCAGTCAGTCTCGGCAAGGAAAGAGCCGGTGTTGGCCGGCCCCTGCATGCCCCAGCCCACTACGCCGAGCGTGATGCGATTGCTCGGGGCGTTCTGGCCGAAGACGCTGGACGGCACGATGGTGGGGAAGCCGAACGACAAGGCGGCCGTGGCCCCGGTTTTCAGAAATCGACGGCGGGAAATGATGGGAGTGCGCATCATGACGGGGATGATGGCGCACTGCTTGCGAATTTCCAAATGAATACTGGCATCTGGCAACATTTTGTCTTGCGGATTGTCCCACATCAAAGAATGGAGCGTATCTTATGATGATGAATCAAGCCCGGGCACTCTATGCGTTATTGTTTCTCACCCTTGGCGGCATGGGGGCGTGGGTTTGGAAGTTGAATGACAAGCAGGGGCTCATGGAGCAGGATCTTCGGAAAGCTGAGACATCGAAGGCTGTGGCCCTGGCCCTAAGAGACAAGGAACATGAAGAGGCGCGTAATGCCGAAGATGCCAAACATCAGGAGGACCTGCAGAAACTCAATGCGGAATACGAGGTGAAGATCGATGAGTTGCGGAAAAAGGAGCGAGTAAAGCTTGCGCAAGCCTACGAGCAGTTCAGCGGCATTCTGGACGGCGACAAGAAAGCGCTGGAATACATCAATCTCATCGAGCAAAAAATAAAGGGTGGCGCGGACATTTCCAAAACTGAGGCCGAAAAGCTGGCTGTCATTGCCACTGGACTGACCTATTTGCAGAGGCAGTATGCCAAACCATTCGAGGAGTTTGGTGAACTCGAAGCCTACCTGCAGAAGCGAGCCAGCACCCATGTCGAGACGCCCAACATGCGCAACTCCTTTTGGAAGCGGATGTTCAGTCATGATTTTCGCGAGAAAGAGCGTGAGTTCTACCGGACCGAAGGCGAGCGCCGCGGTTTTCAAGATGCCCAGAGCAGGTTCTCAGAAGCTTACGAGGCTGCGCAAAAGCGCATGGCCGGGGTAAATCTGGAAATGGACAAGACCATCGCCAAGCTCAGTGATGTCATCCAGGAAAAGCAGTCGAACACGCCTGATCTCACCGAGTTTTTCAATCAGGCGCGCAAGGCATTGAACGCCCATCAGAAGCTGCTCGAGTTCGAACCCGATCCCGCGAAGCCCCTAATCGAAGGTGTCAGGCCTTAGGGACGGGGGTCAGTATGTCAGTATGTCAGCAGGTCAGTGGGGCGCGTGCTGGTGCAGTGCTTGAATATTTTGCCGGGTGTGCTCATCGGCTCTGGGCGGGTTTTCTTGATTTCCGTGTAACACGATCCATGAATACGGATGAGCATTGAAGCACGCATCAAAGAACTCGGCATCGAACTTCCTCCCGCACCGCCCAAGGGGGGCATCTACAAGCCCGTCGTTATCGTGGGAACTATGGCCTATGTCTCGGGACACGGACCCTATCTTGCTGATGGCACCATGAGCAAGGGACGGGTCGGGTCCGATTTGACTCTTGCCCAAGGCCAGGCCGCCGCACGGGCCTGCGGACTCGCGATTCTCGCCACCTGCAAAAATGAACTCGGCAGTCTGGACAGGATCAAGCGTGTGGTGAAATCGCTGGGCATGGTGAATTCCGCACCCGATTTTTACGATCACCCCAAGGTTATCAACGGCTACAGTGAACTTTTCGCTCAGGTGTTTGGTGCAGACCACGGCATCGGTGCCCGCAGCGCCGTGGGGATGGGGCCATTGCCGGGTAATATCGCCGTCGAGATCGAGGTAATATTTGAGCTGGTGTAGTGTCCCGTAGAAAGACGAATCAGACCCGCGTTGGAAATGCCAGCGCGGTAAATATTCATCTTAGCAGGCGACTATGCCGGCAGGGTCTTGTGCGAGCCATCGCAGAAGGCACCATTCTTCGAGTGCTTGCACTGGCAGAGCCAGACTTTTTTCTTCTCGGTCAAGGTGATCTTTTGCGGGCCGAGGCCTGTACCCTTGTGCGAACCGTCGCACATCGGTTGATGAGCGGAAAGGCCGCAGGCGCACCACCAGTGGTCTCCGGCTTCGAGTTCGATTCCTACGGGTTCACGGGCGGCGACTTTGGGGAGTGAGGACATGACGATGAAGGATGAAGGATGAAGGATGAAGGATGAAGGATGAAGGATGAAGGATGAGTCTGTCAGGATGAGGGGAGTTTGGCAATCTCGGAAATCAAGCCTGGACCACGATACACCAAGCCGGTGTAAACTTGGACAAGGGAGGCACCGGCATTCATTTTTACCTGCGCATCTGCTGCACTCATGATGCCGCCGACACCGATGATCGGTATCGTCTTCGGAAGCAACTGACGAAAGGCGGCGATCACTTCCGTTGAGCGCTGGTTTAGCGGCGCGCCGCTCAATCCGCCTGCTTCTTTCGCGAACGGGTGTTGCTCCACAGAGGTTCGCGAGAGGGTGGTGTTGGTGGCGATCAGGCCGTCCAGTTGCATTTCGGAAAACACCCGGGCCAGCATTTCGATTTGGGTGGTGTCCAGGTCGGGAGCGATCTTGACGACCAGTGGCACGATCGTTCCATGCTGTGCTGAGAGTTTGGCCTGTTCTTCCTTTAGTGCGCTCACCAAGCGCCGCACTGGCTCCTCGGCTTGCAAATCACGCAGGCCTTTCGTATTTGGCGACGAGATGTTCACTGCGATGTAGTCAGCCACGCGATAAGCGGCACGGAGACATTTCAGGTAGTCGTCAGCAGCGTTCTCGTTCGGGGTGTCAAAGTTCTTGCCGATGTTCACTCCCACGATGCCTTGGCTGCTGCGCTTCTCCAGTTGCGCGACCGCGGCACTGATCCCTGGATTATTGAAACCCATGCGATTGATGATCGCGTCATTCTTGATGAGGCGGAACAGGCGCGGTTTGGGATTTCCATGCTGCGGCCGGGGAGTCAGCGTGCCGACCTCCACGTGGCCGAACCCACAGGCTAGCCAGGCATCCACGGCGGACGCGGACTTGTCCATGCCGGCAGCGAGACCGACGCAGTTCGGAAACTTCAATTCCATCACTGTGATTTCGGATTTCGGATTTCGGATTTCGGATTTCAGCAGTCCGAGTCCGTGCGCGAACTTCATCATCTTCACCGTCCACTCATGCGCCGTTTCCGCATCCAGCTTGAAGAGCAAGGGGCGGAGCAGGGGATAGAGGGAGTGGATCAGCGGCATCGTCACGATGCTCAAAGCTCAGTTCGCGGCATTCAGCAAGCGGAACGTGCCGCACGTGCGAACGACAGCAAGAAATCGCACCACAATCTATTTCTGCATCAACGCGGGGGCATCAGCAGCCACCTTCACCGTTGGCTCACTCTTAAGATAACCGAGTGACATCAGGAACTCATCGGCTTTTCTAGTCGTGACTTGAGTCCACGGAGCGCTGTTGAAAAATCCGTGCGACTGATCTGCGGCAGTCCAGAGCTCCGCTCGCAGGTTGAGCGGTTTGGCCTTGGCGAGATACTGGTCGGCACCCTCCTTCAGCTTGTCCGTGGTACCGAAAAAAATGATTGCAGGCGGAGTGTTCGCATTGATAAAGCGGGTGGGTGTTATGGCTCGGGCTATTACCAAGTCGTCACCGACCAGATTCCTCGCCTCGGCGATTTCATCAATGTTCAGCGCTGGATTGAAGAGAACCATGGCGTTCGGTTTGGCGGAGATACTTTTGTCGTCTGTCTCCGCATCGAAGGCATCGATTAAGGCTGTGCAGGCCGCAAGGTGTCCGCCCGCGGAACCACCGGAGGCGACAACTTTGTCGGCATCGATGCCCAGTTCACTCGCGTGTTGCCGCAGCCAGCGCACGGCACTCTTCGCGTCCTCCACGCACTTGTCGGGCTTCGTGTGATGAATGGACTCGATGCGGTAGTCTGCGCTCGCGGCCACCATGCCGCGCGATGCGAAGTAGTCGCTCTGCGCGACGAACTGCGTGTAGCTGCCATTTTTCCATCCACCACCGAAGAAGAACACAATGACCGGGCGCTTGTCCGATGGCTTCCAGTCCACTGGGAGCGAAAAATGCAGATTCAGTTTTCCCTGTGGTGTCGTCTTATAAATGCGTTCCTCGTGCTTCACCGCCACTTCTGTCAACTTGAGCGGTGGTCTCACGTTCCGGACTTTTTCGGCTTGGGCGAAAGTGTTCGCCGATAGCAGCGAAATGAGGAGACAACTTGATAAGTTTTTCATGCTGTAAATAACGAACCCGGGCGGATGATCTTGCAGAAATTACAGTGCGAATTTTCACTCGATTTTGGAGCAGATTCTTTTTAGGGCCTAGAACACAAACCGAAAACCCCTTGCGCAGCGCCATATTCTGTTTCAGAGAAAGCGCTCTTTCACCTCTACAATATGTTCACGAAAACTCTCCCTGCCGTCCGTCCGAACGAACTTGGTCAACCTATCTATGTCGGCTCCGTGCAGCACCTTTACGCCGTGCCGGGGCGCGAGGACCTGATGGTCTGCGAAACAACGAACGCGGGCAGCGTGTTCGACGTCGGCAGCATCTTCGACATCCCCGGTAGCGATGTGAGTCGTGCGACTTTCCGCCACGCATTGTACACGCGCATGGGCAAGCCGGAGACGTGGGCCAAGGTGCGCGATGCCATTGTTGCGGCACAAGCCGGGAGCACCGACACCCGTGTCGGCGAATTTCTCAAAGACCTCCAGCGCGGCGTTTTGGAAACCATGCTCTGCGAAGGCGCGAAGACGCACCACATCGGAATGCTCGATGCGCTGAGCGGAGAGATTTGCACTAGCGGCACGCCGGCGCACCCGAGCACGTTCAATGTCGTGCGTCGTTTCCCCGTGATGAAGCCGGTGCAGAAGCAGTTCCTCGGCGGCTTCGCCTATGACTATGCGATGTTCCCGCAGGCGGCGACTTATGTGATCCCGCTGGAATACATCGTGCGCTTCGGCATCACCGGCGGATCGTCCGTGCTGAAGAAATACGGCAGCCTGACCGACTCCGGCAAAAAAGCCTACGAAGCCGAGCTCGGCCTCACGCAGCCGATGCAAGCCTGGCAATTTCTGCCGCGTCCCATTTTCGATCTCACCAGCAAGCACGAGCCGGAAGACCGCAACGTGAGCAAACAGGAAGCGCTGCTCATGAGCGGACTGGAGGGCGAGGCTTTCATCAGCACCGTGAAGATGAGCATTCTCGGTGCCTGGGCCGTGCGGCAGTTACTCGACGAGATCGGTCTGCTGCTCTGGGATATCAAATGGGAGTTCGCCGTAAACAATGGCGAATTTTTCTACGTAGACACGATCGACACAGACAGCTTCCGCGCCACCAGCTTCCTCGAAACCGACGGCAATAAAATCGTGCTGCACTACAACAAGCAGGCCATGCGCGACTATTACAAAATCGTTCATGCCGACTGGTTCGCGGGTGTGAACGACGCAAAGAAAGAAGCGCAGAAGACCGGCACGCCCTTCAAGCAACTCCTCAAAGAAGGCCAGGCTGCCGGCAAATGGCCAAATACGCCCATCGTCGCTGACGACTTCCTCGCACTTCAGGCGAAGAAGATGGACCTCATCCGCCAGCACGTGCTTGGTGAAACTCCCTCCGACAAAGTGAAATCTGGCCTCGCCGAAGTCGGTGCTGCGGAAGTGGAGTTCTATAAGAGGTGCGGGCTCTTCGCGGAATATGCGAAGGCGAATGCCGTTTCTTGATGCTCCGGCTTGCCATTTCCCCATAGCGCGGCATGTCTGAGGCATCCATTTTTAGCTGACTTCCTTGACTACCACCTACGAGATCACCAACAAGTTTGACACTGAGGGCGACGCCCAGTCGCTCCTTTACGAGCCGCCGGCCAAGCCGCTGCGTTTCCGGAAGACCATGCGCTACATCTTCGACTACGAGGGCGATGCCAAGGCATTCGACGCCTTCGTGCATGAGGTGCTCGTGGACCGTATCAGCCAGACAGCCCATCAAGACGCGAAGCCGCTCTGGGATGGTTCTGCCTTCATTCTCGACTACGGCATGAAGGGCGGCGCACTCGATTTGGAAAAGGAAGCGATTCTCTGCTACTACCGCACACTGAAAGCGCCCGCCTTCAATTTGAACAAGCTCACGCTGAAGACGCGCATCTATGTCTTCGGCGAAGGTGCGGACGCAGACTTGTTTGTGAAGGATATTGTCAATCCTGCGATCCAGAATTCGGAGGTAATCCATGGGTAACATAGGCTTCCAGCCTGTGTGTGTTGTGGGCATAATGCCCGCAATTGTTATGACTTCAGGCTGGAAGCCCAAAGCACACACAGGCATGATGCCTGTGCTACGTTCTTCTCGTCGCCATCTGACGTCTTTGCTATCCTCCAATGTCTGACACTTCGAATCAAAAACCCATCTTCCGTCACATTCCCATCGCCGCCTTGTCTGGCCATGAACTCCTTGGGCTGAGCCAGCGCATGAAGCTGTCCCTCTCGATGGAAGACATGCTCGCGGTGCAGAAAATCTTCGCAGAGGAGAAGCGCGAACCGACGGATGTCGAGCTCGAAGTCATCGCTCAAACCTGGAGTGAGCATTGCAAGCACCGCATTTTTGGAGCACTGATCGAGCACACGCTGGACGGAAAAACCGAGATCGTCGATGGCTTGTTCAAGACCTACATCAAGGCGGTCACCGAGCGGATCATCGCGAAGAAGCCGGGCTTCGTGCTTAGCGCGTTTACCGACAACGCGGGTTTCGTCAAGCTGGATGACACTCTCGCGGTTTGCCTCAAGGCGGAGACGCACAATCATCCCAGTGCCATCGAACCCTACGCGGGCGCGAACACGGGTCTCGGCGGCGTGATCCGCGACATCCTCGGCGCGGGCAAGGGTGCCAAGCCCATTGCCTCGCTTGACGT
>VFKE01000049.1 GCA_009885695.1 Verrucomicrobiota bacterium | reverse complement strand
GGCATCCATGCCCCTCCAAGAAATGGTTCAAAACAGAAGGCGTATGGGACATCCGCCACCACCTTCATCCGTTCACAGTAACGCTGATTTTAAACGGTAATTGGCATGACACGGGATGCGCAGGCTGCAGCCCTGCTCCACTCTGTTTGACTGGGATGACACGGGCAAGATGCCCGCGCTCCTTTTATAAATTCATGGATGCTTCTCGTAGGCTTCGACATCGTAGATGTGGCCGGAACCCATGAGGCGTGCCGGACGAAAATTCACGGACTGCATGAGCTGGTGCATGTCTTCCCGCCTGCGGTAGTCGAAGCGCTTGCCAAACAATTCCAATATCCGCGTGCTGGCATGATCCTTGTAGGTGTTAAGAATTAACCGGGCGCGATCCGTTGTCATCGCTGTCAGCCGCCGGACCAGGTCATGCGCTGTTGCGGATTCCACCGGTGATTCGAGCCTGAGCCGCTGCTCGGAGGTGGTGTAGGAACTGCCCTTAAAATATTCCAAGATGCCGATGGCGGTGATTATATCGTAGCGATCGTGAGCTGCAGTGTCTTCCGGACTCACTCCGGCAAAAATATCCTCTGCCGCTGCGGTGATGCCGCACTTCCAGTCGAATCCCAGTTTCTGATCCTTCGTCGCGGCCAGCGTATCCAGCAGGCGGTTGGCCTTGTCGATGTTCGCTTGGTCCCGGTCGGTGATCCGGGCGGTGATCAGCTCCGGATTGAAGCCATCGCGAATCAGCCGGTCATAAACCAGCATCAGGCTCAGGCCGGTGCCGGCCGCCACAGCTTTCAATCGAACGGGTTCATTGCGCTCGAGCCAGATTTTTGCCGACTCATAACAAGCCCGTGTTTCCCAGATGATTCTGGCTTGCACGTCCCTGCTCTGGACCGAGTCAAAAAACAGCTTGTCCCACAAGCCGCAGTTATTTTTGATTTCAGGAGCGAGCATCATGTAGTGACCGTTCATGGGATCTCCGCCCTCGACGAGGGTCACGAGTTCGGATGCCGAAGAGGTGAGCAGTGATTTCGCGTAAGGATGTCCCGACCGCTCCAGCAGCTTGTTGCTGAAAATGGTGGCCTTGCGTCCCTCTTCATCGTGATGGTGCGAAGTCCGGGTGGTCATTTCCAAAACCCGGTGGGAGATTCTGGCCAGGACTTGCTTGAGCCGTCCGGCGGGCTTGATCTCGCCTTCGTGGAAGATCGCCTGGCTCAGGCTGGCCATGATCGCCGCCGAGACCTTGGAGTCGTCTTGGGAGTACAATGCGGCGACCGCATCCATGGGCTTGAGGTTTTGCATGATTCAAGAACCAGGCTGCGCTGGAACCTCATGAATTGAGGCGCGCAGACGGGGGCTATTTAGGATTGGAAGCCTGGGCTGAAAGCGTGCGAATCCCCTCGGGTGTGAACTCGCCGTCAGGGAGCGTCACATCATGCCGGCTTTTCGAGCCTTCGATATCCGTGATGGAATCTTGTCCCGCGCGTCGCACCATGAGACTGGCGGCAACTTTGCGGTCGTTGTCATCCTCGGCCACGCGGGTGGTGTCGATGCGCCGGATCAACTGGCCGGACTCGGAATATTTTTCCACCCGGAGCGGGACGAGACGTTTGACATCGATCCAGCTGCGCACGCGGCCGTAGATGGAGCGGTCGCCAGAGCCGGGTTTGGAATCCAGAATCTGGCAGAAAACACGGTCCACAGTTTCGGTGCCGGCGATGGACTGATTTTCCCAGGAGAAAAAGTTTTCGATGAGATCCGCATAAGCCAGGTCGCCGCCGAACACTGCGTCCTTCAATTGCGAAGATGCGATGGGCCGCATGGAATCCGGTGGAACAAACAAACTGCCGCTGGGCGCGCGATCGCCCGTTCGGCGCAGGAGAATTGACTCGCCTTTGCGTTCCTTGGGCCAGAGCACCTGGTAAACGACTTCGGTGGCCGCCTTGGTGCGCCGCGCCTTGATTTGCAACTGGAGCACGGTCTTGGGGCTGTCGGCCGTTGGGCGGATATCCATCTTCACGCGAACGGAGGAAGTCCCGTCCTGCACGTTGGTGCTGAGACGGGCGGCGAGATCCCGGGCGGTGACGGGGGTGGCATCCTCCGCGCTCGCTTGTGAAAGCAAGATCGTGACACCAAGGAGGGCGGCCCGCAGGAGCGCGGGGCAAGACTGGACAAGGATTGTTTTCATGGGAAGAATAAAGCTGGAATCAAACTAACTTTGAAGCGCGATGCTGGGCGAAAGCCGTGAACTGCGCCACGCGGGATACAAGCCGCTGATGACACCGACGACCACGGCGATGGCCACGGAGATGAGCAGGAGTTTGGCGCTGAGATCGGGTTCGAGAAGGCCGCGAATGGCCGGAGTGTGTTCCAAAATTTTCAAGCCGATGGCTCCCAAGGTGACGCCCGTGATGCCGCCGAGCAGTCCCAGGAGAGCGGACTCGCAGAGCACCATCAAAAGGACGCGCTGACGCCTCCAGCCGACGGCGAGGAGGATGCCGATTTCATGGGTGCGTTCGAATACAGTCATCAGCATCGTGTTCATCACGCCCAGCACGCCAACCACGATGGCCAGCAGAGACGTGCTCCAGCTCATGGCCCGGGCGATGCGAAATCCCTGGTTGGCGCTGACCACTTCATTCGCAGCCCTCGCGCGGCCTTCGGGAAAAATGACCCTGATTTTTTCACTCAGCTCGCTGATGGCCTGCTTGGAAGTGCCAGGCGCGAGGCGGATATCGACGAAGTTGATCTTTCCCTCATTCGCAGTCGCCTTCTGCATGACGGAGAGCGAGAGGATAATCGCGCCGTTTTCCACCACGGCTTTGCCATCGACGATACCGACCACGGGCAGTTCAGAAGTTTCCAGCTGCACCGTGTCCCCCACTTTTTTCTTGAGCACTTCCGCCGCGAGCCGTCCGAGGACGACAGCGGGTTCATCGGCGTTCTTGGGCATCCGTCCCTCCACAACCTCGAGCTTGTTCCAGGTGAATCCGTCCCATTCCCGGCCTGACACCATCATCATCGGTGCATCTTCGACGCTGAGCAATTGCATCAAAACGGAAGTGGTTTCAGCAACATGCGGCAGCTTCGAGATTGGCTCCTGCAGAGAAGCGTCGAAAACCTTGGGCATGATGCCTGCGCTCATGTTGCTGACGAGCAGGTCAACGCCGATGACATCCAGCTGCTTTTCAATGCTCTTTTCATAACCCCAGGCCATGCCAACCAGGGCCACGACGGCGGCGATGCCGATGGAGATGCCGACCAGCGTCAGTCCCGTGCGGACGGGACGGCGGATCAGGCTGCGCAGGATGATGGTGAAAAAAGTCATTGAAGCGCGGTGGTTGGAGTGTCTGCAGCTTGATCAGAGATAACGCGCCCGTCCCTCATGGCGATGATTCGCGAGGCGCGTTCGGCGATGGTCAGATCATGGGTGACCAGGACCAGGGTCATGCCCAGATCGCGATGGAGCTGGAGGATGAGTTCCATGATTTGCTGGGCGCTGTCGCTGTCGAGGTTGCCCGTGGGTTCATCCGCCAACAGGACGGAAGGTCCGTTGGCCAGGCTGCGGGCGATGGCTACGCGCTGGCGTTCTCCTCCGGAAAGCTCGGATGGGAAATGACCAAGCCGGTGGTCGAGGCCGACTGATTTCAGCAATTGAACCGCGCGTTCCTTCCGCTGCGACCGCGACTTGTTTCCTTCAAACATCGGGATCTGGACGTTCTCCGCCACGGTGAATGTCGGCAGCAAGTGAAAGGACTGAAAGATGAACCCGATCTCGTGAGCCCTGTAAGCCGCGGGATCCGGCATGTCTGGAATGGAGTTGCCGCGATAGGTCAGGGTGCCTGCGCTGGGCCGGTCGAGAGATCCCAGCGAAGCCAGCAATGTGCTTTTGCCGCAGCCACTGGGACCGATGATGGCGACGAATTCACCTTGTCTGATTTGCAGATCAACTCCGCGCAACGCGGCCACTTTGCCGCCGTCGAATTCTTTTTTCAATCCAGCCGCTTCATACACAATGTCGCCGGAACTTGTCTTAGCAGTCTCAACCATGACGCGCTAATTACACCGGGTTGTTCCCTTGCTCTAGTGGATTGTTTCTGTTTTCCGATCCGGCCAATGACTGCCAGAGCGGGGATCCGAGAGATTGCGCAACAAATCCATGAATGCGGTCCGGTAGTTGGGAAAGGGAGCCACCTCGCCCTCCGTGACCGGCTCCAGCAGCGCGGCATGTTTCGGAAGTTCCGTATGCGGCAGACCGACGCGCAAATGATGCACGCCATGGAAAGGCTCATGCAGCAGGGTGAGCGAGAGAAGACGCCCAGACCAGGTGTTGGCTACGATGCTGCGGGTGGCGCTGCGGGCGGTGTGGCCGCTCAGGCCGACGTGCTCGATGTATTTGCGCCAGCTTTGCAGATTGCCCGCGATGATTCCCGGGACCAGGAAAGTCCAGAGGAAATACGTCCAGACCTGCCAATACGCGACGGCTGAAAGCACCAGAGTCCAGAAGAATCCGATCAGGGCAAACTCCGCCCAGACACGCCGCCGTACTTTCCGGCTCCGGATGGGCGTGTCCTTCTGTAAAAAAACTTTCGCAAAGAGGAAGGGCGTAAAAGCCACGCCCAAGTTGAGCTCAATGAAAGCCACCAGTCGCCGGAACCAGCGCGGGGAGTTCACTTTCACAAAGGGCCAGAGTTCCACGTCACGTTCCGTGGCCAGATGGGAGTGATGGGTTTGATGAGCCGCGCGGTAGAGTGTGAAGCTCATAAAACTGAGCACTCCGGCCAGGACGCCATCGAGATCATTCAAAAATCGATTCTTTCGCAGCGACCCGTGGGAAGCTTCATGAAATCCGATGAGCGCACCGTGCATGAAATGACTGGCGAGCACCACCATCGGCACCGCCAGCCAGTACCATTGATGATAAACGGCAAAGCCAGTCGCGACCTGAGAGGCAACCAGTCCGGCTGCGATCAGTGAAAATGCTGCCCGGTGCACCCAGTGCGTATGACCGTGTTCATCATTGGGTGTCTCGATCACGTTTTGCGATGTGGGGTGCTGGCTCATGAGGTTCACAGAGTTTAGGCGTCCATCCGGCTATTCGGACTTCGGCAAACATTGGCCACCACCTTCAAAAACAAAGTATTGAGATCGCCGATGTCAGGCTCGGCGAACATAGCAGGCTGAAACAGCCAGACAACTTCTAACTCGGAACCGATTTCAGTGATCTCGCACCCAAGATCAAAACGCGGTGTGCCGGTGGAACGCATGCGCAGCTTGGTCGAAATACGCGGCAGCACGATATCTGGAACAGGATGATTCTGCAGGGCAAAGCGCACATCAAAAACCGAATGTTCCCCAGTCGTGCGAGATTCGCCAAGGGCGCTGGCCAGCTCGGCAAAGGGCATGGCGTTGGCAAAAGAATCGATCGCAGACTCATGCATGGTGCGAAGGTGATTCGTGAAGGATTGGGCTGGATCAATCTGGCCGCGCAGTGGCACCACGCCCGCGAAATATCCCATCGTCTGACGAGTGGATTCCTTGTTGCGATTGGCGACCGGTGTGCCCACGAGAATGTCATTTTTCCCCGTCCATTTTAACAGAGTAACTTGGAACGCAGCCAATAGCGTGCTGAAAAGCGTGGCGCTCGTGCGAACGACCAGTTCACGAACACCGCGTGTTAAATCAGCTGGCACTGCGGAAGCCCATCGCTTGAGTGGACCGGCCTCCGGTCCCGTTCCCCGGGTGCCGCTCCAGAGACGGCTTGAACCTTGGAGCTGAGATTTCCAGAAATCTGCGCGCCGGCTCAGCTCGGCGGGCTGCCAGAAGGCCCGCTCGGCGGCAGCCCACTCGGTGTAAGTCTGCGGCACGGGCGGCAGCGAATTTTGCATGCCCATCAATCCCACGGCGACAGCTTTGCGGATGCCTTTCAATCCCATCACATAGGCAGTGCACAAATCCTGCACAAAGACGCCCAGCGACCAGCCGTCGGCGATGGAATGATGAATGGAGAACGCCAGAACGTGATCGTTCGCGCCCCGGCGCAGCATGTCCACCCGATGGAGCGGCCCCTGCATCAAATCAAAAGGCACGCGATAAGTTTCCTTCATCAGTTCCTCGAACGCTTCTGGCTTGGTCTCGGCTGATGAAAGCTCGCGATATTGCAGCAGGGATGAACCCGTGGATCGGATCATCTGCAAGGGGCGGTCTTTGCCCGGCAGAAAAGAAATCCTCATGCCCTCCTGCCGCTCGATCACCCGCGTGATGGCGGCCTGGGCTTCCATGAATGTGATGGCCCCTTTGATCTCAATGAAACCGCAGATGTGATTGGCGGGATCCGCCACCGGCACCGGTGATGTCTCCCACAGTTCACGCTGGGGAAAAGTCAGCGGCTGCAAGCGGGCTTCCCCGCTCTCCAGCCATTGTTTCAAGCGGGACCGATTGTCTGGCTCCATCAGCAATTATCAGGCTCGACCTGCGGGGATCACTACATCGCGTTCTGGTTCCGGATCGACTCCCATCAAGCGATTGATGTCCTCATCCGAAAGTGAATCCACATCCACTTCGGCGGCGGGTGTTGCCACCACCGGCGCGGCCACCTTGGCGGCCGCAGCGCCTTCGACTCCGCCCAGATGTTCGGAGATCAAACCGGCGATCTGTCCAATGGTGCGTGCCCGCATCAGGCTCGTCGGCGGCAGAGCCACTCCGATGGAACTTTCAATGAGGTTCTCGATTTCAACACCCATGAGTGAATCCAGGCCCAAATCTGTCAGGGGCTGGTCATCACGCAGGCTGTCGGGCTTCACTCGAAGCACCGAGCCCACGACATCGCGCACCGCTTGACCGACGACGCCATCGCGCTCGTCTGCTGAAGCTGCGGCGATCTTACCGCGCCAGTCGCTGCTGCCGCTGCTGTTCTCCTGGATTTCGACGCCCGAAGCGAAGATGCGTTCCACCAGGGGATTCTCCTGCATGCCGCGGAATGACTGCCGCCATTTGGCCCAGTCCACACGGATGGCAGCCACCTGGGTGGAGTGCGCTGCGAGAAAGGATTCCATCAGCGTGGTCACTTCATTGGGAGTGAGAGCAGCGGTCCCCTGACGCGCAAGGAATTCGGCGACTCGCTCGTTGCGCGCCACATAACCCTGGCCGCCGAGAACGCCCCAGTTGATCGCGAGCGCGGGAAGTCCCAGCGCGCGGCGATGGTGCGAAAGTGAATCAAGGAAGGCGTTGGCTGCGGCATAGTTGCCTTGTGCCGGATTGCCAAAGATGCTGGAAACAGATGAGAACATCACGAAGCAGTCGAGCGCCAGGTTCTTGGTATTCTCGTGCAACAGCCAGGCACCATGAGCCTTCGGCGCCATGACGACCCGGAGTCGCTCGGCGGTGAGTGCTGACAGCGGAGCGTCATCAATGACCATGGCCAGATGGAAGACACCTTTGAGCGGAACGGAAGCCGAGCCAGCCTCTTTGACGAGACGTTTTACATCTTCCGGCGAACTGCTGTCGGCTTTGATCACCTTGGTTTCGATGCCGCGGTTGTGGAGTTTTTCCAGGAAGGCTTCAGCCTCGGGAGTTGAAGCTCCGCTGCGGCTGGCCAGCACCAGATGGCGCGCGCCGCATTCGACGAGCCATTCCGAGAGCACTCTGCCAAAACCACCCAGGCCGCCAGTGATGAGATAAGCGCCATCGGGTTTGACGGCGAAGGGCGGCAGCGGTGGTTCGCCTTTACGGGAGACAAACGCGTCAGCAAATCCGACGATGACCTTGCCCGTGTGCTTGCCACCGGCCATGAGCCGGAAGGCAGCATCGATGCGGCTGGCCGGGAAGGAGCGGAACGGCAGCGCGGTGAGCGCGCCTTTCTCAACCATGCCGGTGATCTCTGCCATGAGTGCGCGAGTTTGCTCCTCGTCGCCGGCGAACACCGCGTCCATCGCGATGACGTGGAAGGAGGAGTTGCGCCGCAACGACCAGAGAGGAATGCGCGAGTTTTGATAGATGTCGCGTTTGCCGATCTCGAGGAAACGACCGGACTCCGCGAGACACGAGAGACCCATGGGAATCGCCTCGGAAGCCAGCGCGTTGAGAACCACATCCACGCCCCGGCCGTTGGTCAATTCCATGACGGACTCCGCGAAGTCGCCCTTGCGAGAATCGATCACGTGTTTGACGCCCATTGTTTTCAGAAGGGCGCGCTTGGTCGGACTGCCGGCGGAGGCGATGACTTCCGCGCCGAGGTGATGGGCGATCTGAATCGCCGCCATCCCCACGCCGCCTGCGCCCGCATGAACGAGAATCATTTCGCCAGCTTTCATCCGGGCGATTTTCTTCAACGCATACCAGGCCGTCATGAAGACGACAGGAATGGTCGCGGCTTCTTCAAACGACAAGCCTTTGGGCATGCGGCGCACATCGGCGGCTCGCGCCATCGAATGCGTGGCCAGGCCGAACACAGCCAGACCGAAAGCCCGGTCGCCGACTGCGAGATGAGTCACGCCTTCGCCCACGGCCAGCACTTCGCCCGCCACTTCGTCGCCGAAGACGCGCGCGTCCGCCGTTTCAGCCGGATAGAGCGCCAGTGCCTTGAGCACATCGCGGAAGTTCATGCCCGCAGCCTTGACCTTGATCAGCACCTCGCCAGGTGCACAGGCAGGCAGGGTGAAGGGCGTAAAGCGAAGGCTGTCAAGCAGACCGCGTTCGCGGGATTCGAGACGCAGCGGCACCGAGGCATCGAGCTTCTGTTCGCGCGTGGGCAGGCCGCGGGAAAGTCGCTGCACATAGCGCGCCTCGCCGCGGAGAGCGACTTCACGTTCGCCATCAGCTCCGAGCAGTTCGTGCCAGAGCATGGCCGCATCCGACTTGGATGCTTCTGCTGGCAGATCGATGCCGCGGCAGGAATAGTTTGTGTGTTCGCTGAGGATCACCCGGAAGATGCCGATCGCGGGTGCTTGCGCCACGTTCGTGGCCCCCATGTCTCTTCCGGCAGCTTGAGCGCCACGAGTGATGAGGTCGATGCGGAGCTTGGCCACCGGCATCGTCGCCTCCAAAGCGTGCGTCAGATGCAGCAAGGCATCGATGCCCATGAGCGCGTCCGTGGATTTCATTCCCGTGCTCTCATCGAGCGTCCACAGATAGACCAGACGCTCAGGCGGCGCGTCATCGAGCAGGGAGTCGGCAAGCTGCTTCCAGTCTGCGGGCTCTTGATCGCGAAGGGTGAAGGTGTCCCCCTTGGCTGCATATTTTTGTCCGCGCTGAACGATGCGGCAGCGGGCGCCGGCTGCGGTCAATTGCTTGGCCAGGGTTTGTCCCAAGCCAGTCTCGTCCGCAAACACGACCCACGATTTCTCGGCGGGCGTTTCGATCACAGGAGAATCTGATTCATCGGAAGTTACTGCAGCAGCTTTTCTGGCGAGAATACCGACCTGACCTTCGCCTTCGGGTCCGTTCAATCCGGGGAGTGAAGTTGTTTCCGCGAACCCGCTCTGCTTGAGGGCGGATTCCCATTCCGAGCGCTGGAGCAGTGGCTGCTCAGGGCGCAAATCACGATCCGTCAGATGCCACCAGCCACTGGTCAGGCCGAAGACAGATTCCGTCCACAACTGCGGCGTCGCCACATCCATGAACATAAGGGTTCCGCTGGGAACGAGCAGCTCGTGCAGGTTTTTCAAAGTGGCGCGCACGTCGGCCACCGCGTGAATCACGTTGGTACCCACAATGAAATCATAAGCATCAGGCTCGAAGCCCTGTTCGACCGGTGATTTTTCCAGATCCAGCACTTTGTATTCCACCTCGGGGAAGGCGGCGAGTTTCTGGTTGGCGCTAGGGAAGAAACCGGCGGAAACGTCGGTGAAAGTATAGGTATGAAGACCACGATCCAGCAGCGGCAGCAAGAGTGCGGCCAGACCGCCAGTGCCGGCTCCGATTTCAAGAATCCGAAGTCCGCGTCCCTCGGGCAGATGACGGGCGGCTTCCTGCAGGGCCCGGCTGATGCCCGCCATCCAGTGGCTGGCAAAGAGTCCGTCGCCATAGAAATGATCCAGCAGTTCCGCGCCGGGGCCGGTGAACAAAACCTGCACCGCGTCTTTTTCACCGCGCAGGATCGCTCCCAGTTCCGCGCCCGTGGTAGCACACAGCAACGCCTCTGGCAGATGTCCAGGGTGCTTGGCCGCAAAATCGCGCAAAATCTTGGTGGCTGAATCCGCCGTGCGGACAAAGGTCTTCGAAGGCTTGAAAGCGCCGTCGCTTTCCACCAGAATGCCTCGCTTGACGAGTTTGGCCATCAACCGGCCGAAGACGGTGCGCATCGGCTGGGCGATGCCCAGTAATTCGGCCGTGAATCCTTTGCGAGCCGATGTCTTGACGCCCATATCCCGAAGGCCCTGAGTAACTTGAGCGGCGGCCAGTTCATCTTCGGCGGCCATCACCGCTTCGAGTTCGGCGCGACCGCGCATGGCGATCACTTCATCCAGCGCCACGCCGGCGGCATCACGCAACTGCGCGAGCGGCACGGGTTTCAGCTTCGACGGATCGAGGGTGGAGGCGGAGCGCTCCCAATCGACATGATAGACCAGATCACGACCCGCGCCGGATGAACCGGGACGACGGGCAGCGCTCATGCTGATGGCGCGGAAGCCATCGACCAGGACGCAAGGACGGTCGGCTTCGTCATAGAGCGCGATCCGGCCTTCGATCAGTTCATCGTTGAAGTGCAGCACCCGCGCGCTGACCTGGGTGGAGGCGCCAGGCGAACGGAGGAACAGAATTTTGGCGAAGCGCACCGGCAGTTTCATCTTCGCCTTGCGGTCTTCGACGGTCTTGGCACCGGCGGAAAAAACATGAAGCGCGCCATCGAGCAGCACGGGATGGAGCGCGTATTCAGCAGCGCGACCAGAAATTTCCTCGGACAACGCAACACGGCCTTTGGCTTTTCCACCACCGGCCGCGAGTTCGCGAACGGGTTTGAATTCATCGCCGTAGCGGAGGCCGAGGTCGCTCATGTGACCGTAGAACTCACCCATGCCCTGCGGTTCCAAATCTGCTTCGGGCGCTTCCCAGGTGGTGGCGGCGAAGGACGACTCGGTGCGCTCGCCGCGCATGGAGCCAATGACATGCACCGACCATGATGCCGCCTGATCGAATTTGCTCTGAATGGTGAACGTGCGTTCGGCGGGTTCGTAAGTCAGTTCCATCACCAGTCCCGACGGTGAGTCGGGCAGGATGAGCGGCTTGCGGATTTCAAAATCTTCGATGGCAAAGGGGCGTCCTTCAAACAACTGGACACCGGCTTCCAAAGCCATTTCGACAAAACCCGCGCCCGGGAAAATGATGTGGGCATCGACCTTGTGATCTTTGAGGTAGGCCATGTGACGGGCGTCGAGCCTCGTGGTCCAGGTGGGCGTGGCGCGGGGCAGGCGCATGTCGAGCAGGCCCTTGCCACCTTGAGCGAGACGGCCGTCGCGCAACTCGCTGGACTCATGCCACCAGCGGCTCTTGTCCCAAGGATAAGCCGGCAGGGAAAGAAGCTCCCGCGAAGACGTCATCGCTTTGAAATCCAGCGTCACTCCCGCACGATGCAGGTCAAGCGCGGCTTCGAGGAAGGCATCGTGCTCGCGCTCGCGACGAGTGGAGGCGGTCACCGGAATTTTTTGTCCGCGCGCGGTGAGACATTCCTGGATGGAGATGGAAAGAGCCGGGTGGGAGCTGATTTCCAGCCACAGATCCACACCGAAGTCGGCCACCGCATTCACTGCGGAAACGAACTGAACGGATTGCCGGATGCCCTTGCCCCAATGAACGGCGTTGCAGTCTTTTCCAGCACAACGCTGGCCGGTCACGGTGCTGAAGAATGGAACGGTTTCCGTCTGCGGTGAAAGTTTTGCCAGTTCGCGGGTCAAAGCATCCGCCGCAGGCTGCATCATGGCGTGGTGGAACGGATGATCGACCCGGACAAAGCGGGCAAAAATTCCCTTGGGCTCCAGCTCCACGCGGATGGCTTCCAGCGAGTCGCGCGTTCCTGAGAGCGTCAGCGAGCGGGGGCCGTTGAACGCCGCGATGCTCACGGTGGCGTCATGCCGGGCGATCACGGCCAGCGCTTCTTCCTCAGACAAACCAACGGCCAGCATCGTGCCATCGCCCCGGGCGCATTCATGCATCAAGCGGGCGCGCAACACGATCACTCGGGAACCTTCTTCCAGGCTGAGGACTCCAGCGACACAAGCCGCCGCGATTTCTCCAACGCTGTGTCCCACAATGGCCGCAGGCGCCACGCCCATGGACTTCCAAAGCTCCGCCAGCGATACTTGCATGGCGAAAATCGCCGGCTGGGCGATCTCGGTCTGCTGCAGTTTTGAATCCGCTTCATCGCGACCGAGTTCTTCCAGAAGGGAGAAACGAGCGTGGGGCTTCATCTCCGCTGCGCAGGCTTCCATCGTCTTGCGGAACACGGGCTCACTGCGCATCAGTTCCCGGCCCATGCCCCACCACTGCGGCCCTTGTCCGCTCATGACGAAGCCGATTCGCGGCGCATGTTCCGGCCGGGGAGTGAATGAAGTGCGGATCAGGTTTCCAGCCTGGCCGGCGGAGAATTCTTGGAGTTCCTGTGTCAGTTGCTCGGAGGAGCGCGCAACGATCGTCAGCCGGTGCGAGTGATGATTCCGTCTTGCGCCGAGGGTATAGGTCAGCGCCGGCAGCAAAGGTGAACTTCCATTGCTTTTCTCATGCTCCGCAACCCACGTCCCCAAACGGGACGCAGCGGCGAGCAGGGCGTTCTCTGAACGCGCGGAAATAACCAGCGGCCAGCTCCGCTCCAAAGAAGCAGCCTGATGCGTCGGCGGCACATGCGCGGGTGCTTCGGCCAGGATGACGTGCGCATTGGCACCGCCAAAGCCAAACGAATTCACACCCACGATGCCAGGGCCATCACTCTTCGGAAAAGGCTCCAGCCTGGTCGGAACCCGAAGTTTCAAGGCCGCAAAATCGATGTGCGTGCTCGGCGTCTTGAAATGCAAGCTCGCGGGCAATTGCTGGTGCTTGAGCACGAGCAATCCCTTGATCAGTCCGACAACCCCCGCCGCTGTTTCCAAGTGGCCGAGGTTTGATTTCACGGAGCCGATCGGAAGCGGATTATTCGCAGCCCGGTCAGGGCAGAGTGCATTGGCCAGTGCCGTGGCTTCAATGGGATCACCCACTGCGGTGCCCGTGCCGTGTGCTTCGACGAAATCAACTTGCGACGGACTGATACCGGCATCAGCGCAGGCGTCAATCACCAGCCGGGCCTGGGCTTCGGGACTTGGAAGAGAAATGCCATTGGTGTGGCCGTCCTGGTTCAAGGACGAACCCCGGATCACGCCATGAATCGGATCACCATCTGCGATGGCTTGAGCGAGCGGCTTCAGCAGCACCATTCCGGCGCCTTCGCCACGGACGAAGCCGTTGGCTTCAGCCGAGAAAGCCTTGCATTTGCCATCGGGCGAGAGCATTCCCGCTTGAGAAAAGCCGATGAATCCGTCCGGCGTGATCATCACCGTCACTCCGCCAGCCATCGCCACCTTGCATCGTCCGGCGTTGATCTGCTCACAGGCGATGTGCACCGCCGTCAACGCGGAAGAGCAGGCGGTATCCATCGCCAGGCTCGGCCCATGAAGATTGAAACAGTAAGAGATGCGATTCGCCGCGATGCTGTGCGCATTGCCGGTGGGAGAATGAGCGCTGATGCCCGAACGATCCGTGGAACCGCCCTGAATATTCTGGTAGTCATTGTGTGACACGCCGACGAACACGCCGATGTCCGTGCCTTTTTCCAAATCCAAGACCAGGCCGGCATCTTCAATCGCCTCCCAAGCCGTTTCGAGGAGAAGCCGCTGCTGGGGATCTATATAGGGAGCCTCACGCGGTGAGATGCCGAAGAACTGCGGATCAAACTGGTCGATGCCCTCGATGAATCCGCCGCGTTTGGCGATCGTTTTGCCCGCGATGCCCGGCTCGGCGTCATAGAATCTTTCCACGTTCCACCGGTCGGCAGGCGCTTCAGACACCACGTCGCGACCTTCGGCCAGCAACTTCCAAAAGGATTCGATGTCATTGACTCCGCCGGGAAAGCGGCAGCCAATGCCGATGACGGCAATACCTTCTTTTTGCATACGATTGGGGGGCCTTAGGGAGGGGTGTTTTAGGAAGAGAGTCCTCCGGAGGGGAGGGTGATTATGAAGTGGATTTTACTGATGGCAAGCGTATTTCAGCCTTGGTTCAAACACCCGCATGAATCATGCCTCCTAACACCGGAGCCTGGTGCCGGAGATTTTTTAGAACGACTGCCCGGAAGATCGGACAGTGAGAATGGCGGCGGCTGACGCACCGCAGACTGGTCGCGACCCGTTCCGGAAATATTTTTATTCCTTGATGGAAGCGTCATTCGGGCGCAAACCTCGCCTCCGCTGTTGCAACAGCCGAAAAGCCGCCCATGAAATTATTTACACCAAGAGAATCTTATTTGTGGCTCAAGGCTCTGTGGGATCACCACCGCAATTTGCGAATTTCCCGGAAACAGCTCGAAGCGGCTCAGCTGAAAAAGTTTCGCCGGCTCGTGTCCCACGTCCAGCGCCACTCGCCTTATTACCGCGCGATCATCAAGAAACATGGAATTGATCCGGTGACGTGCCTGCCCGCCGATTTTCCGGTCCTGACCAAGCGCGACGTCATAGAGCATTTTGACGATCTCGTCACGGACCGCCGCATCACGCGCGATGGCATCGCCGCTTTCCTCGCCCGGTCAAAAGATCCGCAAGAGCTGTTTCTGAACCGCTTTCATGTGCTGCACACGTCAGGCACATCGGGAACGGTAGGTTACTATGTGTTCTCGCATGAAGCCTGGATCAAAGGCGCCAGCCATGCGGTGCGGGCTGCACCCCTGCGCTGGCGGCGGCGCACGGCGTTCATCGCCGCCACACGCGGCCACTTTGCGGGCGCCAGCCTGATGCTTACCGGCAATCACGGCAGCAACCATTTTTTTTATGATGTGCGCACTTTCGACGTGGGCCGGCCCATGCCGGATATCATCGCCGAACTGAACAACTTTCAGCCTCATGCGCTCTCAGGCTACGCGACCGTGCTCAAGATGCTGGCCGAAGCCCAGGAGCGCGGCGAACTCCGCATCAAGCCAACACACGTCGGCAATGGCGGCGAGCCTCTGTTGCCAGCGACCAAGGCCTGTCTGGAGCGTGTCTTTCAAGTCCCGGTCATGAACGCCTATGCCTCCAGCGAGCACCTCTACATGGGCATGACACTGCCGGGCTCGGATGGCATGCACCTGCTGGAAGATGATCTGATTTTCGAACTCAATTCCGATCACACCTGCGTCACCAACCTCTTCAATGAAACCATGCCCCTGATTCGTTACCGTATGGATGACGTGCTGGTGCCAGACGTGACCGGGCCAAGCCCCTATCCCTTCACCAAAGTCAAAGAAATCGTCGGCCGCCTCGAAGACGCGCTCATCTTCACCAACCAGCATGGCCGGGAGGACTTCATTCATCCGATCGTGATCGTCGAGCTCATCGTGAGCGGACTGAACGCCTGGCAGATCGTACTGGAGAGCAGGACATCGTTCCGCTTCCGGGCAAGATTGAGCGCCGGCCAGACGGCCCAGGAACGCCAAGCCACCTGCGACCGCATTCGCGATAAAATGAACGCCATCCTTGCCGAAAAAGAGATGAGCAATGTGCGCTATGAAATCGAACAGGTAGAAGAGCTGGAGATCGATCCCAACACCGGCAAGTTCCGTCTGGTGGTGCGCGAACCAAATGGTGCGCCGGCAGACCGGCAGCGTTTCTCGATCCACTCCGCTCAAGGAGCAGGCAGCAACGCATCATCCGCCGCGCCGCGATGCGCCCTGACAAACGCGTCCGGAGAAACCCGGTTCAACGGCGCATCCGCATAACCCGCGCCCGGATAAACCGACCCGCTGCGCCGCACTTCGAAATGGAGATGCGCCAGGTAACGCCCGTCCGCCGTGCCCACGCTGCCGATCACCTGTCCGCGCCGCACGACTTCGCCCTCGCGCACCCGCCTCTTTTCCAGATGAGCATAAACCGTCTGATAAACCTGCCAGCCCAGCGCGGCATCACGCTCCGGCACCCGGTGCGCTAAAATAATCATGTTCCCCCACCCCGGCCCCGGCACTCCTGAATAAATCACCCGGCCCGCACCCGCCGCATAAACCGGATCTCCGAAATCAGAATTCCAGCCACCAATGCCGTTGAGATCATCCCCCAGATGTCGCGTGACCCGAAACGGCTGCGCATTGTAAACCAGCGCGCCCTGCTCCCCTCCCATCGGCATCTCGAATGAAACCGCCAGCGGCAAGCTCGCTACCTCCTCCGGAGACAACCTCACGAAAGCCGCATCAAGCGGCGAAACGACCCTCTCTTTCTCCCGACCGCATGACGCCAGCAACAGCATCGCCAGAAGTCGCAAAAACTTTTCAATCTTCAACATCAACCACCGTTCACCCCTCAGTCCTCCTCCGTCAACGCTGCCCACGCCCTCCGACTTCCGACCTCTGACTTCCGACTTCCGACTTTCCCCTTTCAATGTTCAATGTTCGATGTTCAATGTTGAACGTTCGACACCCCTCCATGACCGAAACCGTCCGCCAGCACCTCGACACCTTCCTCGCCAGCAGCGGTCTCCGCCGGACGAAGCAGCGCGACGTCATCATCGAGGCGGCGTTCGGCACTCCGGACCATTTCAATGCCGACGAACTCCACGAAATGACGCGGCGGATCGATCGCAGCATCTCGCGCGCCACCGTCTATCGGACCCTCAATCTCCTCGTGAACTGCGGCCTGTTGCGCGAAGTGGATCTGGGCCGCGACCAGACTTACTACGACCCGAATTTTCTCGACAAACCGGAGCACAACCACCTCATCTGCACCGACTGCGACCGCGTCGTCGAGTTCGAGGACGAGCACATCGCCGTGCTGGAAGACTGCATCACCCGCCGCCTCGGTTTCACTCCCGCCAGTAAAAGCATCCGCATCGTCGCCAAGTGCGACGAACTGGAGCGAACGGGACAATGCAGGTTTCAAAATGCGAAACACAAATCGCCAGGCACAAGGTGAGACATGTCACCGACACATCCTCGCAATGCATTGAGTGTCTGAAATCATACCCCCTCACACCCAGGTTCCGATGCACGCCCCGGGCCACTCCAGCCCGGCACCCACAAATGAGATGCCACGGATAATTGGACCAAGAGTGATTTAGTTTGCGGGGGCGATTTCGGCCTCAAGGTGATTGGGGGTTCTGTAGTTGAGGGAGGAGTGAAGGTTCGACGATGAAGCCGATACCGCCCCGGCCCAGTTGGGTGACCGGGAACCAATATCTGATCAAGACCGCCACCGCCAAGCGGCAAGAGAAAAAAGTTGCCAGACGAAGCAGGGTTCACGAAGGTCACTCTACGTGAGCACTTTGGTAACGCTTGATTGGATCGTCATCGCCGGATACTTCGTCATCATCGGGCTCATCGCTTGGTGGGCCTCGCGCCGTCTGGAAAACACGACAGACTACTTTCTCGCTGGACGCAACGTGGGCTTCTTCGCTGTGGGCTGCTCGCTGCTGGCCTCTAACGTCGGCTCGGAGCACATCGTCGGGTTGGCCGGTCAGGGAGCGACCACTGGAATGGCCATGGCGCACTGGGAGCTGCATGCGTGGATCATGGTCCTGTTGGCCTATTTCTTCGTGCCATTCTATTACCGCAGCGGGGTCTTTACCGTTCCTGAATTCTTGGAACGTCGCTTTGATACCCGCGCCCGTTGGATCTTGTCCATCGTTTCCCTGACCGCCTACGTTCTGACGAAAGTGAGCGTGACGGTGTATGCAGGTGCTCTGGTCTTCCAGACCTTGTTGCCGGACACTTTCGGTTCGCCAGAAGCCGCCTTCTGGGTAGGAGCCATCAGCACCGTCCTCGTCACGGGTCTCTACACTATCTTTGGGGGTATGCGGGCGGTCATCTACACCGAGTCCATGCAAACCGTGATCTTTTTGGTGGGTTCGGCCTTCATCACATTCTTTGGCTTGGCGAAACTAGGCGGCTGGGGAGAACTCCAATCCGTCTTGCGCGAGAATTCCACGCAATTCGCCCTTTGGCGGCCGCTGAGCGATCCGGAATTCCCCTGGTTAGGGGTCATGATCGCCTCGCCCATCGTAGGCATCTGGTATTGGTGCACCGACCAATACATCGTCCAGCGCACCTTGGCGGCCAGAGACCTGGCCACGGCCCGTCGCGGCGCCCTCTTTGGCGGTGTGCTCAAAGTTGCCCCCATTTTTATTTTCCTTGTTCCGGGCATGATCGGCTATGCTCTGCACCAGAAGGGGTTGATTTCCATTCCCCTGAAAGCAGGAGTTGAGGGGACCGTTTTGCACGGCGACCAGGTTTTCCCCACCCTGGTGACATCACTCCTGCCTGCGGGATTCCGCGGATTAGTGGTGTCCTGTTTGATGGCGGCACTGATGAGTTCGCTGGCTTCCTTGTTCAATTCTGCCGCCACCTTGTTCACCAAGGATATCTACGAGAAGCTGCAGCCCGGTCGCACTGAGAAGCATTTGGTCAACGTGGGTCGTTTTGCCACCGGCGTGGTGGTGCTGCTGGGTATCCTCTGGATTCCGGTGATGGCCCGAGTGTCAGGAGGTGGTCTTTATCAATACCTTCAGAGTGTTCAGGGTTACCTGGCCCCGCCGATCACGGCAGTCTTCCTCCTGGGGTTGGCTTGGCCCCGAATCAACGCCGAAGGAGCGGTTTGGGGATTGAGTGTGGGTTTTGCGCTGGGGTTGATTAAACTCACCCTGCAGACGTTCTTTGGTGCAGGAAAAATCGAAAATCCCGCCTTCTTGGCCAGCATAGCCGACTTCAATTTCCTCTACGCCACCGGCATCCTTTTCGCGATTTGCGCGATGTTGGTGGTCGCGGTGTCGCTGGCAACGAAACCCCCTGCGCCAGAAAAAGTCGACGGCCTCACTTATGGATCCATGCGTGCCAAAGCGCGCGAGGAATTGGACGCTAGTTGGGACACGGGCAATAAAATCCTCACCGGCGTGGTTCTTTCTCTCGTGCTCGGCGTTTACCTTTATTTTAGTTTTTGGCTGAACTAGAGATATGGCCATACTTGGGAACATCGCTGTGAATGGCTTGGTTCCATCATGCCCCCTCACACCCAGGCGCCGATGCACGCCCTGGGCCACTCCGGCCCGGCACCCACGAAAGCAATCTCCTGGCATCTGCCCCCCGATTGCGAGGCAAAAAAATACATGGAATATTCACCGGAAGACGTATCTCTTAGCGTCGCACCATGAACATCCGCGCAATCATGCTCCTCACCGCCGCTCTGCTGATGCAGATGGGGCAAGGCTTCGCATTGGGTGGAGCGTCGGATCGGGCTGAGGGACATTCGGCTGCCTGTGACTATGGATGCTGCGCTGAATTGGAAGTCTGCCCGTGTGCCGCGGCTCCAGTTTCAGATCCAACACCGCAGACGCCCGTGCCGCTTCCGGTATCGGGACGCGAGCAGGTGCCGCAGCCGGTGATGACGGAGGCCGCTGCCTCTGATTTTATGGCGCTGTCCACACGCGCGTCGGATGACGTGATGTTTCATCCAGCCGCGCCGCGCATGATCGCAGAGTCAGCCGTTCCTTTGACGGTGCTGCACTGCGCCTTTTTGATCTGAGCCGGCGCCTCGCACAGACGCATTGTGCCCACGCATCGCGGTCCCCTTACGGACCCTGGCACGCGCGGGCTTGGTTTGCCGAACCTCGAACGACTCAGATTCTCCATGAAACCATCCTCTATCCTTTTCCTCACCGCCTGGCTTCTGCCGGTGGCGGCTCTTGCCTGCGCCGACTGCAAAAAGAAAAAACCGGCCAACGGCCCGGTGGTCGAATACGACCTCCGCATCGCCGAGCAAACGCTCAGCCCCGCCGGCAAGCCGGTGCGCGTGCTGACGATCAACGGCTCGCTGCCAGGGCCGACGCTGCGATTTCGCGAGGGCGACGTCGCGCGCATCCGTGTTCACAATGACCTGAAAGGCGAGTCAACGTCCACGCACTGGCACGGGCTGTTGCTGCCAAACTCGCAGGACGGCGTGCCGCATGTGACCACGCCGCCGATCCTGCCGGGGCAGACGCATACGTTTGAATTTCCGTTGCGGCACAGCGGCACTTACTGGTACCACTCGCACACGCATCTCCAGGAGCAGGCTGGCATTTATGGCGCCATCGTCGTCCTGCCACGCGGGGGCGAGAAGGTGAAGGCGGATCGTGATCAGGTGCTGGTGTTGTCCGACTGGACAAATGAGAAGCCGGAGGAGGTGCATCGCACGCTCATGCGCGGCAGTGATTACTATTAACCAGGCAATAAAAAGTAGTGACTTTTTACTGGGTTAGGCTATCTTTAGCGAATGAAACAAAGAGATGCCCGCACCCTTTCCCCTCTTCAACTTGATGAGCTGCGATCACGTGCAATTGCGCTTTGGAAGAAAGGTCTCAACCGGCGACATGTCGCCGCCTTGCTCGACGTCCATTACAACAGCGTTGGACGCTGGATTTCAACTTATGAGAATGAAGGCCCTGGCGCATTACGCTCGGCCAAACGTGGACGCAAGAAGGGCGGCAGCCGGAATCTCACGCCAATGCAAGAGAAGGAAATCCAGAAGGTGATCACCGACAAAACTCCAGACCAGCTCAAGATGCCCTTTGCGCTTTGGACGCGCCGTGCTGTCTGCGACTTGGTCGAGAAGCGTTACGGGGCGAGACTTCCCGAACGCACCTGCGGGGAATACCTCAAGCGCTGGGGATTCACCGCCCAGCGCCCTGCCCGGCGCAATTATGAGCAAAATCCCGAGGCTGTGCGGCGCTGGATCAAGGAGGAGTATCCGCAGATCGCCCAGCAGGCCAAGAAGGAGGGCGCTGAGATTCACTGGGGAGATGAGGTCGGGGTGCGCAATGACTGCCAGCACGGGCGCGGCTTTGCGCCGGTTGGAAAGACGCCGCTGGTCCGCAACAGTTCGAAGCGTTTTTCGGCCAACATGATTTCCTCTGTCACCAATCGGGGCAAAGTGCGCTGGATGGTATTCCGCGACAGCTTCAATGCCGAGGTTTTCATCAAGTTCATGGGTCGGCTCATCAAAGATGCCAGGCGCAAGATCATCCTGATCGTGGACAACCTGCGAGTCCATCACTGCAAGCCGGTGAAAGCATGGGTGGCTGAGCATGCCAGCGAAATCCAACTGGCATTCCTGCCTTCCTATAGCCCGGAACACAATCCCGACGAATACTTGAACTGCGACTTGAAGTCGTCGATGGGAAAGAAGCCGTCCCCACGCACTCAGGCCGACTTGGAAAACAACCTTAAGCAGCACATGCGAATGCTCAGCAAATCTCCCGAACGCGTAGCCTCCTATTTCCAAGCAGAACTTATACGTTATGCGGCCGCAGCATAAGGAATGTCACTACAATTTATTGCC
>VFKE01000024.1 GCA_009885695.1 Verrucomicrobiota bacterium | reverse complement strand
GAGTCCGGAACACCGAGCTTGCGGAGGATGGCCGCCGTCACCTCCACATCCGAGGGCAGCAAGTGCATCTCCACCACGGGACCTATCTCCGGTTGTGCGATGAGCACGATGGGAGCCAGACCGCGCTTGTAAATTTCCGCCGCGCCAAATGGCCGGGACTCGAGTCCGCCGCCGAGCACCAGCACCGCGTCTGCTTTTTCCAGCGGGTCGCTCACGATCCACCACTGCGCCGCCTGCGACATCAAGGGATGGCTAAAAGCAAAGAGCAGTCCGCCGGCCAGGGCCAGGAACACCAACCGGCGCAGCCAGCGCCCGCGACGGGGCGCTGACGCGAGCACCAGCTCGGCCGCAGCGCTTTCTTGATTCGCGAGAGATTCGGCGATCATGTTCATACGCGGTTCACGAAGTGATTTTCCAGCACCAGCACGCAAGTAATACCGTAGCCGCGTTCGTAAGAACGCGGGAAATATGGAAGCTCTCCCCGCAGCCGCGAAGCGAAAACGCGGGGAAAATGCATGCTTTGCTGGCTGCCGTGCTTTTTCCCGCACTCTTACGAGATGCGGCTACGTCTTTTATAAAAATGCTCTAAAACGTCCGGGCTGCAGCAGCGATCCGAACAACCAGACCCTCTGCCCGGGCAGATGGCGATGCAAAACATCTTCCAGCCGGCTGCGTTCCCTCTGGCGTTCGAGAAGGCGCTCCTTCTGCCGTTGGGCATCACGTTGTTGCAGGATATCCAGCATGTAGCTTATTTTCCAAGGAAGTTTAGACGCCAATCCGCACTAGTGTTGTTGGTGACACACCATTTGCCGTCTTAACACCCACAGATGCCAGGGAAATTTCACAGTCCGCTGGACCTCGCGTCCTGGTGCTCGAGGGCTTGCTCGAAGCTAACAAGCTGCCGGATGAGCGAGTTATAACGGGAATAGGCGTCGCCACCCTTCGCGCAAAGGAGCTGGTAGAGCTTTTGCTCAGGATCGGGAACACGATGTATCTCGAGATCTTGCAGCTTCATTCCGGCGCGGTTTAATCTGGGCCAACCTACTGCAATCAGGCAGGCGGCCGGAGTGATGCGACCGGCTGCGCAATCCTGAAGGCCTTGGGCGATGAGTTCGCCGCCGGGAAGGTGGCCCAGGCTGCCCATCATGGCTGGTGCTTCATCAATTCTGCAGTTACAGCATCGAAGAACGCAGCAATCGT
Source organism: Verrucomicrobiota bacterium (assembly GCA_009885695.1). Taxonomy (GTDB): domain Bacteria; phylum Verrucomicrobiota; class Verrucomicrobiia; order Verrucomicrobiales; family Verrucomicrobiaceae; genus VFKE01. The sequence goes on along the minus strand of VFKE01000024.1, from coordinate 1,302 downwards.
GCCGGGCAGGAGGGAGGCGGCGTTTTCTGCATGGCGCAGAACTATGGCGAGACGCTCGGAATCAAGCTCGAGGTCGTAGGCATGCGTGACAATATGCCGGAATCCACGCAAATCACGCAACGCAGGCAGGATGGCGGGAGAATACACGGCGGGACGAACGCCAGGCACGGTGATGCTCAGGCGGTGGATGAGTTCCGCATGCCATCCGCGTTCGTCATCGATATGGTTCTCAAAGGCTTTGGCGATGCGCAGTCCCATTTGCTCGACAATGTTGAAGAAACGCACGAGCTGGAAGGCGCAGCTTTCCGCGCCACTGGGACCAGCCTGGGAAATCCGCTCCCGCGCGGCCGCAGCTGCCTCCACAGCGACGCGAACGTCATCTTCCACCTCAGCCCTGAGGGTGGTGATTCCTAGGCGATCCATACTTCCCCTTCGGCGATGATTTTATTCCGCAGCCGGGACTCCGGCAGATAAACGACATCAACCGGACGCCGCATGTCCTCTTCCAGCAAAGCGGTGAGGGTATAGATGGACATGCCTTCAGGCAGAGTCTCCACCGCCAGATCGATGTCTGAGGCAGCATTAAAACGTCCAGGCTTCAGCAGCGATCCGAACAACCAGACCCTCTCCCCCGGAAGATGGCGGTGCAAAACCTCCCGGAGCCGTTCGTGCGCCCTCTGACATTCGAGAAGACGCTCCGTCTGCCGTTGAGCATCACGTTGTTGGAGGATATCCAGCATGAGGTTTAGAGCACTTTAATTAATAACGTAGCCGCGCTTCGTGTTGCGCAGCCGCGAAGCGAAAACGCGGGAAGATTGGAAGTTTTTAAACTAGGCGAATTTGTCCCGCACTCTTACGAGATGCGGCTACGAATTTTTTCAATATGCTCTAATCCTGCAAGAAGGCTTCGACACAAACGCATTCCCAACGTTACGACCGCCGCACCATCGTCTTCCCCAGCACCAGGACATCCATCTTGGTGCGCAGGAAGCAATCGAGCGCTTCACGCGGCTCGCAGACGACGGGTTCGTTTTCGTTGAATGAGGTGTTCAACAACATGGGCACGCCGGTGAGGGCGCGGAAGTGCGAGATAAGCTGGTAATAGAGCGGATTGGTGTGGCGATAGACGGTTTGCAGACGACCGCTGCCGTCGGAGTGGGTCACGGCGGGGATTCTTGCGCGCTGTTCTTCGCGGACTTGGAAGACCTGCATCATAAAGGGCACGTCGTCGTCGGTCTCGAACCACGCGGGCACTTCTTCACGCAGGATGCTGGGGGCGAAGGGCCGGAAGGATTCGCGGCG
>VFKE01000050.1 GCA_009885695.1 Verrucomicrobiota bacterium | reverse complement strand
GGAAGCGGATTATTTTCCGTTAAAATGTTAGAATGAAATGGTGCTGGTTGATCGGGCGATGTTCCGACATCGCTTGTTTGAACAAACGTTTAAACCAACCAACACCATGAAAGATCAAAGAGGAACACAGACAGCGAAGCAAGCGTGGAATGAGGATTTTAACGGGATTTTCCAGGAGCGAATTCGCGCCATCGTGCGCGAGGGGCTGCTGGCGATGTTCGAGCTGGAGGTGACGGCGCTGTGCGGCGAAACCTATCGACCCACCAAGAGCCTTCACCGACGAGCCGGGAGCGAGATGGTTACCATCCAGACCACCTCGGGCAAGGAACGCATCTCCAAGCGCAGAGTCCGCGAGAGGCTTCCCAACGGCCAGGAGCGGGAGGTGCGTTTGAAATCATACAGCGAGGTCAAACTGCGCAAGGGCATGTTCCAGGAGGTGCTGGAGGCGATCTGCCACGGGGCGTCTGGCAACGGTGTGGGCAAGATGCTCGGCCTGAGCGCCAGCACGGTCTGCGAAGGCTGGAAGGCCCGCAGCAAGGAACTTCTCGATGAGTTCCGGGGACGCGATTTTTCGCAGATCGACGTGGTGGCGATGATGGTGGACGGGATTTTTCCCAGCAAGGAAAGCTGCGTTGTGGTGGCGCTGGCCATCGACATTGAGGGCAACAAACATCTGCTGGATTTCGAGGAAGGAAGCAGTGAGAGCGCGGAGGTGGTGAAGGGATTGTTCGCCAGATTACATGCGCGGGGATTGAAGGCGGGAACGGCGCGCAGATTGCTGTTGGTGCGTGACGGCAGTGAGGCGATTGCCAAGGCGGTGAGGCATTTCTGGCCCGATGCGCTGCAGCAGGAGTGTCTGGTGCATATCGAGCGCGGGCTCTGCGCGAAGCTTTCCTGGAAGCATCAGAGCGAGGTGGTGAAGCGCATGAACCGCTTGCGCGGGGTGCAGGGAGCGGAGGCGGGAGAAGAGGCTTTTGAGCAGTTGCTGCAATTTGTCAGAGGGAAGAACCTGGCGGCGGCGGAGAGTTTGGAGGGACGCAAGGAGGGCATTTTGGTGTTCCACCGGCTCAACGTTCCGGCGACGCTCAATGTGACGTTTTTGAGCACCAATCATATCGAGAATGTGATGCGCAACTCTCGCGGCATGATCAACAAGGTGTGCCGCTGGAATCCCAAGAGCGACCAGTTGTCGCGATGGATGGGAGTGGCGCTGCTGCGGGCCCAGGAGGGATTCAGGAGAGTCCGGGGGCACCGGGAGCTGGGGGGCTTGGCCGCCGCACTGGGACGGGCTGGCTCCGCCGACTTGTCGCTACGCTCCTCGTCGGCTCCGCCAGCCCGTCCCAGTGCGCAAGAGCAATCAGGGCTTGCAAGGGGGATCGCTTTCTCTTATCAAATGCCTGTCAACCAGACCGCTGAAATCTTAACGATTTAACGGAAAGAAAAATTTCCCCCATTCTCACGGTTGATTTCAAGAATTTTTATGAGAACTCGCGAGTGCTCGCCTCTGCGCCGTGACCAATACGCTCTGGGCCAATGCGTTCGTATACGACAATGGACCCTAATTCAGCATGAACATTTGTTTATCCAGATCATGCGTGATCCCTGCGTCTTGAGTGTTCAGGCATCCATAGTAGTTGACGCAAGGTGGAGGTTCCTCTAGCTTCGCGGACATGAAGGCCCATCTCTTTTACCCTGCCGCGCTTGCCGCGGGGATTTTCTCAGTCATGACAGCACCTGCGGCGCAGGCTGTTGATTTGTCCAAGGCCAATCCCGCCAACTGGTTCAAGAAAGAGGAGGCGACGGTGCCTGACTCCGGTCAGAAGCTGTCCCAGGAAAATACCGCCGCCGCCATGAACCGCGATGCGAGGACGGCGACCTCAACCGGCAGCAAGGGGCGCGCTCTGGATATTTACAAGTCCGTGGTCAAGCAATATCCCTTCACCAACGCAGCTGCAGACGCCCAGTTTGAATACTCGAAGCTGCTGCGTGAGAACGGTAAATTTGAAGACGCCTACGAAGGCTTCCAGAAGTTCATCACCGATTTTCGCCAGAGTCCGCGTTTCACTGAGGCGGTGCAGGAGCAATTCCAGATTGCCGAAGAATCCCGCACCGGAAAACATTCTTCCATTTTTGTCGTCATCCCCGCGAAGGTGGGTCCCACCAAACTGATCGAAATGTATCAAGGCGTCATTCGCAACGCGCCCTTCAGCAAGTTTTCCGCGCCAGCCATGTTTGCCATCGGAGAAATTTACCAGGACAAGGGTGACAAGGTTCTGGCTGATGCCGCCTTCCAACAGGTGGTGGACAATCATCCGGGCACGAAGATCGCGGCCGAGGCCCAGTTCCGCATCGGCTCCATCAACAACGCCAATGCCAGACGCACCCAGGATTCCGCCAATCTCGTCAAGGCGCGTGACGCACTGGAAATCTACAAGGCCAGCCATCCTGCCGGTGAACGCATGGGTGAGGTCGAGGCACTGAAAAAGCAGAACACCGACCTCAGCGCCGTTCGCGCATTGGAGATCGCGGAATTTTACCAGAAATCCGGCAAGCCCAAAGCTGCGGCCATTTACTACAATGAAGCCATCAAGTTTGGCTCCGCTGAGGCCGCGCTGAAAGCGCGCGAGCAGCTCGCCATCGTCGCCGCCGCGCACCCGGATGAGGTCAAGGAAAACACAGAAAACGATTACACGATTCCTGCCGCGATGAATCTTAAAAACCGCTCAGACTATGCCGGACCACCCGTGCCGGAGCTGGCCAAGCTCAGCCAGAGGACCAAGATGCGAGTCGAGAAAGACGACTTCAAACCGATCCCGCTCAAGGAGCCTGAGCTGCCCACCCGGCCCACGACGGCACCAGCGCCAGGCATGTTGATTCCGCCCACGCCTGCCACTGGTGGAGAAAAGCCCTTGTTGCTGCCGGTGCCGCCCGTGCCAGGCATGGCGCCTCCCAATGCCCTGCCCATCCCGCCGAAACCGGCTGATGACAGCGCGGACAAGAAAAACTGACGTTACCACTTTCTGGCATCATTCACACTCCCGACCGCTCTCATGAATAAAGCATCCCTCCTTCTCATCGCAGTTGCGCTCCTCTCCCTGGCCAGTTGCGCTGGCTACCAGCCCGGCGTTAACAAGCCAAAACAAATGGAAGCCGTGACCAAGCTGGCCGTGCCCACCTTCAAGAACAATACCCTCCAGCCCCGCCTGGAAGTACTGGTCACCAATTCGGTGATCAAACAGCTCCAGATCGCCGGCACTTATAAGATCGTTCCCGTCAGCGAGGCGGATGCCGTCCTTTACGGAGTTATCGATGATATCACCAGTCGCCAGTATCGTGCCCAGCGCAACAATACCATCAAGACCAGCCAGCTTCTGGTCGGGCTCATCGCCAATTACGAGGTCAAGGATGTGAACGAAGAAGTGCTGCTCAAAGGACAGCCGCAATCGTTTTCCACTCTGATTTTGGATCCAAACTTCCAGGTCACCAGGCAGCAGGCTCTGGCAGATGCCGCCTCACGGCTCGGAGAGAAGCTGAGTATTGAAATTACCGAGGGCTGGTAGAGGCGCGCAGTCTTCGCGCAGATGAGCGTATCCATCGCAGCCATCGGCATCCTTCGCCTAGTCGCCACGCCCATCGGCAATCTGGGTGATCTCTCCCATCGCGCCGTTGACGGATTGCGTTTCGCTACGCTGATCGCCTGCGAGGACACCCGCCGCACCGCCCGCTTGCTCCAGCACCATGAGCTTCACGTTCCCATGCTCAGCCTGACTGAACACAACGAAGCCCGGCGCATCCCCGAGTTGCTTGGGAAAATCTCCGCCGGGGAAACCATCGCGCTGGTCTCCGACGCTGGATTCCCCACAATCAGTGATCCCGGCCAGCGACTGGTTCATGCAGCCATCGCCGCTGGCGTGCGCATCGAGGTGCTGCCTGGTCCCAGTGCCGTGCTCACCGCGCTGGCGGGTTCGGGGTTGCCGACGGTTCCGTTTTATTTTGGCGGTTTCCTGCCGCATAAAAAAGGCCAGCGGGACAAGGAGCTCGGCCTGGCAATGGAACGTGACTGCACCAGCATTTATTTTGAATCCCCCTATCGTGTTGTTGACACCTTGGGCATGATCGCGGCCCGTCTCCCGGCGCATCCGGTGGTGGTGGCACGGGAACTGACTAAAATGTTTGAAGAATTTCAGCGCGGTCCGGCGCAGTCTGTGCTTGAGCATTATCAGAACCACGCACCCAAAGGCGAGATCACACTGCTCATCGCCCCTCACGAACTTCCAAACTGGATGACCCGCGCTCCGCAGTATTCATAATTTTCCACGCATCATTCATCATTTAACATTACCGACCATGTGGCGCCAAAATTCTCTCATCACATCTGACAAGCCTTTCGATGTCCATCCCGACGATCAGGTGCAGGCAATGAAGGCCAGCATTGGCAACCACCTGCTCTACACGCTCGCGCATGATCCCACCACCGCCCTCAAGCCGCACTGGTGGTGGGCCACATGCATGGCTGTGCGTGACCGCGCGCTGGCCGCGTCCTTCACCATGATGCGAGCCCATCGCCAGAAAAATGTCCGCCGTGTGAATTATCTCTCGCTGGAATATCTCATGGGCCGGCTTCTGGAAAACAATCTGCGAAACACCGGTCTCTATGAACCGGCCAAACAGGCCCTTGGAGAAATGGGACAGGACATCGACGCCATCCTCAACAAAGAGCCCGACATGGGTCTGGGCAACGGCGGTCTCGGACGGCTCGCGGCCTGCTTTCTCGATTCGCTCAGCACGCTTGATCTCCCGGCTGTGGGCTATGGCATCCACTACGAATTCGGACTGTTCCGCCAGGAATTCGTCAATGGCCAGCAGACCGAGCAGCCTGATGCCTGGACGCGCAATGGCAACCCGTGGAAATTCCGCCGCCCGGAATACAGCGTGGAAGTCAAACTGTTTGGCCATGTTACCCAGCACTTTGACGACCTTGGCAACGCCCGTTTCACCTGGGAGCAGACCAAGAGCATTGTCGGCGTGCCTTGGGACATTCCGGTGATAGGTTACAAATCGCATACGGTTAATTTCCTCCGCCTCTGGGAGAGTCATGCGTCCGATGAATTCAATCTTCAGATTTTCAACGAAGGCTCTTACGTTGCCGCCATGCATGAAAAGGCAGCGGGAGAAACCATCTCCAAAGTGCTGTATCCGAACGACTCCACCGAGAGTGGAAAGGAACTGCGACTCGTGCAGCAATATTTCTTTGTCGCCTGTTCCTTGAGCGACATCATTCGCCGCTATAAGCGCGACAACCAAGGCTGGGAGGCCTTCCCGGACAAGGTCGCCATCCAGCTCAACGACACCCATCCAGCGGTCGCCATTCCGGAACTCATGCGCCTGCTGGTGGACACCGAGGGATTGGAATGGACCCATGCCTGGAGCATTTGCCAGCGCACCTTTTCTTACACTAACCACACACTGCTGCCCGAAGCGCTTGAAACCTGGAGCGTGGTCTTGTTCGAGCGCATCCTGCCGCGGCACCTGCAAATCATCTATCGCATCAACCAGCAGTTCCTCGAAAACGAGGTCGCCAAAAAGTGGCCGGGCGATCTCGCCAAGATGCGCGCGCTCTCGATCATTGATGAAAGCGGCAGCCGCAAGGTCCGCATGGCGCATCTCAGCGTCATCGGGGGACATGCCACCAACGGCGTCGCCGCATTGCACACGCGATTGCTGCGTGAGAAACTCTTCCCGGAGTTCAATGAGCTTTATCCAGGCCGCTTCCTCAATGTCACCAATGGAATCACGCCACGCCGCTGGCTCATGGTTTGCAATCCAGAGCTGACCTCACTCATCACCGAGTCCATTGGCGACGCCTGGACGAAAGACGCTGACAAGCTGAGAGATCTGGAACGCTTTGCCGTTCAACCGGAATTCCAGCAACGTTTCCGCGCCATCAAACGACTCCACAAAGAGAATCTGACCCGCACCGTCAAAGAACTCACCGGCTACGAGATCAGCCCCGACGCCATCTTCGATGTGCAGATCAAGCGCCTCCACGAATACAAGCGCCAGCACTTGAACCTCCTTCACATCATCGAGCTTTATCACAAGCTCCTGCAAAATCCGGGCCTGGATATTCAGCCGCGCGTTTTCATCTTCGCCGCCAAGGCCGCGCCTGGATACTACCTGGCCAAGAACATCATTCACGCGATCAATGCCGTTGCGGAAAAAATCAACCATGACCCGCGCATCCTCGGCAAGCTGAAGGTGGTTTACCTGCCGAACTACGGTGTCACCCTGGCCGAACGCATCGTTCCCGCCGCCGATTTGTCGGAGCAAATATCCACCGCAGGCAAGGAAGCCAGCGGCACCGGCAACATGAAGCTCTCGCTCAACGGCGCGCTCACCATCGGCACGCTCGACGGCGCGAATGTGGAGATCATGGAGGAGGTGGGTCAGGAAAACATCTTCATCTTCGGCATGACTGTCGAAGAGGTCGAGGCTCTCCACGCCAAAGGTTACAATCCCTGGGATGTGTATTGGAGCGACTCCGGTCTGCGCAATGCCATCGACTGGATCAGCAGCGACTTCTTCACCGGCAACGCCAGTGACTTCAAGCCGCTCCGCGGCAGTCTGCTCGATGGAGGAGATCCCTTCCTGGTGCTGGCAGATTATCGTGCTTACGCTGACTGCCAGGCCAAGGTTGACGCCGCCTATCGCGACACCACAAACTGGACGAGGATGAGCATTCTGAACACCGCCCGCATGGGCAAGTTCAGCAGCGACCGGTCCATTCAGGAATACGCGGACAAAATCTGGAGGCTTCCATGCGTGGAGTTCAATGACTGACCAGCGGATGTACCGAAAAGCTCGTGCTTGCTTGCGGTCTGAAACCCTATTATGGCCACTAGCGATAGGATGAAGGCAATACTTCGCCCTGGAAGATGGGCGCTATTTTGAAGGCTAGAGCGGTTTAAATAATTTCGTAGCCGCGTTCGTAAAAACGCGGGAAGATTGGAAGTATTATAGCCAGGCGATTTTGTCACGCACTGTCACGAGGTGCGGCTACGATATTTTTTAAAATGCTCTAAGCATTCGGCGCGGCGGACACCCGCACGTGTCTGAATGGGGTCTGCAGCAGGATCCCAAACTGAGAAAAGCCTATGAGAAACTCAGCAAAATGTTTGATTTCGAGGACCTCTCTGAAAAAGTGCGTCAAGCTAAAAATGCACTCGCTCTGGTAAAGAAATGCTTTGTGGCGCGTGAGCTTTCGCAGGCAAGTTTAGTCACTTGGGCATGATGATTCCATGCCGGTCGCGCTTTGTGGCGTGCGGCATCGCCTTCATGCTCCAAGTCAGTTGGGCGAT
>VFKE01000215.1 GCA_009885695.1 Verrucomicrobiota bacterium | reverse complement strand
TCGTTGGTTTCACCGGCTTGGTTGGATTCTCGGTGCCAGGCTTCGCTGTTTCTGGCTTCTTCCCGTTCTTCTCGATCTGCTTCTGCATCTCTTCTGATTTCTTCTGCAGGTCCTGCAGCTTCGACCACACGTCCTTCAGCTCCTGCGATTTCGTCTGGTCTGCCTCGAGCGCGGCGATGGATTTCTCGGCAGCTTCCCGCACCGGATCCCGGGAGAGCTTCAGCCGGGTCGTGAGCGGTTGAAGCACAGCCAGCGATTTCGGATCACGCAAGGTGCCGAGTCCCCTGGCGGCGCCGACCCGGAGTTCCTCACGAGGATGATTCAGATACTCCGTCAAGAACACGCGAACGGGCTCGCGGTCCTTGTCGTTCCGCGCGAGAAACGCCACGGCATCAAACGCCTGCACCAGTTGGAACGAGGAAAAGCCCAGGCTGTCACGGCGCAGCCGCTCAAGTATGGCCGGAACCGCCGTCGCGTCGTCCTGCGCGCGCAGCGCGATGATGGCGGCCGAGGCCACCGCCTGGTGATGGCTCGTTGACGCCAGATGCGTCCGCAGCGCGGCCGAGACCTTCGCGTCACCGGGGCGCGCGCCCCAAGTCTTGATGATCGCGGCGAGCATCAGCGGATTTTTCTCCAACAGGGATTGCGCCCACAGCGCCTCCTGCGCCTCGGCATGCGGGAATGCGGCCAGCGCCTCGACCACGGACAGCCGCACCCGCGCGTCATCCTGCTTCAGACTTTGCGCCAGCGCCGCGCGCGCCTCCGGCGTGGCGATGGTCTTGAGCGCATTCGCCGCCTCGCTCCGCACGGCATGGAAGGCATCGCCGTTCAAGACTTCCGCGAGCTGCGTCACTGTCGCCGCGTCCTTCTTTCTGGCGAGCAGCCGCACGGCAAGGAGCCGGCCGATGACATCCGATTTGAGCTGCCGCTTGAGCATCTCCGGCGGCGGTTGGAAATCGATCTTCGCAAGCAGCGTGAATTCCGGATCAATCCGGACCAGCTCCGGGACCGCCGGCAGGGGAAATTGGAAGTCTTCACCGGCCTTGCTCACTTCCACGGTGAAATCCACCGGCTTTTCCAGGCCCTTCACATAAAAGCGCACCGGAAGATCGAAACGATAGAGCAGCACTTCGTTCGTTACTTTTTGCGTCTGTTTCACGGAAAGCTTCGCCTGCTTCGCCCCCGCATCCCACGAGTATTCGATCTTCAGCTCCGGCACGCCGCCGTGGTAGAGCCACTGGTCGAAGAACTGGTCAAACGACAGTCCGCTCAGTTCCTCGATCACATCCTGAAGATCATCCGTGCCAACGTTTCCGAGCCGGTGCCGCTCCAGGTAGGTCCGGATGCACTTGCGATACAATTCCGGGCCCAGCCTCGCGCGGATCATGTGCAGCACCCACGCGCCCTTGGGATAGACACGATAGTCAAATTGGAACTGCGGGTCCGCGTAGTCGCGCCACACGATCGGTTTGGTGTCGAGCGCTTCAAAAACCTTCTGCGCCTCACGCCACAAGCCCCAGCGCATCGCATCGCCCCCTTGGGCCTGCTCCTCGTAGAGCAGGGTGTAGTAACTCGCGAAGCCCTCGTTGAGCCAGAGATGCGACCAGTCGCGGCACGTGACAAGATCGCCGAACCACTGGTGCGCGGTCTCATGCGCATCCAGCCCCCGCAGGCTCCGGAGCTGCTCGACATCATCGCGAAACAACAAGCCTGCCGCCAGAAAAGTGCAGCTCGTGTTCTCCATGCCGCCAGCCAGGAAATCGAGGCAGAAGACCTGGTAATACTTGTCCCAGGGGAACGGCACGCCGGTCTCACGCTGGTAGAAGTCGATTATCTTTTTTGTATCCCGGAATGCATTCGCTGCCTGCTCCCGCTCCGAAGGCGGCACCAGGATCGCGAGCGGCAGCTCGCCGAGCTTGTCCTCGAGGGTGTCAAAATAGCCGGCGGCCAGCGCCACGAGATAGTTCGGATGCGGCTGGTTCTGCTTCCAATGCCACGCCACCAGACCATTCTCGCCCTTGGTCTGCGAAACGAGCAAACCGTTCGACACCACCTTCATGCCTTCGGGCACATGGCAGATCACCTCGCTCGTGAAGCGCTGGTTCGGATAATCGTAACCTGGATACCAGAAACGATGCAGCTCCGGCTCACCCTGGCTCCAAACTTGAATGTCGCCCGGCTTGTAACCCATCTCCGGTGTTCGGAAATACAACCCGCGCTCAGGTTGGGCGCGATAGGCGATCTTGACGCTCGCCTCCGCCCCAACCGCAATCACTGGATCAAACACGAGCACCAATTTCTCCTCCGTCACCTCGTGTTCTTTCAGCGTGGCGCCGTGCGCCGTCACCGTCTCAATGGTCAAGCCGACCGAATCAAGTTCCAGCATCGCCAGTGGCTTCGCGATCGGCCTGAAGGTCAGCGTCGAAGTACCACGGATCGTGCGCTTCGCGAAATCTGGTGTCACATCAAGTTTGAGATGTTCGATTTGCGCCAGTCGATCGCGCATGTATTTGCGTCCCGGCTTTTCGGCAGTTGGCGTGGGAAACAGGCTTGCGCCCACGCGACAGACGGCCCTGTCTTCCGACTCAAGGCCGCTTGATTTCAGACAGGCCGAGAGTGTGAGGACGAGGAACAAGAAATTCCGCACATGCATCTCGCAACCCTAGGCTGCGGCGCACGGGTGTCCATCTCTTCATTTTGGCCTGGTTCGGCACTGCCAGAGTCCCCACATGATAATTACGCCGCCCATATACACCCCAATTTTTCCACCATATTTCACACTTGCGTAGTCCGGCGCGCATCCTCTCATAAAGTCGCCGAGATAAATAAACAGCAGGCCGAAGAACAGCCCTTGGGCAAGTTTGCTTTTCTGCTCTGCGGTCATGCTGCCCCTAACGATGCAGCGGCGCGCAGCCAGATCAAGAAATCTAACCAACCTTTTCTGGTGCGAAATACTCAAGCAATGCCTCCGGATAATTTGTTCCCAATATTTTTCGGCGTTGCAGAGTCCGGGCGAATTCACAATGGCGATCCAGCGCTTGCGTGATCAGACATTTGTCGGGATCGTCTGTCAGCGTGATGTCATACCGCTGTGAGCGGTGGATTAGAACGGGGACCTTGGGTTCAGGACATGGCTTTGAAGAAACGCCACATCGGAAGTGAACACCCTCCTTGAATCAGTGACCGAGCTGTTTTCGTTGAACAAGGTCCCGCCCGTGGTTACTATCCTTCCATGATCATTCTCAGGATATCCTTCGCGCTGTCTGTGCTGCTGCTTGCCTCTTGCAGTTCGTCAATGCCGACTCCTGCGGACATGCAGCGCTATTACGAGGCGGCAGAACAGCAAACACAACGCGACATTGACCGTCTGGCTGTCCTCCGGAGCCGTGGCGAGATATCCCCCGAAGAATATCAGCGGCGCGAGGCGATAATAAAAAACTCCATTCCGCAGCGCGCCAACCAGATGGCATGGGTCAGGCACGAACTCACTGAATCCGAACTACGCGGCATGCACATTCCGACTGCCGGTTTTCCCGAGCAGATCGATGCGCCGGGCCGAGGCAGCAGCGGCACCAACAGCTTCTACCGTCAGCCAGGCCAGACGGGGTCCGGCTATCAGGGCGTGGGTGCAGGGAGGGAAAATGCTTACCAACCGGAATCCTTGACACGATTTTCCAGCATACTCAATTAGCTTGGTGCCCTCGCTGTTTCATCAGCAATCTAAAGCATGAACGATTGTAACATGTAGACAGGTGCTTTGTATTCTTGGATGACTCCGTCCATTCCAATCACCGCCCGCACTCTGAGGACGTTGCCGGCGGCAATGGCGGAGACGGGCTCGTTGTTGACGCACGCGGGCTGGCTGAAAGTCCCGCCGCTGATCCACGGCCCATGCCAGAAGACGCCGATTCCATCCAACCCCTAATACCTGACGAGGTGCGGCGACCGGTCAGGCACCGCAAGTGCACGCGGCTGAATGCTTTATCCGGGCACCGGCACGATTTCGACCAGGGCCGAGGGTGCAACGCAGGAACCGGAGAGAACGACAAGTGCGATGAGGCTGTGCAGATAAATCGTGGAGTGTTGCAGGGCGAATCTGCGCATTCTTTTGCAGGTTTGCTTTTGAGCCGAACTGGAGGAACTGTCACCTGATTCCCGCATGGAAACCCGAATCCTTCCGACAGATCATCCTGAATTGCTCCACGGTGTCGTGGATGAAGCTGTGCGCTTGCTCGCAGCAGGCGAAGTGGTGGCGCTGCCGACCGAAACCGTCTACGGGCTGGCGGCCGATGCGCTGAACGCAGTTGCCGTGGCTAAAATTTTTGCGGTCAAGGAGCGCCCGTCATTTGATCCCCTGATCGTGCATCTGCCGCACAAGACGGACCTCGATACCGTGGCGGACATTCCAGAGGAAATCGCCGCCGCCGTGAAGCGTCTCATTGATCGTTTCTGGCCCGGACCACTGACGCTGGTGCTGCCGAAGAAGAGCGTGGTGCCGGACATTGTTACTGCCGGACTTCCCACGGTCGCGGTGCGCGCCAGTTCGAATCTGATCTTCAACCGCGTCGCGCGGACCCTTGGTCGACCGCTGGCCGCTCCGAGCGCAAACCACTTTGGCTCCCTCAGCCCAACCTCAGCAAATGCAGTGATGGCCGAGCTCGGGGGTCGCATTCCCCTGATCGTCGACGGGGGCGCGTGCATCCATGGTCTGGAGAGCACCATCGTCAGAGTGGAAAATGTAGGTGAATCAAAGCCGCGCTTCGTTATCCTGCGGCCCGGTCCGATCACGCCGGATGATTTAAAACCATTCGGCCGGTCATTCTTTCCCGGCAGGACCAAGGAGCACCGGCGCGATGTCGAGGCAGTCTCCGAGGGAGAACCAGCGATGGAGGCCCCCGGCCAGCTAATCTCGCATTACGCGCCGCACACACCGCTGCGCGTGCTGGAGTCGCCCCATGATTTCTCTCCGGAGCCGGGCAAACGCTACGCGCTGCTGAGCTACTGTGGTGATCCCGAGGAGGGTTACCTGAACCTTACGGACTGGGTGCAGACGTTTGTCCTGAGCCCTGGCAATGGCAAAATGCCCGAGGCCGCTGTGCGCTTCTTCTACGCACTGCGCGAACTCGACAGTCTCGGCGTGGACGAAATCATTGCCGAATCGATACCCGAGCGTGGACTGGGCATTGCGATGATGGATCGGCTGCGCAAGGCGGCTGCGAAAACACACCGGGCATGAACGACGAAGGGTCTATGGCGCAGGCCCGGCAGGCCGAGCCGCAAATTGGTGCCAAGGCCTTCGGCCTAGTCTCAATTGCCATCCTTTGCAGTCGCGTCCTGGGGCTGGTGCGCGAAGTGGTGCTCAGCGCACTTTTCGCCAGCAAGGAAAATCTGCGCTGGCTCGACTGCTTCAACATGGCGTTCAAGGCGCCGAATATGTTGCGCGACCTCTTCGCCGAAGGCGCGTTGAGCACGGCATTCATCACCGTATTCACCCGCAAAACGCAGGTCGAGGGCGAAGAGGCATCGTGGAAACTGGCACGCAAAATGATGACGCTGGCATCGGTGTTTATGAGCATCATCTCCCTGCTCGGAGTGTTGCTCGCCCCGTGGATCATCTGGATTCTGGCCTCCGGCTGGCGGCACCCGGCAGATTCAAAGAATCAGCTCTCGCCAGAAGACCTGTCCGAAAAAATTGAGTTCACCATCACCCTGGCCCGGATCATGTATCCGTTCATCCTGCTGGTCTCGCTCGCCGCTTTGGTGATGGGAATGCTCAATGCCCGGAAGATTTTTTTCATGCCGGCCATGAGTTCCACCTTCTTCAACATCGGCAGCATGGCCGCAGGCGGACTGATCGGCTGGTGGATCGATCCGCACTTTGGCAAGAATGCGGTGATTGGCTTTGCCATCGGCACCCTGGTCGGCGGACTGCTCCAGCTCGCGGTGCAATGGCCGGCATTGAAAAAAGTTGGCTTCATCTTCGGTTTCGATTTCAACTGGAAGGACAGTGGTGTGCGGCACACATTGCAACTGATGTGGCCGGCCATTGTCAGCGGCAGCGTGGTGCAGGTGAGTGTAATGCTCAACGCCATCTTTGCCTCGCATGTGGCGGGTGACGGGCCAGTGACGTGGCTCTATAGCGCGTTTCGCCTGATGCAGTTGCCGCTCGGATTGTTCGGGGTCGGGCTGGCGACCGTTTCCCTGCCGGCGCTGGCGCGGCTGGCGACCCACGGCATCGGCGACAGTTTCCGCGACACCTTGAGCAAGACCATCCGGATGGGCGCGCTGCTCAGCGTGCCCAGCGCCGTTGGCCTCATCATACTGGCGGAGCCAATCATGTCGCTGGTCTATGGCAACGGCGCTGCGGCGAAGAATCCGCTCCATGTTCCCGGTTGCGCGGTTGCATTGCAATCTTACGCGCTGGGCCTGGTGTTTTACAGCGGCTTGAAAGTTCTTCAGCCAGCGTTCTATGCGATCGAGAAACGTTTCGTGCCCATGTTCGTGAGTGTGCTCTGCGTGCTGGTCTCGGCTGGGTTGAATTATCTTTTTGTCATCCGCTGGCATCTCGACCACCGCTATCTTGCGTTGTCCACCAGCATCACCGCCGCGTTGAACTTCACGCTTCTCTTCTTCGCCATGCGCCGCTTCGCAGGTCATCTAAATGGGCTCGAGTTGCTTCGCTTTTCCGGTAAAATCCTGGTGGCGGCGGCTTGCATGGCTGGCGTGTGCTGGGGCTCATGGCTCACACTGCTGGCGGGCTGGGCCGAATACGGCCTGTCACTGAGAATATTGACGCTCAGTCTAACCATCACCTTGGCTGGCGTCGTCTACTTTGGAGTCAATATGCTGCTCAGGAATAAAGAGGTCGAGGACATCAGCAGACTTGTACTGCGCAAATTCAGCCGCAGGAGTTAAACAAATTGATGAGCCCATGCGGGCCGCTGCTTCGTTTCATCCCTGACGCGCTGACCACGCTGAACCATGAGTTTATGAGTTTGCTCTGCGCATTCTCATCTTGAATTCGAAGAACACCACTCGTATTTCAACCATGGCCACTCTATTCAAAGACTACTATTCCACTCTCGGTGTTTCACGCGACTCCAGCGCGGATGAGATCAAGAAGGCATTTCGAAAATTGGCACGTCAATACCATCCCGACACCGCCACGGACAAGAAGGTTGCTGAGGAAAAATTCAAGGAAATCAACGAGGCTAATGAAGTGCTTGGTGACCCAGGCAAACGCAAAAAATATGACCGGCTCGGTGCACACTGGCAGGAGACGGGCGATTATAAAACGCCACCGGAATGGCAGCGTGGAGAGGCGGACGCAGGCTCCCACGGCCAGGAGTTTCACTTCGGAGGAACTGGATTTAGTGACTTCTTCGAGCAGTATTTCAGCGGTGGCAGTCGCTACGGCTTCCCCCAAGACTTTGAAGATGGAACATCTGGCGGGAAGGCAAGCAAAAGCCGTGGCCGACGCGGTCACGACATCGAGGGCGACATTCTCGTCACGCTGGAAGAGGCCATGCATGGAACGCAGAGGCCGATTTCACTGCAAACCGTGAATCACCAGACCGGTGAGACGCAAACGCATTCGTTTCAAGTGAGGATTCCACCCGGTGCCACGGATGGACGCCGCATCCGCGTGCCCGGTCAGGGAGCGCCCGGTCAGGGAGCGCCCGGTCAAAATGGTGCTCAAGCGGGCGACCTCTACCTGCGCGTGCGTCACGCTGCGCATCCCGAATTCACCGCACGCGAGGCCGATTTACATCACGAACTAGATACCGCGCCATGGGAGGCGGTGCTCGGTGCCGAAGTCGTAATTCCCACGCTTGATGGCTCCATCAAACTTCGCATCCCAGCCGGAGCGGCAAATAATCAAAAACTCCGCGTACGCGGCCGCGGATTGCCAAAGAGCAAGACGGGTGAGCGCGGAGATTTTTATGTGACCCTCCGTGTCGTCCTTCCTTCACAGATTGGCGAATCCGAGCGCAAGTTGTGGGAGCAACTGCGCAGTGCTTCCACCCTTAACCCACGTTCCTGATATGAATACATCCACGCCTCGCGCCAAATTATCCGACAATGAATCTGATAACAGCGCCTGTTACACCCTGGAAATTCTCTCAAATATTACTGGCATATCGACGCAAACCATCCTGCACTATCAGGAACACGGCATCATCCGTCCCAGTGGCGCTCACTATGACGATGA
This sequence comes from Verrucomicrobiota bacterium, assembly GCA_009885695.1. GTDB lineage: Bacteria > Verrucomicrobiota > Verrucomicrobiia > Verrucomicrobiales > Verrucomicrobiaceae > VFKE01. The sequence goes on along the minus strand of VFKE01000215.1, from coordinate 31,306 downwards.
AACCATCCGGTCACTCCACCGCATCGACTATTTGCGCGACACCTGTGAACTCAATCTCAACGGTCTGAAATTGCTCACAGCACTACTTGGGGAAGTCGAACATCTGCGCGCCGAATTGCGTGAACGGCGCTGAAAGAATGCTTCACTGAATAAAGACCATGTCGCCTTCCCTTTGCATGCTTTGTATGAGCCTGCGCGTGTGGCCGGGAACAGCAGTTTTCTTCCCAAAGGAACCACTTGAGCGAGGGCACGGATAATGCGTTGAGTGCGTCCGCAAAATGTCCGCCGCCACCGCCAACCGCCGCCTTCGCTGCTGGGTCGTAATTGATCCCGCTGCGCTGCTGCGCAATGCCGACACACTCCGCGCCCACGGCGGGATGGAACTGCTGGCCGTGGTGAAGGCGAACGCCTACGGCCACGGCACGGCGGCAGTGGTGCGGGCGCTGCAAGGGCGCGCGGCGTTGTTCGGCGTCGCAAATCTACACGAGGCGCAGGACGTGGAGGCCGCGGGAACCAGAACGCCCGTCGTCCTGTTCGGCTCCTGCCTGCCGGATGAGCGGGAGACCGCGCTGCAGGACGGCCTGCAGGTTTCTATCAGTTCCTTGGAGGAGGCCGCCGAGTGGGATGTGCTGGCGGCGAGGCTGGGCCGCACCGTGTGCGCGCACATCGTAATCGACACCGGCATGGGCCGCATGGGAATTCCGGAGAAAGCCTGGGATGAAACCACGGCGCGTGATTTGCAGAAGTTTGCCAATATCCGCTGGAACGGCATCGCCTCGCATCTGCCCTCGGCAGACGAGGATAAAACTTTCACGCTGGCCCAGATCGGGCGCTTCAGAAGGGTGGTCGCACATGCCCACGCCGGCGGCCTGAGTCCCCGCTGGATTCATCTCGACAACAGTGCCGGGCTTCTCGGGTTTCCCCAGACTTCGGAATTTTGCACTCTCGCGCGGCCCGGCCTCGCGCTCTATGGCGTCTCGCCGATTCCCGCGCAACAGCCGTTGCTCAAGCCGGTGCTGACGTGGAAGACGCGCATCATCCTCGTGCGCAAGCTGCCCGCCGGTCACGGCATCAGCTACGGTCGCACAGAAAAGCTAAAACGAAATTCTCGCGTGGCCACGCTGGCCTGCGGTTATGCGGATGGCTATCCGCGTCAGGTCTCCGGCAAAGGTGCCACGGTGCTCATCCACGGCCGGCATTGCCCGCTTCTGGGCCGGGTCACGATGGACATGATCATGGTGGATGTGACGGATGTTGCACCGGGCGTCGGGGTGGGGGACGAGGCTGTACTATTGGGTGCGCAAGAGGGCGCGGCCATTTCCGTGAACGAGATCGCCGCTTTAGCCGACACCATTCCCTGGCACGTTTTCACGGGCATCTCCGCGCGGGTGGAGCGGGCGCTGGTGTAAAAGCGTGGCACAGGCTGACAATTACGCCATGAACTTGATGCTGCCCACCTGGCCGCGGGCCATGGCTTCGTGCTGCTCATTGCTGCAGGATGAATCAATTGGCGCATCTGGCTTGGCATCACTGCCTTCGAGCAAGCGATTGGTCACCAGATAGTGCTCCACTTCCTCGCCGCTGATGTCCGGAATCATCACACCGTTGATCTCCACGCAGGGGCTGAGGGGCTGGCCGCTCTTCTGTTCCATCTCCCAGCGGAATGCGGGATTGGCGATGATGTCCTTCTCTTCATAAAGCAGATCGTATTTGCGCATGATGGCGCGCACGCCCTCGCTCCAGCCGCAGTGGGTTTTGAGATAGGCGGTGATTTTTGGCTTTTCCATGATGATAGGGTTGTAAGATTTTCGTATTAATTATACGCCATCATGTTAGGGGCGGACGTGAGGAATGCAACTTGTGCGATAAGCGAGACTCGGGTAGGACTCGAGAACACCCGAATCCAATCGATGAAGCACTTCGCCTTGATCATCGCGTTTGTTATCGCCCAGAACTTATTTATCCAGGGGGTGGCGGCTGACGGAGCGACCTCATCCGCCGCGCAAATCGAAGCCCTGATCCACGAAATCCAGACGCTCAAGGACGCTTCCTTCGTCCGCAATGGTTCCACCTACGACGCCAAGACCGCAGCCAAGTTTCTTCGGAGAAAGTGGGACTCGCACAAGAGCGTAATTACCACCGCCGCCGACTTCATCGAAAAAGCCGCCAGTGTGTCATCAACCACCGGAAAGCCCTACCTCATTCGTTTCAACGATGGCCGGGAAATAAAATGCGCTGATTACTTGAAGACAAAAATGGCGGCACTCAGGCAACCTTGAAGCCACCCATTTATTGCTTCCACCGCGTCAAGCTCCGCACTTGACCGCGTTCGCCCGCAGGACTACGTCTCGCGTCCCATCATGCCCGAGCGCCAACACACCTTAGCCAAGACCGCCTCCCTGGAGGGTACCTCCCTGCACACAGGAGAAAAAGTCACGCTGACACTCCAGCCCGCGCCAGAGAATCACGGCATCAAATTTCGTCGCATCGATCTGGAAGACAAGCCTTTCATCACCGCGAGCGTGGACAGGGTGCAGAAGGTCGAACGTTCCACCACCATCGCCGAAGGCGGTGTGAACGTCCACACCGTCGAGCACGTCCTCAGCGCCCTCACCGGCATGGGCGTGGACAACGCCATCATCGAAATGGACGCCAACGAGCCGCCCATCGCCGACGGCAGCTCCCTGCCTTTCGTCGAGCTGATCAAGAAGGCAGGCCTGCAAGAGCAGTCCGAATCACGCCGCGTATTTGAAGTGCGTGAGCCGCTCCATCTGGAGTCGCGCGACGGCTCGCTGCTCACCATCGTGCCGGACAAGAAATTCCGCATCTCCTGCACCCACGTCGGACCCCAGGGACGCACCACGCAGTTTTTCTCCACCGAGATCAATCCCGCCACCTACGAAAAGGAAATCGCCCCGTCACGCACCTTCGTGTTTTACGAAGACATCGCCCCGCTCCTGGAAAAAGGCTTGATCAAAGGCGGCACGCTGGAAAGCGCCATCGTCATCCGCGGCGACACCACCCTGAGCAAACATCCTCTGCGTTTCCCGGATGAATTCGTCCGGCACAAAATCCTCGACATCGTCGGTGACCTCTCGCTCTTCGGCCGCCGCATCATGGGCCACGTCATCGCCGTGCGCCCCGGCCACGGGCCGAACACCGAGCTCGCCCGCGAGCTGCTGAAAACCTACAACGAAATGCGGGCCATGGTGCCGCCCGCCATCAACATTCCCAGCGGCGAGGCCGTGCTCGACATTAACGAAGTGATGAGCATCCTGCCGCACCGTTATCCCTTCCTGCTAGTGGATCGCATCATCGGTTTCGATGGCGAAACAAAATGCACCGGCGTGAAAAACGTCACCATCAACGAGCCCTTCTTCCAGGGCCATTTCCCCGGCCATCCGATCATGCCCGGTGTGCTCCAGCTCGAAGCAATGGCCCAAGTCGCCTCCATCCTGCTCCTGCGCGCGCCGGAAAACCAAGGCAAGATCGGCTACTTCCTCAGCGCCGACAAAGTGAAATGGCGCAAACCCGTGCTGCCCGGTGACACGCTGATCATTGAAACTGAAATCCTCAAGATCAAACGCAACATCGGCCAAGCCCGCGGCCGCTGCATCGTCAACGGCACGGTCGTGAGCGAAGCCGATTTGATGTTCAGTTTGGTTGATCGCTGATTCATCCGGCAATGGCTTCGCAAATCCATCCCACCGCCATCATCGACCCCGGCGCGCAGATCGGCGTGGATGTCGTGATCGGCCCGTATTGCATCATCGGTGACAACGTGGAGATCGGTGACGGCTCCTGGCTCCAGCATCACGTCACAATTCTTGGGCCGTCGAAAATTGGAAAGAACAATCGCTTCCACGCCTACAGCAGCATCGGCCAGCAGTCGCAGGATTTGAAATACACCAGCGAACCAACCTGGCTCGAAATCGGTGATGACAACAACTTCCGCGAGTTCGTCACCGTGAACCGCGGCACGCTGCCGGGAACGAAGACAATCATCGGCAGTCACAACCACTTCCTCACTTACACACACATCGCTCACGATTGCGTGGTCGGAAACCATTGCATCTTCTCCAACAACGGCACGCTGGCCGGCCATGTCATCGTGGAAGATCACGTCATCATCGGTGGCCTCACTGCGGTGCACCAGTTCTGCCGACTAGGGAAATTCGCCATCACCGGCGGCTGTTCGAAGATCGTGCAGGACGTCGCGCCATTCACCATCGCCGACGGCAACCCCGCTCGTGCACGCGCCATTAATCAGATCGGTCTGCAACGCAATGATTACAGCGAGGATCAAATCAAAGCATTGCGCGCGGCATTCAAAACGCTCTACCGCAGCCAGTTGAACATCGCGCAGGCGCTTGAGTCCTTGCGAGCCAGTTCACCCAATGACGATGTGCAGCATCTCATTGATTTCGTTGCGTCGAGCCAGCGTGGAATCACCACGGCGGGCCAGGAACAAGACTGAGCTGCAAAACGTAGTTGATGCGTCTCGCTTCAACTCCCGCTGGAGCGGAACATTTATAGAATGAGGTGAAGCGAGACGCATCACCTGCTTTCGCCCAGTTCACCATCCACCTGCAGAATATTCTGCAACGCCTCGACGAACTCAGCGGCGTGTTCCATCGGCAGCATGATCGTGTCCCGCCGGCCACGCACATCCTCGGTGATCTTGATGAAACGCCCGCGATCATTTTCCTTCAGATCGAGAAAAAAAATCTTGCGCTCGCCCACAATTTTCTCGCTGTGCAACGGGGGAACCCCCCGCTGCGGCTGCTCGTCGTCATAACCATGCATGCTCATTCATCCTCCTATGTTACAGAATTCTTGAGGCAGGCGACCGCGCTTGTCAACAAAATCACCGGCACCGCAAGTAGTCCGCCTGTCCTCAGGCGGTCTTCGCAGGACACCGCAAACTCCGCCTGAGGACAGGCGGACTACTTCAACCCCACCGCAGCCCGAACCCGATCCATCGTCTTCCGTGCCACCGCCCGCGCCTTGGCAGCTCCAGCTTGAAGCACATCCTCCACATAACCTTTCTGCGCCACGATCTGCGCGCGCTTCTCACGCGCTTCAGCAAAATATGCCCAGGTCTTCTCCAGCAGACGCTTTTTCAATTCGCCGTAGCCAATCCCGCCCTTGCGGAAGTCAGCTTCCATCGCTGCGACCTCATCCGCACCGGCCATGAGTTTGTAGAATTGCAGGATGGTATTGCCCTCGGTCTCCTTAGGCTCTTCCACCCCTGTGGAGTCCGTCTTGATGCCCATGATCTTTTTCTTCAGCGCTTTCTCCTCCTCGAATAATCCTAGGGTATTGCCGTAGCTCTTGCTCATTTTTTGTCCATCGAGCCCCGGAACCACCGCTGTCTCCTCGCGAATGCGCGACTGCGGCACCTTGAGCAAGCCCTCGCCAAAGATCAGGTTCAGTTTCACGGCAAGATCACGGCACACTTCCACATGCTGTTTTTGATCTTTGCCGACGGGCACGATGTCGCTGTCGTAAATCAGTATGTCCGCAGCCATCAGCACTGGATAAGTGAACAAGCCAGCGCTGGGGATGATGCCGCGAGCAGCTTTATCCTTGTAGCTGTGGCAGTTCTCCAGCATCGGCATCGGGCAGACGCAGGAAAGAATCCAGGCCAGTTCCGTGTGCTCCGGCACATCGCTCTGGCGGAAAAACACCGCTTTCTCCGGATCCAGCCCGCAGGCTAGGAAGTCGATCGCGAGATTGGTCACGTTGTCGCGCAGCTCCGCCGCATTCTGGATCACGGTCAGAGAGTGATAGTCGGCGATGAAGTAATAAGCCTCACCCTCATGCTGCAAAGCCAGCGCGGGTTTCATCATGCCGAAGTAGTTGCCAAGATGAAGCCGCCCGGTGGGCTGGAGTCCTGAGAGAATGCGCATCCTGATATTTTAAGTCAGCCTAAGTTCAGAGTTTGAGCAAACCAGCAAACTATGCCGCCACTCGACGATCCCGCTTGCGATTGGCTGTCTTTGTCCTCGCCGCAACTAGCTTGCGTCGCGTCTTGGCCGCAACGTGTCCACGGCGAACTCTTGCAGCAATTATTTGCGGAAGCTTTCCAGGATTCTCTACCCATTGCGCATACTCTCCCACAGTCATGCCGAGAAATCTCGTCAAGCTCGTTGACGACTCGGAGTTATGCCATCGCTCGACATAATTATCGATCTCGGCAATCTGGGCCCGACCATTCAGAACCTTTTGAAGAAAATTCATGGTTTAACTTAAATCGATTTCGCGGCCACGGACAGCGGTTTTTATCATCTTTCCCGTGATTGCGTTCAGTGCACCGAGATGATGGCCTCGTTTGTTGAAAACTTCAATTTCTCCGTGCAAAGAATCCCAAGTGTATAAGCGGTTTCCATCTCCATTGCGCCAAATTTTCTGCTTTTTGACGACCTTCCAAACCTCGAAGTTGTCGAGGTAACATGGCTTCGGTCTTGGCTTGCCGCTCACAACTCGACATAGACAATGATTCTCGAATGTGCAAGTGCCTCTAAATAACGCCCCACCGCACAACAGAAGGTTGCCCGCATCTCCACGAGTGGTAAAAGAGCCAAAGATGTCCGACCCTGCCGCCAGCACCCCAATGATGAAACAGTATCTCGCCATGCGGCGGGAACTGGCTCCGGATGTGCTGCTGCTGTTCCGCCTCGGCGATTTTTACGAGATGTTCTTCGAAGACGCGAAGACGGCCAGCGCCATTCTCAATGTGGCGCTCACCAAGCGCAACGGCATCCCGATGTGTGGCGTACCGCATCATGCGGCACAGAGCTACATCGCCCGGCTGATCCGCGCGGGCAAGCGCGTGGCCATCGGCGAGCAGATGGGTGATGTCGTTCCCGGCAAGCTGGTGGAACGCGGTCTCTCGGAGATCATCAGCGCGGGCACCGTGACGGACGCGCGCTTCCTCGACGCCAACAAGGCGCACTATCTCGCAGCGGTTTTTCAGCAGGGCAAAAAGCACGGCCTGGCATTTGTCGATCACACCACGGGAGAGTTTGAAGTCGCGGAGTTTGATGACATCAGCGCCCTGAACGACGAGCTGACGCGCATCGCGCCGAGCGAGCTGCTCTATGCTGACGATCAGGCCGAGCTCCTCGCCGCCATCGGCTCGCCCAAGAGCGCGCAGATATGCGAGAGCTATCTTTTTCTCCACGATCAGGCAGTTCACGCGTTGACGCAGCATTTCAAAGTGCAGTCGCTCGATGGCTACGGCTGCGGCCATCTCACCGCCGCGGTCTGTGCTGCGGGCGCGGTCATGCAGTATCTCCAGTTCCAGCTCCGCAAGGATGTGGCGCATATCAAACGCCTTCGCGTGGCGGTGCCGTTCGATGGCGTGTGGGTGGATGCGGCGAGCCAGTCTCATCTCGAACTGGTATCGAGCCGCGGTGGTGCCGAACACACCTTGCTCCACGCGCTGAACCGCACTTGCACGCCGATGGGCGCGCGCAAACTCCGGCGCTGGGTGCTGCATCCCCTGCGCGATGTAGCCAAACTCACCGCGCGGCAGGAGGTGATCGCGTCGCTTTTGCAGGAGCCGACGCTGCTCGGTCAGATGCGAGATTTATTGAAGGACGTGCGTGACCTCGAACGGACTGCGGGCCGCCTGAGCCAGGGCAGCGGAAATGCGCGCGATCTTGCCGCGCTAGCCCAGGCGTTGGAGATCGTGCCGGCATTGAAACTCCTGATCGCGGAGTGTGGCACCGGCTTGCAGCCTGTGGGTGTTGCGGGAAGCCTGCCCGCAAACGATGAAGGAGCCAAGCAGAATGCTCGGACTACACACAGGCTGCAAGCCTGTGCCACTTCCCTGCTCGCCCAGCTACACACGGAAATGCGCGACCTCACGGGCATCGCATCGGAAATCCAGACGGCGATTGTCCTGGAACCACCAGCCTCGATCAAGGATGGCGGCATCTTCCGCGCCGAGATTCTCCCCTTGCTCGACGAACTGCGAAGTGCGTCCACACAAGGTCGCGACTGGATTGCGAAACTGCAGAACGACGAGATCGAACGCACCGGCATCAAGTCGCTCAAGATCAAATACAACAACGTCTTCGGCTACTTCATCGAGATCACGAAATCAAACCTTGGCAGCGTCCCCAAGGATTACACGCGCAAGCAGACCACGGCCAATGGCGAACGCTTCATCACCGAAGATCTCAAGCGCGTAGAGGACAAAATTCTTGGAGCAGACGAGAAAGCCAAGGCGCTCGAATACGAGGAGTTCGGCAGGCTGCGCAGCCGCGTGATGGAGCAGCTTTCGGAAATCCAGGAAACTGCGGAAGCCATTGCTGTGCTCGACGTGCTGGGCTCGCTCGCTGAGACCGCCCGGCTCTTTAATTACACGCGTCCCGTCTTGAACGAGACGCTGAATCTGTTCATTCGCGACGGACGGCATCCGGTGCTCGATCAGAATCTTGCGGGCGAACGCTTCGTGCCGAACGACACCACGCTGGAGAACATGGAGAACCGCCTCCTGGTCATCACCGGCCCCAACATGGCCGGCAAATCGACCTACATCAGGCAGGTCGCCCTGCTGACGTTGATGGCGCAACTCGGGAGCTACCTGCCTGCCACCAGCGCAGAGATCGGCGTGGTGGACCGCATCTTCACGCGCATCGGCGCCAGCGATGACCTCTCTCGCGGACAGAGTACCTTCATGGTGGAGATGAACGAGACGTCCATGATCTTGAACAACGCCACCGACCGCAGCCTGGTGATTCTCGATGAGATCGGCCGCGGCACCAGCACCTTTGACGGACTGAGCATCGCCTGGAGCGTGGCCGAGCATCTCCATGATGTGATCAAATCGCGCACGCTCTTTGCCACGCACTATCACGAGCTCACGGCGCTGACCCACACCTGCGCCGCAGTGAAGAATTACAATATCGCGGTCAAGGAATGGAATCACCAGATCATCTTCCTCAGAAAGATCATCGCCGGTTGCGCGGAAAAAAGCTACGGCATCCAGGTCGCGCGACTGGCGGGACTTCCGGACAGCGTGTTGCAGCGGGCCCGGGAAATCCTGCAACGACTGGAGGCGGGACATCCTCCGAATGAGGGAGCGGTGCTGCAGGAGTCTTCTGCGCCTTCCCCAAAATCGCGCAGACTAAAATCAGGCAGAATCGAGGAGCCGGCCCAGCTCGGTTTGTTCGCGGAATAATTAAAAGTGGGTCGGCAGCCCTCTGCCGACATGGACCAATGAATGACCGGCAGAGGACTGCCGGCCCGTATATCTCCACCTTGCATCTGCGCCAGCCACGCTACACTGCGCGATGCTTCGCCTCATCACCCAGCAGGGACAGCTCATCGACTGGGATGCTCCCAAAGAGCATCCGCTGCCGGACAACGCTGTGTTTCTCGATCTACTGAATCCATCGCGGGAGGAAGAAGGTCAGGCGGAACAGTGGCTCGAATACCAACTGCCTACACGTGAGGAAATGCAGGAGATTGAGGAATCGAGCCGCTTGTATGTCGAGAACGGCGCCCTCTACATGACGGCCTGGCTGCCGGTGGGACTGGACACTTCGAATCCCGACAACACCTCGATTACCTTCGTAATCAACAGCGAGACGCTGGCCACCGTGCGCTACGCGGATCCCTTGTCTTTTCGCGCACTGCCTGAACTTGTCAAAAAGCAATGCACCGCGCCGGTGAGCAGCGACGCCGTTTTCCTTCTTCTTGTGGAGCGCATTGTCGCGCGCATTGCTGATGCACTGCAAAGCGTGGAAACGGATTTGAAGAAGGTCTCGCTCGAAATCTTCAGTGCCAACAGCCACCAGGCAGGAAGTACAGCGATAGAGCTGAACGACGTGGTGAAGCTGCTGGGTCGGCGCAGCCAGTTGGTGTCCAACCTGCGGGAGTGCCTGGTGAGCCTGGCGCGCGTCCTCCAGTTCTTTCTGCACAATGCCTCAGGCTGGATGCGCGGTGAACTGGCGGCGCAATTTCGCAGCGTGATGCGCGACGTCAAAAGCATGGATGACTACACGAACCAGCAGACGAACGAGATGACCTTCCTGCTCGACGCCACGCTGGGCCTGATCAACAACCAGCAAAATCAGATCATTAAAATTTTGACGGTGTCCAGCCTCGTCTTTCTTCCACCCACGATGCTTGCCGGCATTTACGGCATGAACGTCAAGCTCCCGTGGCAAGAACACCCGGTTTCCTTTTGGTTCATGATGGCATTCATCATCCTGTCCGGTGTTCTGCCCATCGTGTTTTTGAAATGGAAAAAGCTGCTGTGATTTGAAGGGTGCTCGGCAGAGGGCTGCCGACCCACTACAGGAGCTTGCGGGCGTTGCGCAGACCGTCGGAAGTCACGATGCTGCTGCGCGAGGCCACAAGAAAATCCAGATGATTCTGCCATTGCATGGGCCGCAGGGCAGCAATACCATAGGCGCGCAAGGTGTAGGCGCAGTCGGCGATCTCCCAGCCAAAGTCGCTGTGGCGATTGCGATAGGCCAGACGATGAATCCAGGCACCATGCCCGTCCTTGCGCCACAAGGCGTCATCGTTGCCGGGTATGGTCTGGGCCGACCACCAGACCTGTTCGATGACGTCCGGTGCGTAGGCCCGCTCCGGATCCAAAGCCTGCTGCGCCTCCGTCTGTTCTGATTCATCTAAATAAAACACGCTGGAACTAGACACATGATGCCATTGTTTACAACCTGACGAAAAACAGATCAATAACTCAAGCCAGCTTCCAATAAGTCTCCCAGTCCGCCGGGGTTTCAGGCGTTTCAATCCCATGAGCAATGCGACCTTCATTGTCCATGGCAAAGGTGGTGCTGGTGCCATAGACCATGATCAAATCCTGCGAGCTGGCGCTGCGGATGGCATGAGCCACACCCGCGGGTATGACAACACCAACGTTGTTCTCGCCTCGTAGATCATCGCCTTCGATGATGAAACGCATCTTTCGTCGCATCATCCCGACACGTTCATCAATGAGAAACATTTCACAAATTCCCTGGATAAAGAACATCACGTCCCACTGCTCTTGATCGTAAGGACGGAGTGAATAATTCTGCGGATCATCCAAGAATAGTTTCTTGAACCAGGCCTCGGGTGTGACGTTTTCAGGAATATGCGGCGGATGAATGTGAAAACCCTTGCTGGTGCCAGAGAACATTTTTGCCGTGGCCCATTGCTTGGGCCAAAGTCCAATTTTCCCCAGCAGTTCCTCCCCTTCTCTGGCGAATTCCGCAAAATAGCCGCGATATCGCTGATGAAAAACCCTGCGCTGAAAAACCTCGACACCGGGTATGCGCAACTCAACTGGTATCCCAGCAGCCAGCTCTCGGGCTTCCACGCGACCTGCTTGCTGCAGTCGGTCGGCTAACACCGATGATGAATAGTCGCGAGTCTTCAGCGCAGCACGAGCCACGGATCCGAGACCGCGCCAGGGATCTTGTGATGGGTTTGACATGGTAATGACAGCTTGGGAAGGGTCAGCATCATGAATGCCATGTCTCTGCTTCGCAAGACGAAACAGGCTTGTTATTCTCAGTTCTGGTAGGGGTTTTTGAGAAAGGCATCAAAAGAGATAACAGTAAAGCCTGTGAATATCCGAACAAGTGTGTTCCACGCCTGAATTGAAGCCAGTTCCACAACAATTCATCAGGCGAATAAATCATCGTTTAATGCGTGTCGGATAAGAATAACAAATTGGTTGCGAATAATCTGGGTGTCATTGTAGCGGTTATTGGCTCTGTTATTCACAAGGTCGAAACAACTGACTTTTTGTTTGATGGAATTTTCTTTAGAAGGTCATGAAGTGGTGTGCCAGCCAATGCAGCAATGGCTGCTTTAATTTCCGCGTCTTTCTTGCTAAAGCCTTTGCCTTCACCGAGTTCGGTTGATTTCCAAAAAACAGCAATCTCATAAGTCGGTTTATGTGCTGGGCCATCTTCACGCAAAATTTTGTATGTCGGTGAACCACCCAATGTGCGTTCAAGCAGTTCCTGTAGTTCGCCTTTGGGATTGATATCAACTGGTTGATCCAGCACGGCATTCAGCTCAGCATGAGCGACGTGCAAGACAAAACGCTGGGCGGCTTCAAACGAACCATCCTGATAAATGGCACCCGTCAGCGCTTCGAACGCATCCGACAAAATGGAATCGCGTTCGCGACCGCCCACCTTATCCTCACTCTTACCAAGCCAGAGGAAATCACCAAGTCCGATGGTTCGGGCCATGCTTGCCAGCGGTCGCTCGGAGACCAGCCTGGTGCGTAGTTTGGTCATGAGACCCTCATCACCATTCGGCAGACGTTGAAAGAGAATTTCTGAGAGAATCAGCTGCAGCACAGCGTCCCCGAGAAATTCCAAGCGCTGGTTGTCAGCGTGACGCTTTCGCCCTTGTTGCCGGGTGCTGGGATGAGTGAGAGCCTCCTCCAGCAAGGCTCTGTTGCGAAACTGATGCTGGATGCGTGCTTCCAGCAAATCCATCTTCTGGCTGGAGAACATCGAGGGAAAAAAATGGGGTGATCGACGGGATTCGAACCCGCAACAACCAGCACCACAAGCTGGGACTCTACCGTTGAGCTACGATCACCGTCTATTTGGGGCGGGAGAATAGAGCCAATGCAGGGTCACGGCAAATGAAATTCCGGGGTTGAATTGGCAGCAAGTTGTCTGCAGTAATTGGCCGTTCATTGCTTGCGGGCGTCTTCCCAGCCCTTTGCATAGCCTTCACGGAACGAAGACTCGGCGCCCGTGCCAAATTGCCTTCGATGACGACGGTGGTCGGGACGGGAACCGTTTTCCGCATCGGTCTGGCCAGCGTCGTAGCCGTATTGATAGGCGCGATCCTGGTCGGCGGCATCGGCTGCAGAGCTGCGGTATCCAGCTTCGTGTCCCGTTTGATAGCCCTTGGCGAATGCGTCCCGGCTCTCCAGTAGATACTCGTCATGATAACGCTCGAAGTTGTCGTCGAGTTTATTGGAGCCGTCCATGAAGCCGTGATGATAGCCGAGCTGATACGCGGAAGACTGTTTCCCGCGATACGCGGAATCACCGGGAGCAGGCGGCGGGCCGGCGCATTGGCATACCAAGAGCACGCAAACCAAGATGAGGAGAGAAGTCGTGGATCGGTTCATGGGGAAGAAGGCCCGTTAAGCGTTAGGGATTAAAAGTTAGGAGATGAGAACTGAATATTCAAGGTGCAGACACCGACTTTGCACCTTGCCTGCTTTGCCAATAACCCATGACTCTTAACAACGATCCCTTCATTTCCATTTGATTCGCTGTATCCGCTCGCCACGATAGGCGTATCCTGTTTTCAATCCTCTTGTTTTTATGGCCAGCTCAAACATACTGAATCTCAACGACGCCAATTTCGAAAGTGAAATCGCTGCTTCCACCGTGCCCGTACTGGTGGACTTCTGGGCGGAATGGTGCGGCCCCTGCCGGATGCTCGGTCCCATCATTGATCAGATCGCGGATGAAAAGGTCGGCGTTTACAAGATCGCCAAAGTGAACGTGGACGAAAGCCCCGGCGTTGCCGCCAAGTTCAATGTGCGCGCCATCCCGTTGCTGGCCTATTTCAAAGGCGGCGAGCTCAAGGAAAGCGTCGCCGGCGTGCAGTCGAAGGACGCGATTGTGCGCAAGCTGGAGTCGATATGAGTGTGGCACAGCCTTGCAGGCTGTGTGTAGCACGGGCATTCTGTCCGTGCAGTCTGTAAGGTGGGTGCGGGCAGAATGCCCGCAAAACACACAGGCAAGAATGCCAGTGCCACTTTTTTATTTCAAAGTGGCGGCATTTTGCGCTAAACAAGGTGCATGGACATCAAACCGGAAGTCTACGAAAAGCTCGGCGCATTCTATCTCGGTCGCGGCTACGATACCGCCACCAAGCAGATGGACGACAACCTCGTCCTCTACGATTCCAAGGATCTGGTGACCCACGGCGTGGTGTTGGGCATGACCGGCTCCGGCAAAACCGGCCTTTGCCTCGCGATGCTTGAGGAAGCCGCGATGGACAACATCCCCGTTATCGCCATCGATCCAAAAGGTGATATCGCGAACTTCCTCCTCACGTTTCCCAACCTCAGCTCGGACGAGTTCAAACCTTGGATCAATGAGGACGATGCCAAGCGCAAAGGGCAGTCGGTCGATGAGTATGCCAAAGCCCAGTCCGATCTCTGGCAGAAAGGCCTGGCGGACTGGGGTCAAAATGCGGCCCGGGTGAAGAAACTCAGCGAAGCAGTGGATGTGAACATCTTCACGCCGGGGAGCAACTCGGGGATACCGGTGAGCATCATGGCTTCACTCGCCGCGCCTGCGGCCGAAGTGATGGAAGATGCGGAAATATTCGTCCAGCGGGTAGAAAGCTCGGTAACGAGCCTGCTCGGTCTCGCGGGCGTGGAGGGCGATCCGGTGCAGTCTCCAGAGCACATCCTGCTTTCGAACATTTTCACAGTCTGCTGGCAGAAGGGTCAGGACGTGTCGCTCGAGTCCCTCGTTAAAATGACCCAGCAGCCACCCTTCCGCAAAGTAGGCGTGGTTCCGCTTGATGATTTTCTCAACGAGAAAAAGCGCGGTGAACTCGCGATGAAGCTCAACAATCTCATCGCATCCCCAAGTTTTGCGTCCTGGCTCGAGGGCGTGCCGCTCGACATCCAGAAAATGCTTTACACGGGCGACGGCAAGCCGCGCGTGAGCATATGCTCCATCGCTCATCTCAGTGACGCGCAGCGCATGTTCTTTGTCAGCCTCCTGCTCACGCAGCTTCTCGGCTGGATGCGTTCACAGTCCGGAACCACCAGTCTCCGCGCCATTTTCTACATGGACGAAATTTTCGGGTATCTGCCGCCGACCGCCATGCCGCCGAGCAAGAAGCCGATGATGATTCTGCTCAAGCAGGCCCGCGCATTCGGGCTGGGCATGTTGCTGGCGACGCAGAATCCGGTGGATCTCGATTACAAGGCGCTTTCTAACATCGGCACCTGGTGGATTGGCCGTCTCCAGACTGAGCGCGACAAAGCACGGCTTCTCGACGGGCTAGAAGGCGCGGCCAGTTCGCAGAATGCGAAATTTGATCGGGATGACATGGATAAAATGATGAGCGGCCTAGGGAACCGCGTCTTCCTGATGAACAACGTCCACGAGGATCATCCAGTCGTTCTCCAGGTGCGCTGGTGCATGAGCTATCTGCCGGGTCCGCTATCCAGAAACCAGATCAAAAAACTGATGGATCCGAAGCGCGCCCAGTTTGAAACCGGCTCATGTGCATCATCGACGAAGAAAAAAACCGAGGTCGAAGATGACGGATTTACGCCGCCAGGAGCGGAAAGAAATAACGAAATGACTGCAGGCGATTCCATCCGCCCCCAGCTCCCAGATGGCGCAGAGGAATACTTTATGCCCGCCACGGGCGGCAGGGTGAACTACCAGCCCGCGCTGCTGCGCTCGGCCACGGTGCTTTACCTCGATGAGAAAAAGAAGATCAACAGCCGGGCCACGGTGACGGTCGCCAACGCCATCGACAGCGCCAACGCCAAGGTAGACTGGGACGAGTTTGTCGATGTCCCCCGCGATATCGACTTGAGCAAGCTGGACAACGAACCAGCTGACGGCGCGAGTTTCGGCGAGCTGCCCGCCGCCGCGCAGAAGGCCGCGACCTATGTGAAGATCGTCAAGGACTTTCCTGACTGGGTTTATGCCAACGTGCAGGCGGAGATTTTTTGCGCCCCGTTGCTCGGTGCCTATTCCAACGTCGGCGAGACGGAGGGCGATTTCCGCGCCCGCGTTACGCAGACCGCGCGCGAACAGCGCGACAAGGCGGTCGAGGATCTTCGCGCCAAGCTCGGCAAGCAGGCGAAGTCCATTCAGGATGATCTCGTCCGAGCGAACACGAAACTGCAGTCTCAAAAGGCCGCTTCATCGAGTGCGACACTGTCCACGGTTGCGCAGTTCGGCGTTGGGTTGCTTGGCGCGTTTCTCGGTCGCAAGAGCAGCGTGGTCACGGCGACGGCCATTAACAAGGCCGGCAGCGCCTACAAGGATTCCCAGCAGGCCAATGTCACGGCGGGACAGGTCGAGGATCTGAAGAACCAGCTCAAGGCGCTTGATCAGCAGTTTGATGAGGAATCCAAAATAATCGGCGAGCAATTTAATCCTGGGAATATCATCTTGGAATCCACGAAGCTCCAGCCGCAGAAAAAAAACATCACCGCCGGCGCGGTTGGCATTCTTTGGATTCCGCAATAATTCGATTAACCACTACTCATCAATTTGTTTCACCCATGATCGTTACCACCACCAACGAAGTTTCGGGTACACGCATCTCTGCGTATCTTGGCGTGGTGCGCGGCCTTGTCGTGCGCACCCCGAACATCGGCGCGTCCATACTCGGCGGCTTGAAGTCGCTCCTGGGCGGGAACATCAGCCAGTATTCGACCGTCTGCGAGGCCGCGCGGCAGCAGGCCTTTGACTTGATGGTCGAGCACGCCCAGCAGGCTGGAGCCGATGCCATCATTGGCATGCGTTATGATGCCACTGAGTTTGCCCAGGGCGCGACCGAGGTGCTGGCTTATGGCACAGCGGTGAAACTGGGACAGTAGTTAGCAAGTGGCTCATGCAGCCCTCTGCATGAATTGAAAATCACGCGCAGCGCATTCACTGAAGCTTCTATTCTTCGCGCTATCGCGCAGGGTTCAGTTCATGCGGAGGGCCGCATGAGCCACTTTTTCAGATCACGCAGAGGGCTGCGTGAGTCACTTTGAGAAATCACTCAATTCGCTTCAATTTCCCCAGCCGGTAGTTTCCGCCAAGCAGGTTCATGTTGTCGCGCTCGGTGGTGATGGCGTCGAGGTAAATGATCTTGGGAGCCTCTTCGAACTCGATTTTGTTGATGCCGTCTTGCGGTTCCTTGAAGGCTGTATCCAGGTCGGCGAGGTCGTTGATGGGTTTGCCGTTTACCTGGGTGAGGATCAGTCCGCCGAGTCTTTCGTAGCCTTGCGTGCTGCGCGTAGGGAGAGTGCCGGCGAGGATGACCATCTTGCGACGGCCCTGCTTCTCGTATTCGTCGGTGTGCTTGGCGACGAAGATGAGGCGAAGGGGCGCGCTGGTTTCCCAGTCATTCCCGAAGCTCTGGAGGAAAGGCATGGAAAGTTCCAGAAAGATGAGGCCGCCATGCACGAGAAAGTTCGGGCCACGATCGAAAAGATAGGGCGGAACCAGAAAGTCCCTGGGCAGCTTGCGGGTGAGCTTGCCGGTGAGCATTTCCGGTTTGCTGTCGCGGAGAACTTTGATTTTGACCTCATCGCCCACGAAGGATTCGCCGCGCACCAGATGGCTGACGTTGAGACGGCCGAACTGCTCGTCTTTGTAGTCGCCACGGGCATCGACCGCGTGGCCGTTCACTTCGAGGATGATGTCGCCGACTTTGACGCCGACGCTTTCCGCAGAACCGCCCTTGCTGACAGCGCTGACGTAAATGCCCCGCTGGTCTTTTTTCATGCCGAGGTATTCCTTGAACTGCTCGTCGAGCGTGGTCTGATATTCGATGCCGAGGCTGGGGAAGCCTTGGTAGCTCCCGTCGGCGACGTCCTTGAGAAAATGCTTAATGATGGGGCCGGGCAACACCAGTGCGGTTTGGTTTTTCGAGTCGTAGCTCAGGAGCAAGCCGGCGAGCTTGCCGCCCTTGATGACGGGCAGGGTGAAGCTGTTGGCCTCGGAACGGATGATGCCGTTGGCTTCATAGACGAGGAACATGCTGGTCTCGAGGAAATACCGGCTGACGAGAATTTTGTTAATTGTCACCGGCGAGCGGATGAGCTCGCCGACGCGGTCTAACTGCCAGGCTTGAAGCTCGTCGCCAATTTTGGCGTTGTCATCAATGGTCATCGGCTTGAGGCCGGTGAAGAAATCTCCCGGGGTTTCGGTGGGCTCGAGGAGCGCGAGGTTGGCGTCGTAGTCCACGGCCTTCACTTTGGCGGGCAGCTTGCGGCCGCTGTCAGCTTGCTCGAGCTCGATGTAGGTGGAGTCGGCGATGAGCTGTGCGGTGACGAGAATTTGATTTTTCTCCAGCAGTACGCCGAGTCCTCGACGAGAGCTAGGGGAGGTCTTCTGCCACGGAATGCGCTGGTTCCAAGCTTGCTGGGTGACGTTGACCTTGAGCAGCGCCGTGTGCAAAGCTGCGCCGTCGGCAGCAGCAGTCGCTTTCTTTTCAGCAAACAACGCGCCGGTCAGCAGGGTGAACAGGGTGGAGGCAATAAGGAAGTTTTTCATGAAATCATTGGGTTGGCTGTCTGGGATGTCCGGGTCAGTCGTCGCCGAGATAGGCGTCCTCTTTGACCTGGTAGGTTTGCATGATGTGCGGATGCGCGGCATCAGCGAGCTCCCGTTTCAGCACCAGCGGGCGGTTCTTTTCCAGCAGCTTGATGACGACGAATTTTCCGTCGCCTTCCTTTTGCTTGAGCGCTTCGGCCACGTCCTTGAGGGTCTTGATCTTCACGCCGTTGACTTCGTCCACGATGCTATGCTGGAAACCCTGGAGGTAGCTGTTGACCTCGTCGGGCAGGATGGCCGTCAGCAACACCACCTCAGGCCGTTCCTTGTAGAGGTCTTTTGAGAGGTAGTTGTCGAAGACATAGTTCACGAGCGGATCGCGGATGCTGTGAGCCTCCATCAAGTTGCGGTTCATCGGCTGGAAAAGCAATCCGGCGTAGAGAACGTAGCGCGGGCGTTGGTTGTATTGCTCGCCCATCGTCAGGTAGGGCAGAAAGCGCTTGAGTGTGATCTCGATGGTTTCCTTTTTGCCATCACGCAGGATGTCCAGCTTGACCTTGTCACCGACGAATTTGCGCTCCACGACCTCGTTCATGTTCACCATCTCGCCATGGTATTTAATGTAGCCGTTATTATAAACATCCTGGCCGTCGATGCTCAGGATCACGTCGCCAGTCTTGAGCGCGGCACCGGCGGCACCCGCGCTTTCCACGTTGCTGACGAAGACGCCGATGCCGTTGTCTTCCATTGAGAGCGCCTTGCGCTGCGCGGGATTTTCGATGGGAAAATCGCCCACTGCGATGTCCATGTAGTGGTCGTATTGGCCGTCCTTGATGTCTTCGAGGAAACGCTGGATCACCGGCACCGGGATGATGTAACCGACGTTTTGCGCCACGGCGCCGCTGTAGCCCTGGAAGGCGATACCGACGACCTTGCCATTCTGCAGGACGGGGCCGCCCGAGTTGCCGGGGTTGATCGCCGCATCCACCTGGATGGCGAGATGCTGGTCGATGCCGCTGTGCGAGTAGCTTTGGAAGTCGATACGCGAGACCACGCCGCGCGTCACGCTGACGCGTTCGCCTCCGATGGGATAACCTACCGCGATGACTTCGGTGTTGAGCTGCGGAATGCCGTCGAGTACCAGCGGCTGGAGATTTTCGAAGGGCTTGGGGTTCTCCGCTTCGATGATGGCCAGGTCGCAGTCGTGTGCGATGAACTTGACGCGGGCCTCGTAGGGCTGGGGATCGTCCATCAGGCGGATGACGAGCTTGGTGCTGTTGCTGACGACGTGGGCGTTGGTGATGAACTGGTTTTTTCCGACGAGCCAGCCGGTGCCCGATCCCGAGCTGGGACGGCCCGAAAGCCAGGGCGTGCGGTAGTCGGGAAAGAGGAATGAGGCCTCGATGCGCACAATGCTTTTCCAGAATTCTGGCTTCACCGCAGATGCGAGCGGGGCGGCCTGTTCAGTGGCAGGTGGCGGGGGGGGTAATGCAGCCGTTTGGGATGAGACGGGCCGCAGCAGGGCGGCGAGGAGGGCAAGTGCAGGAACGAGGCTCTTTTTCATAGGAGGAAAACGCGGGCAACGAGTCGCCTCGCTGCGAAAAGACGCAAGTGAATCCGGTGAGTCACATGACAGGAGCGCGGACTTTAGTCCGCATTCAACTGAATGACCAGCGGACTGAAGTCCGCGCTCCTGTCGGGATGCTACACATTGAACCGCCACTCCACCACGTCGCCGTCCTTCATGAGGTATTCCTTGCCTTCGATACGGAGCTTGCCTTTCTCACGGCATTTGGCGTAAGAGCCGAGTTCGGCGAGGTCGTGATAGGGGACGATTTCACCGGCGATGAAGCCGCGTTCGAAATCACCGTGGATGACACCCGCAGCCTGCGGAGCCTTGCAGCCCCTGGTGATGGTCCAGGCGCGGGTTTCTTTCTCGCCAGTGGTGAGGTAGGTCTGCAACCCCAGCAGTTCGTAAACACTCTTGATGAGACGGGTCACGCCGCTGTCTGAGACTCCGATGTCGGTGAGGTATTGCGAGGCTTCTTCCGGCGCGAGGTCGATGAGCTGGCTTTCGATCTCCGCGCTGATGACGACGGCGCTGGCGCTGTGTGCGTGCTTCACATATTCCCGCACCTTGCTGACGAAGGGATGTTTGTCCGGTTCGTTGCTGGCCGTGGCGAGGTCATCTTCAGAGACGTTGCAAGCGAAGATGCAGGGCTTGCTGCTGAGCAGGAAAAAGCTTTTGAGCAGTTTGAGTTCGTCCTCGTGACCGTGGAGATCGAGCGTCACCGCTGGTTTCCCGGCATCGAGATGCGGGATCAGCTTGTCGCACAAGGCCACCTCGGCCAGGGCTTCCTTGAGACCGCGCCGGGCGTCTTTGTCGAGGCGCTGCTTGCGCTTGTTCACGGAATCCATGTCCGCGATGATGAGTTCAGTATTGATGATCTCGATGTCGCGCACCGGATCGATGCTGCCGCTGACGTGGGTGATGTCGCCGTTCTCGAAACAGCGCACCACATGCACGATGGCATCCACCTCGCGGATGTGGCTGAGGAATTTGTTGCCCAGTCCTTCGCCCTGGCTGGCGCCTTTCACGAGGCCGGCGATATCGACGAACTCGATGGCCGCGTGGATCAGCTTGCTGGAGCCGCTGATTTTGCTGAGCACTTCCAGACGATCATCCGGCACAGTTACGACGCCGACGTTGGGGTCGATGGTGCAGAAGGGATAGTTGGCCGCCTCCGCCTTCCGGGTGCGGGTGACCGCATTGAAGAGGGTGGATTTGCCGACGTTGGGGAGACCGACGATGCCTGCGCGTAACATGGGGCGGGGAAACTAGCGAGATGTGCGAGATGTGCGAATACTTTTCTGCTCACACAAAGACACGAAGGCACGAAGATTTAGAAGAATGGAACTCTTTGTGTCTTCATGTCTTTGTGTGAGAATGGTTCAGCTCATGAAACTTGCCGACCTCGTCACCTACACGAACGACCTCCTGCAAATCAGTGCGGTGCCGGACTACCCGAATGCGGTGAACGGCCTGCAACTGGAGAATCAGCGCGGCGAGGTGACCAAGATCGCTGCCGCCGTGGATTCGCATCTGCCGGTGGTGAAACAGGCGGTGGCGCGAGGGTGCGATCTGTTGCTGGTGCATCACGGTTTATTCTGGAGTGGTGCGCAACCGATCACTGAAGCGATGTTTGAAAAGATCAAGACGGCGTGTGATCACAATCTGGCGATCTACAGCGCGCATCTGCCGCTGGACGGTCATGTGGAACTCGGCAACAGCGTCCTGCTGGCCCGGGCGCTGGGCCTGGATGAAACAGAACCGTTCTTTGAATTCAAGGGCTACAACATCGGCGTGCGCGCCAAGGTGCAAATGACGCGGCGCGAGGTGGCGCGCCGTCTGGAGGCGGTGCTCGGTGCCAAGTCGCGACTGTGCGCCGGCGGGCCGGACAAGGTGCGCCACATTGGAATCGTCACCGGCGGCGCGGGATCGGAGGTCGCCGCCATGAAGGCGCTGGGCATCGACACCTTCATCACCGGTGAAGGCCCGCACTGGAGTTATACAATGGCGGAGGAGCTGGGCGTAAATGTTTTCTATGGCGGTCACTATGCGACGGAGACCTTCGGTGTGAAAGCGCTGGCGGCGCATCTCTCGGAGAAGTTTGGCCTGCCGTGTGAGTTCATTGATCATCCGACGGGCATGTGAATGCCATCAAATTTGTATTTTGTAGGGCAAGCGCTCCGCTTGGCGTGAATGGGATGTTTGAAGCCTCGGGAACCCCGGCAGGCGAAGCGCCCGCCCTACATGTCCTTTGCTGCGCATTCGACGGGAATGTGATTGATCCAGCTACCTTCCATTGTTCGGACATGACATGCATGTATCATGAACCGGCATCCGGGATCCCGCCTGCAGGTCATCCCAGTCTGCCAACCGCAAATTTTAAACCTTAATCGCCTAGGTCACTCATGAAAATTCTCGAGAAGTTGCGATCGTTGTTCTCGAATCCAATCGTGTCAAACATGGCCCTGCTCATGGTGGTTTACACCGGGGTTCGCGTCATCTTCCTCGTCTTTCATCACGCGGAATATTCAGCTGAATCCTGGGGCGCTTTGTTCTGGGCCTTTTTCACAGGACTCCGGTTTGATCTGGCGGCCATCGCGTTCTCGAACATCCCGTATCTGGCTTTGACGCTGTTGCCGGGGAAAATCACGGAGCAGAGAATGTTTCAGTTATTTCTCAAGGTAGTTTTTCTTTGCTGCAACTGCGTCATTCTGGCCTTCATGATCGCCGATGTTCGCTACTATCAGTTCACCGGCTCCCGGATCACTGCGGATGTGTTTCTGCTGAAGTCTGAAGCGGCGACACAAAGCACCCAGTTGTTTCTCAACTATTGGTATCTGCTTCTGTTTTACGTTCCGATCATCTATGCCTTGAACCGGTTTTACAGGAAGTCCGCTCCATTGGTGGATCGTCCGCAGTCATTGCTAAAATCCGTCCTGATCAAGCTGGCGACAGTTGCCCTGACGGTTGTTGCCGCGCGCGGGGGTGCGCAGCTCAAGCCGCTCAAACCGATGCATGCCTTTGCCAGCGGCGATCAGGAGCTTGGTATTTTGTCTCTCAATTCAGGATTTACGCTGATTCGCAGTCATCTCGACAGCGGCCTCAAGCCAATTAACGATTTTGCCAATGAACTGGAAGTCGAGACCATTCTGGCTCAAAAAAAACTTCCTGAGATTCGAGATTCCAAAAAACAGAATGTCGTCATCATTATTTTAGAAAGCTGTGCTACTGAATTCGTCGGGGCTGCCAACGGAGGGAAAAGCTACACGCCCTTCCTGGACTCGCTGGCTGAAAGGGGGCTTCTCTTTAAAAATAACTTCGCCAATGGACGCCGTTCGATGGAAGGCCTGCCCAGTGTCTTGTTCGGAGTACCGTCATTAATGCCCACGCCGATTGCGCAGTCGAATTTTCAGACGAACCGCTGGGTGGGACTGGGGCAGCTTCTGGCCGCCGAAGGATATCGCACCAGCTTTTTCCACGGCGCAAAATCAGGGACCATGTATTTTGACGCCATTTCCCGCAGTGCGGGGATGAACGATTATATCACCATAGAAAAATACCCTGAGGCCAAACGGGATTTCGATGGCGCCTGGGGAATTTACGACGAACCCTTTTTGCAATTCTGGGCTGGCAATCTTGCGAAACAAGCCGCGCCGTTTTTTTCCGTGGTGTTCACGCTTTCGAGCCACCAGCCATACCAGGTGCCTGGACACCTTAAAGACCGGTTCCCCAAAGGCGAGATGAAGATTCACCAGTCGATTCAATATGTGGATTATTCAGTCAGGAAGTTTTTTGAAACCGTGGAGAAGATGGACTGGTATCAAAACACCTTGTTTGTCTTCACCGGCGATCACACCCAGGAGACCAAGTCGATCAATTATGACACGACGCTCGGTCGTTACATGGTGCCCCTGTTGTTTTTTCATCCGGACAAAAAATTTGCAGCGGTGGACCGGAATCGTATCACCCAGCACGCCGACATCTTCCCGTCAGTGCTTCACTATCTTGGAATCAGCGTGAACCGGCGTCCGCTCTTTGGCCGGTCCGTTTTCGGAGACGATGAAGGCGAGGCCGTGATTTCCGCCAATACAATGGACTGGATCATATCCAATCGCGGAGTGGTTCAGAGGGATCCGCAGAACCGTTTTGTCTATAGTTCCTACAGGGGAAAAGACACAAAATTTCATAAGAGCATGGAGGCCACTGCCGATACGGATCTGCTTAAAAAGCGGCTGATGGCCTATCGCCAGCATTTTAATAACGGCCTGATAAAGAATTCATTTTTCCGGGATCCCAAGGAGAAGACCCGGCAGGCGGATGCGGTGCGTCAGTGAATTTTATCTTAGTGTAGTTATCAATTGTTTTGGTTTTCGAGCCGGAGGCTCGGGAGAACTTAGCCGGTGGTGGATGCCGCGCAGCGGCTGGAACCACCGGTCTGACGCAACCCGTCTGTGCGCCCCGAAGGAGGCGCGAGAACTCAGGCGGATTCTCGCGCCCCTTTCAGGGCGCATACCAATACCTTCGCTGCACCGGTGGTTCCGTTTGTTCCTCACTCCACCACCGGCTAAGTTCTCCCGAGCCTCCGGCTCAATGGCAAAGCGGCACCAAGGCTCATTTCATAAATTCTACCAGTGCATGCGCGCTGACAAACTTCTTACAAGCGGGTTCTCGACGCTACGCAATTCTTCGTGGCAAGATGGCTCCATGAAAACGCAATTGAGAATGCTTTGCTGCCTGGGTTTCTTCTTCACCATGACGGTCCGCGCTGCGCAGGAAACCGCCAAGCTCATCGTTCATGAATGGGGCACCTTCACGATTGTCAGCGGATCCGATGGCTGGCCGATCCAGTGGTATCAGCCGCTGGCTGCGTTGTCGGAGCTGCCGGCCTTTGTCTATCCTCGAAGAGTGGCTGATCGATGTGCGCGCGGACGGTGCGCGCTGGGGAAAGTTCGGCGTGCTGCCGGAAATGAAGAAGAACCAGGGCTTGCTCTATCTGGATCGGGACTTGAACATGCCGCTCGTTCCAGCAGCGCAGGCGCAGGAGGAACTCGCCGCCGCCATGAGCGGGTCGCTCGTCGAAGCCGGACTCAGCGCTGACGAAGCGAAGGCGATGGTCGCCACCTGGCGCGACGTCTGGTTTGCTGAAACCGGCACCCGCGTCCTCGCCCTGATGCCGCGTGACTGGGTTGATTCCGTGCTGCCGCTGAAGATCATGCCTGCGCCGACAAATTTAACCCGTGTGTTCGTCGCCCGTTTCGAAGTATTCACGCCTGATCGCGAAGATGCGCTGCGTGCCTTGCTGAACTCGACCGACAAACCGGATGCCACTTCTGTGAAGAAGCTGCGCGATCTTCAGCTCGGGCGATTTGCCATTGCCGCGCTGGTGCGTTCGCAGCGTCTGGGCGAGAGCCGGATCATAACTCGATTCTATGAACTGCAGTCAGCGAATGTGGTATCCGCGACTGCGGCGCGATGATGGACGGAGCCCATCAGAATAATTTGTAGGGCGAACGCTCCCCTTGGCGTGAATGGGATATTGATTGAACTTGGAAGAAAGGGCAGGCGGAGCGCCCGCCCTAAATGTCCATTTGAAAGGGCGGCTCCGGTCTGTTCTCAGGATCAACACCAAATTGATAAAGCCAGTCACGCCAGTGCTTCACCAATCCGGCGCGTTCGGGGTTCTCCCGGATGTATTCCCATTTTGCATCGGCTGATTCACCATGGCGAAGCAGATGGTCAAAACAGCCCGGCTGCCATTTCCATTCCGCCTTGAGGGATTGACGCATCCATCGTTTCAACGCGCCGGAGAAATTACCGACGGAGGCGTCTCGCTGAAAAGGAATCGCGATGACGTGAAGATGGTCGGGCATCAGGACGGCGGAATGGACTAACCATTTTCCTTGGAGACGATTGGTTGCATTTTTGAACGCCATGAATGCTTCCATGTTTGCCAGCACCGGTCGGCGATCCTGCACGCAAAACATGATGAAGTAGGCAACTGTTTTCTCCGACGCGAGCAAGACCGGGATGCGCGGAGGATGGGCCATCTTTTCGCCGGGTGTAGGGCAAGCGCTCCGCTTGCCGTAAATTGGATGTTTGAAATTTTCGATGTCAGGGCAGGCGGAGCGCCCGCCCTACACACATTAGATGATACACGGCATCAGCGGTCGGGCCTCATCTGCCTCCGGCGCGTCCATCGCGGGATTCGGTGCTTGAGCGACCAAGCCAAGTTCTTTCAAAAGTCGCATGTCCTCGTTCGCGCCGGGATTCTTCGTGGTGAGGAGTTTTTCCCCATAGAAAATAGAATTAGCACCCGCGAAGTAACACAGGGCCTGCGCCTCCTTGCTCAAGGAATACCGTCCCGCGCTCAGTCTCACCTTGGTCTTGGGCATGGCGATGCGCGCGACGGCGATGACGCGCACCAGATCGAAAACATCGACCCCATCATTGTTCTCCATCGGTGTGCCCTTGATGGGCATGAGCAAATTCACCGGCACGCTTTCAGGCTGCGGATTAAAGCCGCTGAGCGTCTCCAGCATTTTCAGTCGGTCGTCCTTGTTTTCGCCGAGACCCAAAATGCCGCCGCAGCACACGCTCATGCCGGCTTCTTGTGCGTGGCGGATGGTGCGAAGGCGGTCGTCAAAGGTGTGGGTGCTGACGATGTTCGCGTAATGCTCGCGCGATGTATCGATGTTGTGATTGTAAGCGGTGACACCGGCTTCTTTCAAGGCGCGCGCTTCTTCACCGCCAAGTTCGCCAAGGGTGACGCAGACCTCCATGCCCAGCGTGCTGACATCGCGCACGATATCGAGCACTTGATCAAACTTCGGTGTGCCCTGGCGAACGCCCTTCCAGGCCGCGCCCATGCAGAAGCGGGTGGAGCCGTTCTCCTTCGCGGCGCGGGCTTTTTCCATGACGTCGGCCTTTTCCATGAGGTCTTCGCGCTGGATGCCGGTGGAATAACGCGAACTCTGGGCGCAGTAGCCGCAGTCTTCGCTGCAGCCGCCGGTCTTGATGCTGAGAAGCGTGCAAAGCTGCACCTCGCGCTCCGGCCAGTTTTTTTCATGCACGGCGCGCGCCTGCTTGAGCAGGTCGAAGAAGGGCAGGTGGTAGAGACGGTGGAGTTCGGAGTGAAGCATGGATGCGGAAGACGATGCGGTGAATTACATCAAAGGCAAGGCACGGCTTAGGCCGCAATCCCAGATGATTCCGGTGTGGTGTGACCGGTCTGCGGCGACGATGGCCGCTGCAAAAGACGCCGACCGATGGCCACCAGCGAAATTATAAAGAAGACGGGATCCACCAGGTAATCCCAGTAGTTGTCCGATTCCAGCAGCCCCAGATGATACGCGACAACGGCGCAGAGCAGCACCAGTCCAAAGCGATTGCCGAGCCACAACAGCAGTGATGTGAGCGCTCCTGTGATGATAAACAGCGCGCTGAAATTCCAGCCGAGCGAATAGGGATCGAAAGTACCCAGGCCCAAGGCCATCGGAAAGAGCACTGAACCGATGAGTGCGCCGAACCCAAGCGCGGTGCGCATTCCATTTTTGCCGAGCAGTTCCAAGTTGAACGCCTTCCGGCTGATCGCGTCTGCGATCAATGCCAGCAGCGGCAGACTGAAGTTCGCGCACAGGCCGGTGAACCATCGGCCCAAGGGGATCCCGCCGACTGGAATCACCACGATGGCGACAGACAGCGCGGCCATGACTGCAAACCAGCCGGCCCCACGCGTGGCCAGTCCGCGGCGACGTGGCACGAAGCAAAACACCAGCAGCAGAAGCGCTGCGGGCCAGATGAAGGAGAAAAAATACGGCAGAAGTTCAGTCCTCATGGTGTTGGTGTGGCGATCTGCGCATCGAGCCAGGCCAGGCTGAACTCGAGATGTTTGATTCCCTTGCGCTGCCAGGTGTAAACGAGATGCACCCGGCCATCGGTGGATTGCAGGAGGTAGGGATAGGAGAATTCGCCACCGGGTTCATCTTCCACCTTGGCCGCGCGGGTCCAGGAATTTCCGTTGTCGCTTGAAATGGCGAGGCACAGATTATCGCGGCGATTTTTCGAATCATTGTAAGCCAGGAGCAGCCGGCCGTCGGAAAGACGCAGGGCGTCGAGGCCCGCATCGGGATTGGACAGGCCGGTGGATTGAGGTGGTGACCAGCTTTGTCCCGTGTCCGTGCTGCGCGAGAGCATGACCATGCTTGATCCGTCCGCCTGGCGGCATAAAGCGAGAGCCTCATTCGCTTTGATGGGAACCAGCGCCTGCTGGAAGGCGGTCTTCCCGCCGAAGAGGCGCGTCTTGGTCGCGGTTACTTCGCCCGCAGTCTCGCGCAACCAGAGCATCTCGGGGAATTTCCCCAGGATTTCGTGATAGATGGGCAGGGCCCAACTGCCGTCTGCGAGTGCGGCGGGCTTGTTCTTCACCAGCTCGCTGATATTGAACCACGGGCTCAACGTCAGCCGCTGGCTTCGCGTCCAGGTGCGGCCTTCATCGAAAGAACGTTTCAAATTCAGCGAGCTGCCCGACCAGCCGCCGACGGCCACGGTCACATAGACCAGCCAGATGCCGCCCTTGGCATCGGCGAAGACCACGGCATTGCCCACTTTTCTCACATGACGCTGCAGC
Source organism: Verrucomicrobiota bacterium (assembly GCA_009885695.1). Lineage (GTDB taxonomy): Bacteria > Verrucomicrobiota > Verrucomicrobiia > Verrucomicrobiales > Verrucomicrobiaceae > VFKE01. Next base: position 2,844 of record VFKE01000215.1, on the reverse strand, counting down.
TCCGCCACCGCTGATTCGCGTGTCACCACAGTCTGAGGCGCCGACCACTGGCCGTCATTAGCTTTGGAACGGATGGAAAAATAAAGTGCAACATCCTTATGGCCTTCACGGGTGCCGCCGTACCAGGCGGCTCCCAGCCTGCCGTCCGGCAGTTCGCAGATTGAAGCTACATGTGAGCTCTTGGTGGCAGTGGAGGGTTTGATCAGTTCTTCGCGGAAGTCTTGGGCGTCACCGGTGGCCGGTGGATTGGCGGTCTCCTGAACCACAAATGCCGGGCTGGAGGGCGGATTGTTTTTCGTGCGCCAGAGCGGGACAAGGTTCAGACCCACGGCGCTCGCCACGAGGAGCAGTCGCAGGCTGGTTTGCTTGAAGGATGGCATTAATGAATCTGGCATGGTGCGTTGTTAATTATTCAAGGGAGCCCGGATGGGTTTGCCTGCGCCAGGGCGGGAATCAAATCACGGTCAGGCGAAACAAGCGAGGGCAGCCTGACCCAGGCCAGCGGAAAATATTTGCGCCCGAGCGTGCCCCAGAGTTTTTCCATGCCCCACACCATGCCAAACCCAGTGATCGCTCCGATGAGCGCGCCTGCAATCACGTCGCCCGGATAGTGGACACCGCAGTAGATGCGGCCGAAGCCAACCAGCATTGCCAGGGGAAGCATGAGCCACAGGCTGCGCCGCCAGAAGATGAACGCCACCGCCACGCCCGCGAACCAGTTCGCCGTGTGCGACGAGGGCATGCTGCCGTAACCGCTGCTCCTCACCAGTTTGTGCGCATCGGGCATGACTTTGAAGGGTCGCAGCCGTCCTACGGACGATTTGATCTCGCGGCAGATGACACCGTCCGTCATCGCCACGCTCAACACCAGCATGGTCACGAAAATACGTCCGCGCGTTCCGCCCTTGATGAGGAGGAGGGCCACCACTGGCACCGCGAGCACGATGAGATTCTTTTTCGAATCAAAAAACGGCATCACGGCGTCCAGCCAGCCAGTTTGCAGCGTCAGATTGATGAACCGGAAGAGTGAGACGTCGAGTTGGAGAAGCCATTCCATCATTGATGAAGGCCGACATGGTGGCATGGCACGATGGAATTGCCAGCGGGAAAAGCGGTCAAAGGGAGCGCGGGCATCAGCCCGTCCCTCCTCATGCAAACACGGGCTAAAGCCCGCGCTCCCTTCATAAATCATCCAGCGGACTCGTGATCTCCCCGCGCATCGCCCGCGCCAGCTCCGTGTAGATCTCCGTGGTGCGCACATCGGAGTGGCCCAGCAGTTGCTGAATGCTCCTGATGTCCACCCCGCGCAAAATCATATGCGTGGCATAAGAGTGACGCAGCACATGCGCCGTCACCCGCCTAGGAGGTTCGGGCACCACCATTGGGAAGATTGGCGATGGCGGTCAGGCGGCTTGGTTGATCTTGATGCTTGCCGTAATTTTGGCTGCATTGCACTAGGCACGCCCCAACAGAATTCTCCATGTCATCACGGGCATCTCGCCTTTTGCGATGTTGCTCTACTTCGTCAGCAACGCGCCGCGAGACTTTGGCGACCATCTGTTCGAGGCTTTGAGTGTCGGCGCATACTTGCTCCTCGTTTGTGGTCCCTGTCTCATTTTCGCACCCGTCAGAGATGCCAAGTAGGACTGTGCTTGGCCGCTTTACGTCCTGAATTCATGGGCTACTGTTGAGCCAACACATGCAGACGGTTTACATTGAGACGACTGTCCCCAGCTACTTGGGCGCACACCCAAGCAGTCAGAAGTCCATCGCTACGGATCAACAGACGACCCACCAATGGTGGGCTAACGAGCGTAATCGCTTCCGACTCTACACTTCCATTTTCACGATTGATGAGGCATCAGGTGGCGATGCTGGTGCCGCTGCGCGGCGGATGCTCTTTTTGCAAGGCATCCCTCAGTTGACCGTCAATCCAGAGATTGAGCCTCTTGCAGAGGACTTGGTTCGTCTGCTCCGACTGCCTGCCAAAGCAGTCATGGATGCATCACATCTGGCTATCTGCATTTTGCATCAGGTGGACTACCTGCTCACTTGGAACTGCAAGCACCTTGCCAACCCCGTTCTTCAGAAGGAGTTGGTTGAGTATTGCCGCTATCACGATCTATACATCCCTATCATTTGCACACCTGAAGCCCTTTTAACCTCATCGCCATGAACAACCCAATCATCCAGGAAGTCCGTTCAGCCAGAGAGTCGCTGGCAGCAAAATTTGACTTTGATTTGCACCGCATCATTGCCGACGCGATGCAAAGACAAGGGCAGCAAAGCACCATCAATCGTCAAAAAGGCCCGAACAAAACGCTGGAGACAACAGGCGGGGCTGCGGCGTCTCCCGTGGCTCGAAAGCGCCGTGTGCGCCCCGCCCGTGTCTCAGCTTAGACGTTAGGCGGCGTTCGCACGTTACGATGAAGTCCACACACCACAGAGCCGTCGGTTGGGTGTTCATCACACTCGGCATCCTCATCGCCGCGTGCAGCCAGCAGATTGTGTTTCCCGGCTTGGAGCGGTTGCTGGGCATCGAGACCATCGTTGGCCGCGACAGCGTCACGTATTTGCCGGACGGCGGTTACGCCTACACCAATCCGGGCGCGATGGTGCGATGGGTTGTTTCCGTTGCTGCTGTCGGAGTTCTTCTCGCATTCACCGGCGCGTTCATGCTATTCCGAGCGCGACATCACCACAGGAGTTCACATGAGAGAGCCACAGTCCACGCCGCCTAACGAACATGGTTATCATTGCGCGAAGCCGCAATGATAACGGTTGTTGAACGATTCGCGGTCGAGCGGCCTTAAAACTTACTCCTTGGGGAAAGCTTTTCCCCGC
>VFKE01000116.1 GCA_009885695.1 Verrucomicrobiota bacterium | reverse complement strand
CCCGCGTTCTTACGAACGCGGCTACGAAATTACTTATGCCGCACTAGAGCATTTTTTAAAAGGACGTAGCCGCATCTCGTAAGAGTGCGGGAAGAAGCCACGGCAGACAACGAAGCATGCCTATTTCCCGCGTTTTCGCTTCGCGGCTGCGGAGAGAGCTTCCATATTTCCCGCGTTCTTACGAACGCGGCTACGAGCGCGGCTACGAGCACGGCTACGAAATTATTTAAACCGCTTTAATAGACTGATACTGAGCTGAATGAATGGGCATTCGCCTTAATTAAGCGCCATTCCACGCAGAACCTTTTTCACGTGCTTATGGTATAAGTGCCATTCGTGTCCGTGCTCTTTTAGTTTGGCGGTTACCTCTATAAAGCGCAGAAATTGAAATTGTTATGGAGTAATGGTTCCGTAAAATTTAAGCCATCCAAAGGGTCTGTATATTATAATTATCAATATTATCAAAATAATTGTTGCACTAATTTATAGTTTCTGTATTATCTATCGTAATTCAACTCAACAACTCAACAACTCGATCATGAAAAGACTCATTCTTATCCAAAACGACTTCTCCGGAGCGGGCAAGACAACGCTGTCTCATTGCCTTCACCATTACCTGCAAAGCTATCGCGTGGCACATCACTGCGTGACTATCGTCGAAAGCGCCGATGACTCGCGACCCGTAGTTCAGATTGAGGCCGCCACGATGCGACGTCAGGCATTTGTGGCTGAACTCGACCGGAGTGATCTGGTGATCATGGAGATTGACAGCGGTATGGGTGATCCTTTCACCAGCTTCTACCGGCGGAATGAATTGGAAACTCTTCTTCCGGAACTCGGATTTGAACTCGCCGTTCTCATTCCGGTGACCAGCGACCGCGAATGTTTCGATGGTGTTACTGAGGCAGCGGCAGTTTACTCGGACTCTGCGCAGTATCTGGTCGTGCACACGCCCACGGGCAGTTGTTACGATGATGACGAGCGCGCCTGGGAGCGCAGCTATGCGGCTCGGGTAATGGATATGTTCGAGGCTGCAGATATGGAGATGCCCGTCATTTCTGATGGCCTCGATTTGAAACTCAAGCTCTCACATCGCGAACTGCCTCAGGTGATGATCGAGCCGTCTACAGATCCTGAGATGCAGCAGGAAATGTCCAAATGGTTCCGCCGCGTCTCCTCACAGATTGAAACCGCCCGCAATCATATCTTCGGAGACGCCTTCCGGCCGACCATCGCCATCGCCCCCGAGCCAAAGCGCCGCAGCCGTGCGAAGTCGAAAGTCGCTACCGAGGCTGCCGCCTGATCTCCCCGCAACAACCACCCTCACACTCGAAGCGCGGACGGAAACGTCCGCGCTTTTTGCGTCGCTGGCGGAGATGGAAGGATGTCGAGCGCACGTCAAAAGAGTGAAGCATGGCGCAGCCATGCCAGCCGATCAATGGCGGCACCGATGCCGCTGGTGATGCGGTCGTAGCCGGGGCGATGTCGGTGGTGAGGGGGTCGAGGGTGTAGAAGGGGGGCTCTGGTCGGTGAGCGTCTGAAAACAGGGCGGCCTACGGAAGACACGGAACAGACGGAATTTCAGATTCTGAGTCACCGTTCCCCATGTGTGGCCCTCGCTGGCCAGCGTTGATACCGAGCTTCCCATTCGCATTTCCAGCTCACCGCCCTAGCATACGCATCCTTTCATGCCCGCCTCCACGTCCCTGCCCATCTGGAAAATCCACGCTGACATCCTGCGCACGTTGCAGGACGGAAATCGCTTGGTGCTGGTGGCACCGACTGGCTCGGGGAAGACGACGCAGGTGCCGCAGATGCTGTTGGATGCGGGGATCGCGGGGGAGAAGATGATCGTGGTGCTGCAACCTCGGCGGGTGGCGGCGCGGACGGTGGCGACGCGGGTGGCTTGGGAGCGGGAGGGGAAGCTGGGGGCGGAGGTGGGGTATCAGATTCGGTTTGATGATCACACGAGCGTGGGGACTCGCATTTGTTTTGTGACGGAGGGCATTCTGCTGCGCTGGCTCCAGGATGATCGGACGCTGGCGAATGTCGGTGCGGTGGTGTTTGATGAGTTCCACGAGCGGAACTTGCTGAGCGATGTCGCGCTGGCGTTGGTGAAGCACTTGCAGCAGACACAGCGGCCGGAATTGGCGATGGTGGTGATGTCGGCAACGCTGGATGCCGAGCCTGTCGCGGCATATTTGGATCAATGCCCGATCCTCATCTCCGAAGGGCAAAGTTTTCCTGTGGAGGTGGGCTATCTCTCGATGCCTGATCAGCGGCCGATCACGGTACAGGCGGCGGAGGCGGTGGAGGGCATCCTTCACGACGATGAACCGGGCGACATTCTCGTCTTCATGCCGGGGCGTGGCGAGATCAATGGCACGCTGGATGCGTTGCGTGGCCTGAGAGCGCGGGAGCGCGTGGCGTGCATTCCGTTGCATGGCGAACTCGAACCGCAGGAGCAAGACCGCGCTTTTGCGCCGAACTCGCTGCGCAAAGTGATCGTCGCCACCAACGTCGCGGAGACGAGCATCACCATCGATGGCATTCGACATGTCGTGGATAGCGGCGTGGCCCGTGTGGCTCGTTATGATGCGGAGCGCGGTATCGGCACGCTGTTGCTGGAGCCGATCAGCCGGGCCAGCGCGGATCAGCGCAAGGGCCGCGCAGGACGCACCGCGCCGGGCACTTGTCATCGCTTGTGGACCGTGATCGGCCACAAGAGCCGCGAGGAACGCAACATGCCGGAGATTCAGCGCAGCGACCTCGCGGAGGTCGTGCTGCTGCTGCGCTCGCTCGGCATCCGGGAGGCCGCCACGTTTGATTGGCTCGACAAACCCGATTCACAGGCCGTCGAACGCGCCGAGCGCCTGCTCACCATGCTCGGGGCCTTGCTCGATGCCGACCTCACGCCCATCGGTCGCCAAATGCTGCGCCTGCCCATGCACCCGCGCTACTCGCGCATGTTGATCGAGGCCAGCCAGCGCGGCTGCGTGCCCGATGCCGCCTTGTGCGCCGCCTTGGTCAGTGGTCGTGATTTGCTCGCACGACTGGATCGCGATGATGCACAAACCAAAGCCGCTCGCGAGATGTTCGAGGAATGCGCGGACTCCGACTTCATCACGCTGATGCGCGCCTACGACTTCGCCAAAGCGAACGGCTTCAGCTTTGATCGCTGCCGCAGCTACGGCATCAACGCGCAAGTCGCCCGCCAAGTGGAGCAGACCTGCCAGCAAATCCTGCACGCCGCCCACCAGCAGCGCCTCTACGACCGCGATGCCGCACCCGCCAGCCCATCAAAGAACGACGAAGCCCTGCTGCGCTGCCTCATGGCCGGCTTCGTCGATCAACTTGCCAAACGCCGCACTCTCGGTAAGCCCGAGTGCGACCTCACCGACCAACGCCAGGGCCAGCTCGTGCGTGAAAGCGTGGTGACCGACGCCGCCTATTTTGTCGCTGCCAATCTGCGCGAAACACCGTCGCGCCAGACCCTGCTCAGCCTCGCCACCGCCGTGCAGCCCGCGTGGATCGCCGAGATGTTTCCCCAGCATCTGAGCACCACCGTGGAGCATCTCTTCGATGCTCAAAATAAGCGCGTCGCCGCCATGAAGCTCGTGCGCTATCGCGATCTCGTCATCGAGCAAAAAGCGCAGCAGCGCGACCTCGATCCCATCGCCAGCGGACGCTGCCTCGCCGAAGCCCACCGCGCCGGAGCCTTTGAGCTACCGCTGATGGATCATCGGCTGAAACAGTTCATCGCCCGCGTGAACCTCGTCCACGCCACCCTGCCCGAGCTGGAGTTCACCCCCTTCGACGAAGCCGCCATCACCACCTGCCTCGCCCGCGCCTTCACCGGCCTCTCCCTCGTCAAAGAAGCCCAAGCCGCGCCCCTCATCCCCGCCTTCCATCAGCATCTGGACAAAGGCCAAGTCAGTTGGCTCGATGAGCTAGCGCCTCTCACCATCCCCTGGCCCGACGGCTGCACGATTAAACTCAGCTACATCAACGACACCCCCGAAGCCCAAGTGAAGCTCCAGGAATGCTTCGCCCTCAAAAAACACCCGACTCTCTGCGAAGGCAGGCTTCCTGTGCAACTCCAGCTCTGCACGCCTGATGGCAAACGCCTCGCCACCACCACCGACTGGCCCGCCTTCGTCACTCGCGAATGGCCAAAGCATCGGCAGGCGGAGGCGAAGAAGTTTCCGAGTGTGATGTGGAGGTAGCGATTGGGAGAGTTGTCAGTCAGTTGTCACATAGCTTTTGCTGCTTACGTTTGATTTCCAGAACAGAAAGAGGTACGAAACCGCATGATCGGTCAATTTTTCACTCCAGAAATAGTGTCGCAAACCATGTTCCGCATGGTTGGAGTGCGTTCGAATCAACGGGTGATTGATCCGAGTTGTGGCGACGGGTCGTTCCTCCGTACTGCTCCTGATGGATTGAAGCTTTTTGGCTGCGAGGTGGATCCGAAGTACGCGGCGATGTCGCATCCCATTCTCCCCAAGGGCCATTTTACTCATGGAGACGCTTTGACTGCCTTGGTGGATGTCTGGGGCACATTCGATCTGGCGATTGGAAATCCGCCTTTCCGGGCCCAAGCAAGTTTGGAAAAACGTTCCGAAGTGCTCCGTGGTTATGATCTTGGAGCAGGAAGACCTGCGCAATGTTTGGAGGTTCTGTTTTTGGAATTGTTTATGAAGCTCGTAAAAGTGAATGGGCGAATTGCGGTGATTCTGCCGGATGGGCCATTCAGCAATAAACCATTCAAGTATGTCAGGGACTGGCTGCTTTGTCGGGCGCATGTCGAGGCCATCATCAGTCTTCCACGAGGCATTTTTTCCAAGACCAGTGCCAAGACAAATATCTTGATCGCCAGGAAGCTCCCTCTTGCAGCCCAGCCTTATCGTGAGCCAACGGGTCTCTTCGCTTGCGAGTCACTAAGTGATTTAATGCCCGCGCGACTCGCTGTCTGGAAAAAGAAAGACTCCAGGTGGAAGTCGGTTGTGCTTGCTGATCGAGCGGACTGGCGGCCTGAATCTCTGAGTGAGAATGAGGACAAGACAATTTCGACAGTGCGACTGGGTGATCTGTTCCGTCTGAGAACGGGCTACGCGGCCTACAGCACCAAGCGCGAACTGCTGGAGTCAGGTGGGGCTGATCGCACGATTCTTATTCGAGCGAAGAATATCTCGCCTGATGGTGGACTTCGTTTGCAACAAGACTGCGCTTTCATCAGAAAAGCTGGGGAAATGTATCGTCATGATTCAATGGTGAAACCTGGAGAGATTCTTTTTGTGCGAGTGGGCGCGGGCTGCTACGGGCGAACTGCGCTCGTTAGCGAGGGAATCGAAGCCCAGGCTGATGATTGGATTCATGTACTGACGCCAATTGTGAAAGTGGATGCCAAGGGGATATTTGAATGGTTCAACAGTGACCCGGGGCGTGCTGCTGTGCGCAGGCTGGCAAAGGGAGTGGGAACGCTCAGCGTGTCGAAGTCATCTCTGGCTGAAATGAGGGTGCCCGCACACTTTCTGCTTTCGAATGACTTCGTTCTTGATGAGCAGGATCGAGGGTGAGGCTCAGTGGGAAGCGGCGCTGATGAGGGGAATAGGACTGATAGGGCCTATTGGGCGGTGGTGTAGACCTCTGCGCCAGCGATTCATCAGATCATGACCACAAGTTCCGCTTTGATCAACCACCTCTGTCTCCCATTACCTCAAGGAGCGGCGGTATCATACCGCCGTCATTTATTCATCGCGTAGCGGGAATCATTTAGTCCGCATTCGCGGCAGGGTTCAGGTCGGCGGTAAGATACCGCCGCTCCTTGATTAAGGCCTGATGCCCTTTCACCGCCTGGGCATTGAAGCGCATCGGCGTGCCCTTCAGCGTTCTGTTCTCGAGGGCATACGTCGGCAGCACGATGACCCAGGCCATGCCCAGTTCGGCGCGCTCGAAGTCATCGGAGAAGAGCAGATCCTTCTTCTTGGTGATCGACTCCACTGCAATCGAGGGAAGCTTCGGCGCATCGGCGACGAACTTTCATGGAGATGGAGAACAGATGGGTTCTCCCGGTTAATCAGCCAAGGCAAGCAACGCACATCTGTGATCGAAAGGCAAAGCGGTCGCTGGTTGTTGAATTTTGAACCCTGATCCATTTCCAGCATTGCAGCCAACACGGGAAGCGCGTTTTTTCACCATAATCTTGGGCGGATAGGATTCTTTGCCATAGCGCGAAGGCCGCTTGCGCAGGTCGAACACACTGTAGTCAATTCGGATGCCGTAAGTTCCTTGCAAGTCTTCACCGGTTTGGTGGCCGCAACAGAGAGCACTATCATCGTGTGTCGATAGGGACATATTCTCGTTTCATCTGCACCGCACATTTGGCACCTGCGACGATCTCTCTCGATCACCTGATTGACCACTGGTTGAATCTTGCGGGCTTGAGCAGCGCTCAACGGCATTAGAAAAGGAATGTTCTTCATTCGAACGAATGTTCTCCATAAGAACACTGCAGGCAAGTGTTCTTGCTATCGAGTAGAGGATGAGAAATCCTAAGAGTGGCGATTCTGGCCCAAAAAACGTCGTTGGTCCCAACGTGCGCCGAGCGCGACTGGCGTTCGCCCCACCCTTAACTCAGGATCAGTTGTCGGGACGGCTCGCGAGCAACCAACTGTTCCTCGATCGCGTGGCGATCACAAAAATTGAAAGCGGTCAGAGGTGCGTGTTTGATTTTGAGATAGGGAAGCTTGCTGAAGTCCTCAAAGTAGACGTGCGATGGTTGCTTGGATTGCAATCTGCTGGCGGTCCTCCAAAGACAGGGAGGAGTCCAAAATGAGCTTCGATTCGGCTAAGGCACTGAGAAGTGCAACGGGACGAGCAAAGTCAGATGTGGCCAATAAACTCGTGAGCATGTTTCTCCATGAGGTCAGCCGTCGAGCGTGCCTCGCAGGAGGGATGACTGTGTCGAACCCTGATTATTTGCGTGCGGTTGTCGATGCCTTTGGCCACCGTTGCATTTACTGTGGCCGTGATCTCGAACACGACCGCGCGGCGGTTGAACACCTTGACGGAATGAATCGATTTCGAGTAGGCTTGCATGTTCCTGGGAACGTCGCTGTTTCGTGCCGCCGGTGTAATAATGAGAAGAGACGAGATGATCAAAAGCCATCTCTGACATTGGCAGGAAGTGGGTGGGAATCATTTTTGTCACATGATGGCAGTCGATGCAGCGTGAACTGCAAGACCTGCACCTATTGGTCAGCAATTTGGCCCGATGCGTCCGCAAAAATGATGACTCTCCATGAGGCCTGCGATCGAATCCGGCTGTTCCGAAAGTCGTTTGGCCGCTTCGTCAGTTGGTCAGAGCTGGCACGACCAGCGATCCAACATAAAGTAGAAGGTCTCTATCGCGCATGCCAAGATTTTGCTGCCGGTGAGATCGACAAGCTAACCTCCGAACTGAATTTTGACTTCAGTGCGCTAAAGGTGACTGACTAACGGTTTGGCTTACACATTACGAACGTGGCACCATGGGCGATTTGCACGCAAAGTCGTGCAGCAGTCAGAATCAATCTCGACTGCTGCTTCGCATTCGAAGCCGGCCATTTCGAGACCTAGCGATTGTCCGCCACCGCCCGCACAAAACTCTACGACATGATGTGTCATGCTGGCTGATAGACTTCCGCCCCGCTTTCGACAAATTCCTTCGACTTCTCCTCCATCCCGCGCTGCAACGCCTCTTCCTCAGAGATGGCCTGCTCGGCGGCGTATTTGCGGACGTCTTCTGTTATCTTCATGCTGCAAAAGTGCGGCCCGCACATGGAGCAGAAGTGTGCGCTCTTTGCGCCCTCTTGCGGCAATGTCTCGTCATGAAACTCGCGGGCAGTCACGGGATCGAGTGACAGATTGAACTGATCCTCCCAGCGGAACTCGAAGCGTGCCTTGCTGAGGGCGTTGTCGCGGTATTGGGCGCCGGGGTGGCCTTTGGCGAGGTCGGCGGCGTGGGCGGCGAGTTTGTAGGTGATGACGCCGGTTTTGACGTCCTCTTTGTTGGGGAGGCCGAGGTGTTCCTTGGGCGTGACGT
>VFKE01000093.1 GCA_009885695.1 Verrucomicrobiota bacterium | reverse complement strand
TCCGTCCTTGGTCTGTAATTTTTCAAGATTCTCCACGACTTTTTTAATGGCACCGCTAAGACCGTCGATCTTCAATCCGGTGAGTTTGGCTGCTTTCAAGGCCTGATACTGCCAGCCCGTCACTGAAAGATCATTGCCACGCTTATTGTATCCGGTTTCGCCGCCGCCTCCGTAGCCCCAACCACCGCTGGCTGACTGGTTATCGATGATCAGCTTCACGCCTTTCTCAAAGGCTTCCCTCACACCCGGCAGGGATTTGGTGCCGAGACGGGCCAGGCTATACATCTCACCCAGTGCATAGGTGGCGATGCCGTGCTCATAGGTAGAGTGGGCCACCTTGGGGGCCTCAGAAATCATGCCCATGGGATTGGACTTCGAGAGTTCAACCAGATAGAGGATGCCCTTCATCACGGTGTCGCCGTAGAACGGCGAGTCCGGCGTCTCGCAGCGGCCGAAGTAGCACAACAGCGCAAAGCCCGTCATCGCGGCTTTATTGGCCTTGCCCCAGGAGCCATTGGGATTTTGTTTGGTCTTGAGATATTCCAGCGCGTTGCTCACCGCCTTCTCACACTCAGGGCTGCCGCCGCTTTCTTTGAGTTTTTTGAGGCGTGTGGTTGAATTGCAACGGCCGATCATGGAAGACGGCGGACTAATAGGCGGTCCATCTCTTACCGTCCCTGGCCCAAACACTTTTTCTCCACCAGGGATACCGACTCGACCACCTCCGCTCATTGGCATTGCCACATCAGGCACCACGATGTTATCCATCGGCACGTCCGGCACCGTGACTTTCGCGCTCGAATTATCAATAGTCACCCGCTTAATCGGTATCGACTTGTTGATTGCCGCCTGTTTATTCTTCTGCACTTGATACACCCGCTCCTGACTCGCCTCCGCGCCCTGCTTGCTAACGACACCAGTTAAAAAATCCACCGGAGGCTCAGGCACGGTTCTGGTCACGAATGTCACGAACAACGCGATCAACCCAGCGTGAACAATGAGGCTGATGGTGAGCGATCCCCCACCCACTTTGCGCCAGTAGGCCATGAACACGCTCATCTTTGGCGGCTTACCGATCATCACTGGAGTCGCAACAGACAGCGGCAATGACGTTGTGGCCATCGGGATTGCTCCCGAGGCAATCCGCGCTTTCGGCGGAATTACCATCCCCGTCAAACTGGTTGGTGTCAGGGTCTGGATCACGATGGCTGGCAATGCAGTGCCGGGCGGACGCGACGGGTTGGGATCGGCATTCATGAGTTTTAGGGGGTTGTGATTTGAGCGTGCTTGGCTAACTGGCCTCACGCGCATCCCCGGCATTTCTTGGAAAATAAAATGTTTTCCTGCTGATGGCCCATTGATGAATGCCCGATACCTTTTTGGGGTATCGATCAGAAAAAGAAGACGATCTGCTCAACCATCGCGGCGCTTATTATAGCGTGGAGCGAGGAGTTGAACGAGTGGCACAGGACAAGATGTTCTGGCTCCTTGCCACTGCGATATCGCAGTGGCGCGCTGCGCATTAACATCTCAGCCGCGTTCGGAAGTATGCGGGGAAACCGGATGCTTTACCGGCTGGCTTGAATTTATGATGCGAGGCTAACGACCGCGATCGAAGATGGACGTTTCCTCACGATCGCCCACCTTGAGATAGCGGTAGTAAACTTCCAGCATCAAGGTGCAGAGAGCAGTGGAAAAAATCTTGTCCCCACCCACGGCGGCAACTCCGCTCTTTGACGTCCAGCTTCCTTCCTTGTCCTGGTTCTTCAGAATTGCCGGCAGCGCGGTTTCATTCCAGAATTTCATCTCCTCCCCTCCGCTCTGGAAGAAGGCTTGCGCGTAATAATACCAACCGTAGAGGCCAGGAGTATGACCGCCGTGGCTGGCCAAAGCGCCTTTTTCCCAAGTGGGCGGATCTTTCGTCAGAAAGTCATAGGAAAATTTGATTCCCTTCTTGATCAGTGCAGACTTGTTTGATGCGAAGGTTTGCAGTCCAAGGATGCCGACACCCGAGAGATGCCACTGATTGTAAGGACCGGTGCTGGTATTCCCGAATCCTCCGTCCTTGGTCTGTAATTTTTCAAGATTCTCCACGACTTTTTTAATGGCACCGCTAAGACCGTCGATCTTCAATCCGGTGAGTTTGGCTGCTTTCAAAGCCTGATACTGCCAGCCTGTCACCGAGAGGTCATTGCCACCCTTATTGTAAGCAGTCTCACCTTGGCCACCATAGCCCCAGCCGCCGCTGGCTGACTGGTTGTCGATGATCAACTTCACGCCTTTCTCAAAGGCTTCCTTCACACCCGGCAGTGATTTGGTGCCGAGACGGGCCAGGCTATACATCTCACCCAGTGCATAGGTGGCGATGCCATGCTCATAGGTGGCGTGGTTGACTTTGGGGGCCTCAGAAATCATGCCATGGGGATTGGACTTCGAGACTTCAACCAGATAGAGGATGCCCTTCATCACGGTGTCGCCGTAAAACGGCGAGTCCGGCGTCTCGCAGCGACCGAAGTAGCACAACAGGGCAAAGCCCGTCATCGCAGCGCGATTGGTTTTGCCCCAGGAGCCGTTGGGATTCTGTTTCGTCTTGAGGTATTCCAGCGCGCTGCTCACTGCCTTCTCACACTCAGGGCTGCCGCCGTTTTCCTTCAGTTTTCGCAGGCGCTCGACAGGACTGCACCGGCTTTTCATCGAAGGCGGCAGACTCGTGAAACCCTTCTGGCCGCCAATCCCCTTTCCGGCCCCAAATCCTCCGCCGGCTCCGACGCTTCCCATCCCGCCACTCCCGCTCATCCCGCCCATCGGGATCGCCATGTCAGGCACATCCACCGCATCAATCGGCACATCCGGCAGCGTGATCGCCGCATTCGCACTCTGGCTCACCACCTTCCTCATCGGTGTCGACTTGTTCATCGCCGTCCGCTTTTTCTGCTGCACCTGATGCGCCAGTTCCGAACTCGCTTCCGCACTCTGCTTGCTCCCGCCACCGGGCAAAAAATCCACCTTGGGCTCGTGCACAGTGACCGTCACGATCGTGACAAACAACGCGATCAAACCAACGTGCACCATCAGGCTGACCGCCAGTGAGCCCCCGCCAGCTTTGCGCCAGTAGGCTAGAAACGCGTTCGTTTTTGGCGGCTTTCCAATTACCACCGGGGGTGCGCCCTCCAGCACGCCCATTTCCACGGGATTCGCCGCATAAACGGGAACTGCGGCTGATGCCACCGGAATCGCCCCGGTGGCTGCCCGCGCCACTGGCGGAGTCACTGCCCCCGTAATGCTGGTCGGCGTCAGAGACTGAATCACTACAGGTGATGATGCGGTGCCTGCGGGGCGGGGCTGGTTCGGAACGGCATTCATGAGTAATATGAACTAACGGCCGCGATCGAAGATGGACGTTTCCTCGCGATCACCCACCTTGAGATAGCGATAGTAAACTTCCAGCATCAAGGTGCAGAGGGCGGTGGCCATAATCTTATCACCACCAGAGGCGACTACGCCTCCTGTCTGCCAGCTACCATCCTTGTTCTGATTTTTTAGAATTTCTGGCAGGGCAGTCTCATTCCAAAATTTCATCTCCACACCCCCGTTCTGAAAGAAGCTTTGGGCATAATAATACCAGCCGTAGAGGCTCGGGGAGCGCCCGGAATGACCGCCGCCGCTTCCGATTTTCCAGGTAGGCGGGTCCTTCGTTAGAAAGTCGTAGGAAAATTTGATTCCCTTCTTGATCAGTGCAGACTTGTTTGTTGCGAAGGTTTGCAGTCCAAGGATGCCGACACCCGAGAGATGCCACTGATTGTAAGCACTCTCGCTGGTATTCCCGAATCCTCCGTCCTTGGACTGTAATTTTTCAAGATTCTCCACGACTTTTTTAATAGCCTCGTGAAGACCGTCGATCTTCAATCCGGTGAGTTTGGCCGCTTTCAAAGCCTGATACTGCCAGCCTGTCACCGAGATGTCATTGCCTGCCTTGTTGTAGGTGTAGCCCCAGCCTCCGCCGGCAGCCTGGCCCTCAATGATCAGCTTCACACCTTTCTCAAAGGCTTCCTTCACACCCGGCAACGATTTGGTGCCCAGTCTGGACAAGCTGTACATCTCACCCAGAGCGTAGGTGGCGATGCCGTGCTCGTAAGTGTAGTGGCCGTTCGGGTTTGATGTCATCAACCCAGTGGGATTGGACTTCGAGACTTCAACCAGATACAAGAGGCCTTTCATGATGTTGTCGCCGTAGAACGGCGAGTCCGGCGTCTCGCAGCGACCGAAATAGCACAAAAGCGCGAAGCCCGTCATCGCGGGTTGATAGGCCTTGCCCCAGGAGCCGTTGGGATTCTGTTTCGTCTTGAGGTATTCCAGCGCGCTGCTCACTGCCTTCTCACACTCAGGGCTGCCACCGTTTTCCTTCAGTTTTCGCAGGCGCTCGACAGGACTGCACCGGCTTTTCATCGAAGGCGGCAGACTCGTGAAACCCTTCTGGCCGCCAATCCCCTTT
>VFKE01000135.1 GCA_009885695.1 Verrucomicrobiota bacterium | reverse complement strand
CGCAATAGGGTGATAAATGCGTTGGGGGCTGCCAGTCCCCGTGACACGGGGCCAAGCTGGCCCCGACACCCGGCAGGCAATCAGTCACCCTATTGCGCGAGCCTCAATAGAAGGTGTATTGGCCTTCTGCGGGAATCGTCAGTGTGCCCTTTAGCCTTGCTACGAAGTTTTCTAAATTTGGACTGCTTTGGACAATTTCCATAGGGCCGTTCACCACTGTGCTCGTATTCGCAGCCCGCGTTCCGATGGCTGAATACATGCCGGCGAAAGTTCCTGTCCAACGCTCCAGCGTGAGTCCTTGTGCACTGGCGAGAACAGGCATGGCCAGCACCGCAGCGGCCAACAGATTTCGAAAGAGGATCGATGGAGATTTCATGGTGATGAAAGATTCAGGGCTGTTCAGGGCTGACGATTGTTCTGTGAGAAAAGTATGTTCTTGAGAGTTGCGTCAGCGGGTTTTTGCCCGTCCTCAATGACCGACGCAAGTTTTGCGCTTCGACTTCTTTGACTCGCATCCTGAAAGCCTGAGCTTCAATATAGTCAACCCACAAAATCTCCTTAATTTTTACCTGCGAAGCTCAAGAGGTTTGTTCGCATGAAAGAAGATTTACGAAACACGCATCGTCGCCAGATGGCTGTGCACGTTGTAGGTGCGCGCCTTGGCCTCGATCCCGCACTCGGCGGCGGCGGCGTTGATGATCGAGCGCGGAATATACTTGAGAAACTGGCCCAGCACGTTGATGGGGTGCCGGGCTGGCTGGGCGGATTGCACATGGGTTGATTTGGTGGTCATACTCCAGACCAAACCATGGCCGACGCCCAGCCAACCTGTCTTTTCACTTTTTTCAGCCCATCAATCCTTCACCCCTGTGTGTGGGATGCCTGTGAAACCCAGCGAATCTTTTCGAGCACCGGATGACGCGTTCCTGCGGTGGGTTTAAGGCCTTCCTTCGGCCAGCCGAGGTAAAACAAACCCAGACAGCGATCCTCCACTCCAAGCCCGAGCCATTTGGCAAAGTCTCGCGTGTCAATCAGTGGCGGTGTTGACCAGTAAGCAGCCAGACCAGCGGCGCAGGCGCTGAGAAAAAAGTTTTGCGCCGCGCAAGCTGTGGCCTCGATTTCCTCGATCTCCGGAATCTTCCCAGCATGCCGCTCCATGCACCAGGCGATCACGACTGGCGCCAGCAGCGGGTTCTGCGACATCTTCTTGAGTTTCTCCTCGCGGAACTCTTCCGCTGGCGTCATCTCGCGATAAATCCTTTGCATCGTCTCCGAGAGCGCGCGTCGGGCATCTCCTTGAAAGATGTGAAAGCGCCACGGTTCCGTCAGGCCGTGCGTCGGCGCCCAGTTGGCGTTCTCCAGCAAGGCGGTGATGAGTTCGCGATCCACCTCGCGCGTGGCATCCATGTCGAAAGGCTTGATCGAGCGGCGATCGCGGATCAGACGCGAGAGAAAGGCGAGCGGGGAATCAGTGGGGGGCATCGGTATTTGTTGAACTTTGAGGTTCAGCAGATTGCCTTCCTGCGCAAGAACCATGTGTGTCATTGACAAGATGCGGGTCATTTGGTGTGGTCAGGATCATGGCCAGAAATCGGCGGTCGAAACTTCAGGCACCCAAGACATGTCCCGTCTGTGGCGAGGACGTTCATCCGAACGCGCTGGCCTGCCGCGAATGCGGAGCGGATCACAACTCCGGCTGGCGTGAGGATGCCGAGACCTATAACGGCATCGACCTGCCGGACGATGAGTTCGACTACGATGAGTTCACGCGACGCGAGTTCGGCCAGTCGGCGAAATCTGCCGGGATGCGGACTCTTTGGTGGATTGTGGCCATCGCTTTGCTCGTCATTTCGATCATTGCGCTGCTCGGCGGCCAGAACTGAGTGGGGTTCGCGCTGGACTGTCTTCGCAGAATCCGATTTGACCGCCGCGCGGATTCCTCTACCGTCGCAATCCCTAACACACAAAAGAGAACCGTAATCCCCTATAACGCCATGCCCATCTCCACTGGATCCAAAGCCCCTGATTTTACCCTCAAGTCCAAGTCGTCCGGCGAACTCAAGGACGTGAAACTAAGCGACAACTTCGGCAGGAAAAACACCGTACTCCTTTTCTTCCCGCTCGCCTTCACCGGAGTCTGCACCCAGGAAATGTGCGACATCAGCGCCGGACTCGGCGGCTATGCGTCGCTCAATGCCGATGTCATCGGCATCAGCGTGGACAGCCCTTTCGCGCAGGAAGCCTGGGCGAAGCAGGAGAAGATCGGCATCACGCTGGTCAGTGATTTGAACAAGGCCACCATCGACGCCTACGGCGTACGCTTCCCCGGCCTGGCCGGCATCGGCGATACGGCGGCCCGCGCCGCATTTGTAGTCGATAAAAATGGCGTGGTGCAATACGCCGAGCAGACGGCGACACCCAAAGACCTGCCGAATTTTGAAGCGGTCAAGGCAGCGCTGGCCAAGCTGGCATGATCTCAGTGTGAAGGGGCGATGGTGCCCCGTCTCATTGGGGTGAAGTACAAGCCACGCCCTCGTCGCTTTTTTGTCTGGGAAAGCGGCGAGGCGCCGCTTCTACTTCCGAATAAATCAGTGTCTTCATAGTTGGAACTACTCCTTCTGCTTCGCATTGGCAATAGCGGGAGGATAAAACGCCTTCAGGGTGCTGAGTATCTTCTCCACGGCTTCAAGGGGCAGCGGATGGCGGCGAGGGAAGCTTTGAGTTCATCGACGAGATGGGTCGCGTCGGCCTGCTTGGCGGCTTCAGTCTTGCCGTGCAGCGCGCTTGCGAGCACGGGAAAGGCTTCGGTGACTTCATCAATGGCTTCGTAGGCTTTGTCGGAAACGTCGTTGCGCAGCTCCTTGTTGCTGATTGATCTTGGCCCACCATCTTGCTATGCATTTTATTTATTAGAGCGGTTTAAATAATTTCGTAGCCGCGTTCGTGTTGCGCAGCCGCGAAGCGAAAACGCGGGGAATATGCATGCTTTGTTGGCTGCCGTGGCTTCTTCCCGCACTCTTGCAAGATGCGGCTACGTCTTTTTTTAAAATTCTCAAGGTAGGGCGCATTTCCACGCCCGCTCCGGATTCTACTTGTGATCCGCCGCCACTTGCGGATCGCGCAAATCACCCAACGACTCGCGAATAATCTGCCAAGCCGAATGCAGAAACAGGACAGTGATGACTCCTGCGACAATGAGATCGGGCCAAGCAGTCTTGAACCATGCGACAAGCACAGCGGCGATGATGACGGCGATGTTTGCGAGCGCGTCGTTGCGGCTGAACAACCAGATGGCGCGGGCGTTGGCGTCGCCCTGTTTTCGGAAACGCAGAAGAGCCAGCGCAGCAGTGACATTGACGGCGAGTCCGGCTGCTCCGAGTCCGCCCATGAGATCGGCCTCCGGTGCTATCGCATTGAACGCGCGCCAGATTGCCATGCTGATGACACCGATGCCGAGCGCTGCCAAGAAGCATCCTTGGGTCAGAGCCACCCGCGCGCGAGTGCGCTCTGCCCAACCCAGCGCGAGCAGGCCGATGAAGGTGATGGAGCCGTCGCCGAGAAAATCCAGCGCGTCCGCCTTGAGCGCCTGGCTTCTCGCGAAGAAGCCGCCGACGATCTCGATCACGCCGAATCCGAGATTGAGCAGGACCACGCCCCACAACGCGCGACGGTAGGCGGGATCGCCAGCCGCGCGTTTCTCGTCCGCGTGGCAGGCGCAAGAGTCGCTTTTGGTTGAGGAACTCATCTGGTCACTCGTCGCAGGTGCAGGCGTATTCGGGGTTGCTGCATCCTTTGCAGGTGTAAAGCAGCAGCTTGAGGCGGAAGTTCTTCGACTTCCCGTCGGGCGTGGCCTTGACCTGCACAACGACTTGATAACCCTCGCCTTCGGGCAGCGGAGTTTTGGAGACGAGGAGGTCGCCTTTCTTCTCGAACTCCAGCTTGGCCTTGCCGCTCGGTGCCTCGGCGGTGGCGGTGACGGTTTGCGCGGCGGCGGGCTGGGATTTCATGGCGGCATCGTAGAAGGCGATGCTGACGGTGCGGTCCTGCTCGACGAGGAATTCGGCGTTCTGACCGGTGAGTTCGAGGACGCGGCCTTTGCGCGGCCCGGCTTTGACGGTTTTGTCGGCGAGGGCGGGCGCGATGGCGAGGGCGGTGATGGCGAGGATGTGGAGCAGTGTTTTCATGGTGTGTTTGGTTGTGGTTTGGTTTTTCGTTCAAGCCACTCGTAGAGCAACGGCACGACGAGCAGGGTGAGGAAAGTGGAGGTGATGATGCCGCCGATGACGACGGTGGCGATGGGGCGCTGGACTTCCGCGCCTGCGCCGGTGGCAATCGCCATCGGCAGGAAGCCGAGCGAGGCGACGAGCGCGGTCATGAGCTTGGGGCGCAAGCGGGTGAGCGTGCCTTCCATGACGGCATCGCGCACGCTGCGGCCTTGCTCGCGGAGCTGGTTGATAAAGCTGATGAGCATGATGCCGTTCAGCACCGCAATGCCGCTGAGGGCGATGAAGCCGACCGCCGCGCTGATGGTGAATGGCATCCCGCGCAAATGCAGCGCAAAAATGCCGCCGGTGACGGCGAGCGGCACGCAGAGGAAGATGAGCGCGGCTTGTTTGAACGAGCCGAAGCTCAGGAAGATGAGCACGAAGATCAAAGCGAGTGCGAGCGGCACGACGATGGTGAGGCGCGCCCTGGCCTCTTGCAGATTCTTGAACTGGCCGCCGAACTCGAAGTAATAGCCATCGGGAAACTTCACCTTTTCGCGGATCAAACGCGTGGCTTCCTCGACGAAGCCTGCGGTGTCGCGCCCGCGCACGTTGATGAGCACGGAGACGCGGCGCTGGGTGTCCTCGCGCGCGATCTGGTTCACCTGATCCACGAGCTTCACTTTGGCTACCTGACCGAGCGCGAGCAGGCTGCCCTGCTCTGTGCGCAACGGCAGGCGCTCCATCGCGCTGAGATCGGCGCGGCGGTCTTCGGAAAGGCGCACGATGATGGGTGTGCGGCGGTTGCCCTCAATGAGCGTGCCGACTTCCGCGCCCGCGAGCGCAGTCTCGATGAGGCGGTTCATGTCGTCGGCATGGACGTTGAGTTTTTGCATCGCGGAGCGGTCAGGCTGAATCTCGATCATGGGCACCTTGCCGATGGCGTCGAATTCCGTCTCGCTGCCGCCTGGCAGGCTGTTGAGCACGGCGGTGACTTCTCCGGCGAGGCGTTCGAGTTCGTCGTAGTTCTCGCCGAATATTTTGCACAGCAGATCGGCGCGCGCTCCGGCCATGATCTCGTTGAAGCGCATCTGGATGGGCTGCGAGACAAGGATGTTCTGCCCCGGCACCTGATCGAGCAGCCGCTTCCGCATCAGATCGCCGAGCGCTTCTTTGGCGATGGGCTTGCCATCCACCTGCCGCCATGTTTCGCGCGGGGTGAGCATGACGTAGGTGTCGGACACGTTCGGCCCCATCGGATCGGTGGCGACTTCCGCCGTGCCGATGCGCGAGAAGACATCGCGCACCTCGGGGAACTCACGGCGCAGGATGGCCTCGCTCTGTTTTTGCAGATCGACGGATGAGGAGAGGCTGGCGCTGGAGCTGCGGATGAGTTGCAGCGTGAGGTCGCCCTCGTCGAGCTGCGGGATGAACTCCGCGCCCATGCGCGAGAGGATGACGAGCGACCATGCGAAGAGCGCGAACATCGGCAGCACGATGAGCCAGCGGAAGCGCAGGCCAAAGGTGAGCAGCGGCGTGTAGATGCGTTTGGTCAGCGTGACGAGCCAGTTGTCCTTCTCCTTAATCTTCCCACCAAGTAGGAAAGAGCATAGCACCGGCATGAGCGTAAGCGCGAGCACGAGCGAACCGCCGAGCGCGAGCATGACCACGACGGCCATCGGTTTGAACATCTTCCCCTCGATGCCTTGTAGCGCGAGGATGGGCAGATACACCACAGTGATGATGAGCACGCCGAAGAACATGGGGTTGGCGACTTCCTTGGCCGACTTCAACACCTCCTGCGCCCGTTCCTGCACCGTGAGCCTGCGGCCCAGCGCGTGCTGTCGCTCACCGAGATGGCGCACGATGTTTTCCACCATCACGACGGCACCATCGATGATGAGGCCGAAGTCCACCGCACCGAGGCTCATCAAGTTCCCTGACAGGCGCAATTCCACCATGCCCGTCATGGCGAAGAGCATCGAGAGCGGGATGACGAGAGCGACGATGCATGCGGCGCGCGCATTGCCGAGAAGCAGAAAGAGCACGACCACGACGAGCAAGGCTCCCTCGGTGAGATTCTTTTCAACCGTGTGGATGGTGCGGTCCACCAGCTCGCTGCGGTCATACACGGGGCGGATGACAATACCGGGCGGCAGCTTGCGCTGGATTTCCTCCAGCTTTGCGCGCACGGCCCCGGCGACGAGGCGGGTGTTTTCGCCAGCGAGCATGATGGACGCGCCGACCAGCGCTTCATCGCCCTCATGCGAGCTGGCCCCGGTGCGGAAGGCGGAGCCGATGCCGACGGCGGCGACTTCGCTCAGCAAGATGGGCTGCACGCCTGCGCCGAATTTGAGCGGGAGCTGCGCGATCTGCTCTGCCGTGGTGACGCGCGTCGGAGCGCGCACGATGAGCTGCTCGCCGCCGATCTCGACATAGCCGCCGCCAGCGTTGCGCGTGTTCTGCTCGACGATCTCCGCGAGATTATCGAGCGAAAGGCCCGCCGCCGCGAGACGCGCGGGATCGGGCTGGATGACAAGCTGCCGTTCGTAACCGCCGCTGGTGTTCACTTCCGCCACGCCCGGTGTGCCGCGCAGCAGTGGCTTGACGGTGTATTCGTGGATCTGCCGCAGCTCCATGAGCTGCTCGGCGCGCGTCGCGGGCTTGTGCGGCGCGTCGGCGGTGTAGTCGAGCGTGTAATAGAAGATTTCGCCAAGCCCTGTGGCGACGGGTGCGAGCTTCGGTGTGAGACCCGGCGGCAGCTCGTCGAGCACGCCTTGCAACCGCTCCGTGACAAGCTGCCGCGTGCGATAAAGATCAACGCCGTCTTTGAACGTCATCGTAATCTGCGAGAGGCCGAACTTGGACAGTGAGCGCAGTTCCACCATGTCGGGCAGCCCGGCCATCTCACTCTCGATGAGAAAGCTCACGAGCTTCTCGACATCCTCCGGCGCGAGCGCGGGGACGGCGGTGTTGATCTGCACCTGCGGATTTGTGATGTCCGGCACCGCATCAATCGGCAGACGCAGCGCCGCCCATGATCCCACGCCGATCAACACGAGCGTGGCAAGCATCACGGCGGCGCGCTGCCGCATCACGAAATCGAGGAGGAGATGCAGCATGGGTCAGTGTCCGCAGGTGCAGGCTTTGCCGCCGCGCAGCACTTGTAGCTCCGCGAGCCACAGCGACATGACTGGCGTGGTCACGATTTGGTCGCCGGAGTAGAGACCGTCGGTGATCTCCACCAGCGCGTCATTCATGGCCCCGGTCTTCACTGGCGTGCGGACGTAGAATGAGCCGTTCACAGCATAGACAAAGGTGCCCTCGGCTGTCTTGAGCAACGCGGAGCGCGGGATGGTCGCCACCGCTTCTCCCGCTGGCGCATGGAAGGTGGCCTTCAAGCGCGCGCCGTTGGTGAGCGGCTGCGCGGTGGTGATGGTGATCTCGTAATCACCCAGCGCGCCGAAAGGCGGCTGCTCCACGCGCTGTACCGTTCCCTTGATGGCAGGCGCATTGCCCTCCGCTTGCAACTCCACTTCCGCTCCCGCTTTGACCATCGCGGCCTGCTGCGGAGCGAGCCAGCCGCCTGCTTCGTTCGGTTTCATCACGCTGAGATTCACCGTGAAGGCGGAGGCGATCTTTTCCTCGCCCACGTCGGCGATTTGCAGTGCGATGGATTTCTTCATCTCGTCAGTGAGCGAGAGTCCCTCGCCTTTCTTGAACTGCGCGCCGTTCTCTGGCGCGGCTGCGTGTGCGGCAGCGGCGGTTTTTGAGCAGGAGCTTTGGAGCGTGGCAATGCCGAGCGCGGCGGCGCTGGCGAGCATGAGCTTGGTAATGTGTTTCATGGTGGGTCAGGGTTGTGATTGAGTTTTGACGGCGGGCTTGCCGATGAGTTGTTCGAGATCGAGCGCCGCACGAAGCACTTCGAGGCGCGTGGCGTTGATGGCTTCCGTGGCTTCGAGATACTTGTCCTGCATCTCGATGTAAGTGCTCAGCGGCACGGCACCGAGCCGGTAGTGTCGGTCCGCAAGTTGCGCGGCCTCAGCGAATGATTGCAGCGCGTCCGGCTTCCAGCCATCGAGCCGATTCTGTTGCGTCTGCATGATCAGCCATGCCTCGGTGATCTGGCGTTCCACTTCGCGAAGCGATGATTGAAGGGAAGCCTCAGCCTGGATGCGCCGCGCCTCGGCGGCGTTCACAGCAGGCTGGCCATTGTTCCAGAGCGGCAAAGGCACTGAGAGCGACAGGCCGATGATCGTTTCCCTCTCACCCGCGCGCTCTTGGGAAATGGAAGGTCCGACGCTGAAGGTCGGGTGGCGCTCGTTCTTCGCGAGCGAGACCTTGAGTCCCTGCTGCTCCAACTCACTGCGGCGCACGCGCAGATCGTAGTTGTGCTCGGCGGCAGTGTTGAGCAACGCGGCGAGCGTAGTGGCGGACGGCTTGGGAAACTCCGCGCGCTTCACCTGCAACGGTGTGTCCGCGCGGCGGCCCATGAGCTGGTTGATTTCCAGCAGCGCCTTCTGCATCTCCACTGCTGCCTCGCCCGCCTTGCGTTGCAC
Organism: Verrucomicrobiota bacterium; assembly: GCA_009885695.1. GTDB lineage: Bacteria > Verrucomicrobiota > Verrucomicrobiia > Verrucomicrobiales > Verrucomicrobiaceae > VFKE01. The sequence goes on along the minus strand of VFKE01000135.1, from coordinate 10,422 downwards.
GACGACCTCGGTGGCCTCGATGATCTTCGCCTCCAGCGCTGGGGCGATGCCGCCCGGCTCACGTTGCACGATGACCTCGCGCACACTCGTGAATCGGTCGGCCACTTCCGCCGCCGCCGCCGCGCTCTCCTGCTGCGTGGCAAGCGCATAACCCAAAGTCTTCACCTTCGCCGCGAGGAAGGCTTTGAATCTTTCCAATCCCAGCTCCGCGAGAGCCATGTCACGATCCGCAATGGCCTTGCGCAAGCCCAGCCGTCCCGGCCATTCGATGGGCTGCGCGAGCGCCACCGAATACGCCAGTCCTTCCGCCCGCGCATCACCACCGCGCACACGTTTGTGACCGAGATCAAGGCTCAGCTCTGGATTGGACAGCCGCCCCGCGGTGGCGCGGCCTGCCTTCGCCGCCGCGATCTCCGCCTCGTAGAAACGAATCTCGGGATTGGCCGCGAGCGTCTTGGCGACGAGTTCGGAAATGAAAACAGCAGCAGGTTTGTCCACCGCGAAGGCAGGCAGACAAAGCAGCAGGGAAACGATGACAATGGAACGCATGATGAAAAGATTGGGATTGCAGAGCAGGCATGAGGAAGTCTCGACACGAGACAAGCAGACGACACCGCAACGCGGGTGTGCATCACTCCGGCGCATTCATTCACCGCCTCTCATGGCGGCGCTGCGCGCGGAAAATCAGGCCAGCTCTGAAGGAGCGCGCGCAGGCAGTGCCGCGCGGCTCACAAAGTTCCACGTCGTCCGCAACTCCGGCGGCGCGGTGGTCATCAAAGGCACTGGCGCAGCATTCGTGGCCGCCAGTTCATTCAAGCGCATCAACTCGTGGATGATGCCGACAAGTTCCACCATCGGCATTTCCGGCATGACGACTGGTGCAGGCAATTGGCTGCGTGCGATGGTGTCGCTCGGGCACGCCTCGGGTTGCGCTGGAGTATCGTGTTCCTTAGCCGGGTTGGAACAGCAGCCACACTCTGGATTTGCCGCCTGCTGTGGTCCCAGACAGCACGCCGATGCCGGCACCATGAGTGCCAGCAAAAGGAATGCGAGGATTTGCCAGAGGCGTTTCATCTTTGGAACAAACAGACTTTCATTCGGCAGAAAAGTTCGTCAAGCCATTCCTCCCCGCCATGTAGAACGCGCTGGAATGAGAACGTGATTCGCCGAGGTTATTTCTTCAACTTCGCATTTGCGACATCGGGGGGATAAAGAGCCTTCAATGTGCTGAGAATCTTCTCCACGGCTTCAAGGTGCAGTGTGGCTTCGGCGGGCTGGCGGGCGGCGAAGGCTGCACGGATGCCGGCGAGTGAAATCTTAAGTTCATCCACCAGTTTGCTGGATTCGGCTTTTCGCGATGGATCAGTTTTGCCAGGTAGCGCGGTGGCGAGCACGGGGAAGGCTTCGGTTACCTCATCAATGGCTTCGTAGGCTTTTTCGGCGACGCCTTCGCGCAGCTCCTTGGTGTGCTGATTGATCTCGGCCCAGAGTCCTTCTAGCGAGGCAGGTGGCTTGATGTTCTTGCCGCTCTCTTTGCTGCCGCAGGCGCAGAGCCATTCGGGGTTCTTGCATTCAGGGCACTTGGAGAGGTTGTAGTGCAGACGGAAGGTCTTGCCCTTGGTCACACCGGGTTCGCGCAGCTGCATGATGACGTGATAGTCATTGCCAGTGGGTGCGACTTCGGTAAGGATGACGTCATCTTTGATTTCGGTGGTGAGCTTATTGGAATTGCTGCGTTCTCCGGCGGTGATTGTGAGCTTGCGTTCGCCGACGGGCAAGGGTTTGCGGTTTTTGTCGAGGAAGCCGATTTGAAATCGATTGTCCTTGGTGACCTTGAACTCGGCGTTCGGCGTGGTGGGGGAATCAATGGCGATGAGGCGTCCACCCTTGGGGCCGAGGGTGATGCGCTCGTGCGCTTGGAGGCTGGTGGCGAGAATGAGCAGGGCGATGAGTTTAGTTTTCATGGATGTGTTCTGTTTGGGTTGGATTTACTGGCAGGCTGGGGCTTCCAGCCGAAGGGCTTGCGCGGCGGCCTTGCGACCGATGAGCAAGAAAAGTGCGGGAGTCACGGCAAGATCGAGCAGGGTGGATGAGATGAGTCCGCCACAAATCGCCACGGCCACGGGATGCAAAATTTCTTTGCCCGGCTCATGCGGACTGAGCAGAAGTGGAATGAGGGCGATGCCGGCAGCGAGTGCGGTCATGAGCACGGGCACGAGCCGCTCCAGCGTGCCGCGCTCGATCATGGCGCGGGTGAAGCCTTCGCCCTCGTGTTTCATGAGGTGCAGGTAGTGGCTGACCATCATAATGCCGTTGCGTGCGGCGATGCCGCCGACGGCGATGAAGCCGACGAGAGTGGCGATGGAGATGTTGTCGATGAGCCGCCAGGTCAGTGCCAGCGCGCCCATGAGGGCGAGGGGAATGTTCAGCATGACGAGCAACGTGAGGCCGACGCTGCGGAAGTATCCGTAAAGCAACATGATGATGATGAGAACAACGATGCCGAAGTAGAAGGTGATTTGTTTCGTCGCGGCTTGTTGCGCCTGAAATTCGCCCTCGAAGCTGGGGTAATAACCTGGCGGGAATTTTACTTTTTCGGTGACCTCGCGCTGCCAGCGCAGGACGAGGCTTTCGAGATCGCTCTCGCTGGTGTTCGCGCCGATGACGATGCGCCGCTGGGTGTTCTCGCGATTGATGACGTTCGGGCCTTTTGATTCGCGGATGTCGGCGACGAGGTGCAAGGGGATGCGCTGGCTGGTGCCGGTTTCGACGAGGAGTTCGCCGAGCTTGGCGGTGGAGTCGCGCCACTCTTGCGGCAGTCGCATGACCAGATCGACCGTGCGCTGACCTTCGCGCAATTCCGCCAGCGTGCGGCCACCGAGCAGTGCGCTGACCTGCTCGTTGATCGCGCCCGGTTGCACACCATAGGCCAGGGCTCGCTCGCGATTGACCTCGATCTTGATCTGCGGAATGGGCACTTGCGCTTCGAGATTGACATCGGTCAGACCGGGGATGGTCCGGGCGATGTCGCGCACCTGCATGCCCTTCTCGCGCAGCACTTCCAGATCGGGACCGAAGATTTTCACGGCGATCTTGGCGCTGACGCCGCTGAGCATGTGGGACAGGCGATGGCTGATGGGCTGGCCGACGTTGACGAAGGTGCCGGGCACGGTGCGCAGTTTGTCGCGGATCTCTTTGAAGACCACGGCGCGCGGTCTGCCGCCTTCGTGAAACTCGACATCGAATTCGTTCACGCTCACGGGCATGACATGGTCGTCGCGTTCGGCGCGGCCAGCGCGACGGCCTACGCTTTTCACTTCGGGGATGCTTTGCAGCAGACGCACGCCGACTTCGCCGATATCGTTGGACTGTTGCAACGAGGTGCCGGGCGCGCTGGCGAAGGAGATGGTGGCGCTGCCTTCGTTAAAGGTGGGAAGAAATTCTTTTCCCATCATCGGGTAGAGCATGAATGACGCGACAAGCAGCATGCCGACGATGGCGAGAACGAGGGTCGGTGTGTTGAGCGCGGCTTTGAGGAAAGTGCGCCTGGCCAGGGCTTTCAATCCGCGCACTAGGAAACCGTCGTGCAGCACAGGCGTCACGCCTGTGTGTGTGACGGGCATCTTGCCCGACGAACCACTGATAGCAGGCGAGACGCCTGCTATACGCACAGCCGGGACGGCTGTGTTACCAAGCAGCAGCGAGCACAGCACGGGAATGACGGTGAGCGAGACTACGAACGACGCGGCCATGCTGACCATGGTGGCGATGGCGATGGGCGTGAAGAGCCGGCCTTCCAATCCCTGCAAGGCCATGAGCGGCAGGAACACCAGCATGATGATGAGCGTGGCATAGAGGATGGAGTTCCGCACTTCTCCAGACGCACGTGCGATGACGTCGAGAGACGGCTTGGGCTGCGGCAGGGCGGCGTTTTCGCGCAAGCGACGGAATACATTCTCCACATCCACAATGGCGTCATCGACAACCATGCCGATGGCGACGGCGAGACCGCCCAGGGTCATACTGTTCACACTCACGCCGATCCATTTGAACGTGAGCACCGTGATGGCGAAGGACAAAGGTATCGCCGTCAGTGTAATGACCGTGGCGCGGAAGTTTAACAAGAACAGGAACAACACGATGGCGACCATGATGGCTCCATCGCGGATGGCTTCCTTGAGGTTGCCAATGGCATGGCTGATGAAGTCTCCCTGGCGAAACAGCAGTTCCACTTCCACGCCTTCTGGCAGCGTGGGCTTGAGTTCTTCCAACGCCTTCTCGACCAGTGCGGTGAGTTTCAGCGTGTCAAAGCCCGGTGCCTTGTCCAGGCTGAGCACGACGCCCATGGTGCCGTTCACGCTGGCATCGCCGCGCATGACCTGCACGGCGTAGTCGAGCGTCGCCACATCACGCACCAGCACAGGGCGGTCGCCCACGGTTTTGATGACGGTGCGGCCGATGTCATCCAAGTTTGTGGTCATGCCGATGTTGCGGACCATGATCTCCTGCGGTCCCGCTTGCAGGTATCCGCTGGTGGCATTGCCTGCGGCCTGGCTCACGGCGGTCTCCAGTTCTTTAAAGGAGACGCCGTGTGCGGCGAGTCGATGGGGATCGGGCTGCACCTGAATTTGTTTTACGCCGCCGCCGATGGTGAGCACTTCCGCCACGCCGCTGATGCTTTGCAGCCGGCGCTTCACCGTCCAGTCCGCCAGCGTGCGCAAGTCCATTGGTGCGATGTAGCCCGGCTCCCCCGGTTTCTTCTGGCAACGCAGACCGACGAGAAGAATCTCGCCCATGAGGGATGAAACAGGCGTCATGCCGGGTGTGACCCCCTTTGGCAAGGTCGCTTGCACCGACTGCACGCGCTCCTGCACGAGCTGCCGTGCGCGGTAGATATCCGTGCCCCAGGCGAACTCAGCGAACACGAGAGAGAGTCCCACGTCCGAGTTGGAGCGCAGCCGATCCAGTCCGCCCACACCCTGCACCGCGCCTTCGATCGGCTGGGTGACCAGCGTTTCAACTTCCTCGGGAGCAAGGCCGGGAGCTTCAGTGAGAATGGTGACCGTGGGCTTGGTCATGTCGGGCAAGACTTCGACCGGCAGGTTGATGACTGTCTGCCAGCCGAAGACCAGCAGCACCAGCGCGGTCATCAGGATGATGGGCCGGTGATGGAGCGAGAAGCGGATGAGGCGGTTTAGCATGGTGAAGATAGCTTCCAAAGCTGTTGTTGACGACCTTCTGCAAAGGCAGCATTTTCCAGCATGAGCACGGCAGCAATCAAGAATCGCAAGCCACGCGCAAGCGCCAGGCCAAGGCTTGCTGCTACGAAGGTGAAATCCTTAAAGCATGTCGCCGCCACGGTCGAAGATTGGATCTTTGACCGGCACGACTTGCGACATGGACAGGGGCTACACCCCGCATCTGAAGATTTTAAGGCGCATCTGCTGAATCTTGGCGAGGTGAAGCTCGACTGGCCGCGAGTTTGGAAGCATCGCAAACCAATTGACTGATGAGTTTGTATCTGCTGGACACCTGTGTGCTCTCGGAGCTTCGCAAACGTGACAGAATGCACCCGCATTTGCAGTCTTGGTTCAGAAAGGTGCCCCCAAATGATCTTTTTTTGAGCGTGATGACCATTGGTGAAATTCGCCGTGGCATTGAAGAAAAGCGCCTTCGCGATTTGGTGCAGGCGACGCATCTTGAGAACTGGATGCAGCGGATGCTGACAGTTTTTAGAGCTCACGTTCTGCCCGTCACCATTAGCATCGCGGATCGCTGGGGCGCATTGAGTGTCGGACAACGGCTCCCGGAAGTGGATGGCCTTATTGCCTCGACAGCCTTGGAACACGATCTGACGCTGGTGTCGCGGAACAAGGCCGATTTCAAGCGCAGCGGCGTGAAGCTTTTTAATCCCTTCGAGTAATCGAGCTGCCTTCACGCGACGGCCTTTCTGTGGTTGAGTGTTGTGATGATCAACAGCACTAGGAGAAATCCGGTGCTCGCCGCGAAGAACATGGTCAGCATGCTCCAACTGCCGCCGTGTCCGTGCTCGTGTCCGTGGTCGCCAGCCTTGCCAGAGGCGGCCTGCTCCTTGCTGATTTCACTGCCGTCCTCGTTGTGCGGATGACCGTGTGCGGCGTCGAGCGCTTCCTTCAGACTGACACTGCCCTTGCCCGCAAAGGCCAGGGAGTAGGCTCCGCGTGTCACGACTTCGTCTCCGGCATTCAGCCCGGACTTCACTTGCACGAATTCGTGGTTCTCGGCCCCCAGCACGACCGGTGTTTTCACGAAGGCGTGTTTCAAGTCGTAGTCTTTGATGTAAACGAAGCGGCTGGCCACATCTCCCTGCACCGCAGCGCGCGGGATGGCCATGACGTTCTCGATGGAGCCGGCCACGATGTTAAACTCCGCGCGCATGGCGGGTCGCAGCAGCTTGTCAGGATTGGGCACATGGAAGGCGGCCTCGATGGTGCCGCTCTCACCGTCAGCATAGGCTCCGATATGCGCCAGTTCCGCCTCGAATACTTTGTCAGGAAAACCGGGGACGCGGATGTGGGCCTTCAAGCCTTTCTTGAGCTTGGAGGCGAGATGCTCCGGCACGCGCGCGGAAGCCTCCACGATACTCAGGTCCACGATCTCGATGAGCGACTGATCCGGTGAGATGGGCTGCCCGACGGCGATGTCCACTTTCGCGATGAGGCCGGACATGGGTGCGGTCAGCTTGATGGTGGGCGGCGGGTCACCCGGTTGCCGGCTCTCCACCCACATGAGTTCCTCGTCCACATCCACTTCCTGATCGGGCAGGGCGAGCACGGAGTAGGCGCGACCCGGGACACGACTGCTGACGATGGCATTCCTTCCCGGCAGCACCTCGATGCGGCCCAATGCGAACACAGTTTCTTCAAACAGTGTCTCCTCGGCCTCCACAGTCTGGATGTCGAGATTTTTGACGCTGGTTTCGTCGAGAATGACGGTGTTCTGCTGCCGGCCTGGATCGGCAGCGGAGAGGAGTGATGCCAGGCAAAGACATGGAATGAGGATTCTTAGATGCATGGTGGGAAGAGGTGAGGTTAAAGGTTTACGCCTGCTGTTTTTAGCAAACGCATGGTCAGCGCATAGAGCGCGATGGTCAGGATGATGCCGGCGATGAGCGCGGGCCAGAAGCCGCCGAGTTTCTGAATGAACCAGGGCATGAGGAGAAACATCGGCAGAGTGGGCAGCACGAACCAAAAGGTGCCGAAGGCGTGTCGTCCGATGAGTCCTGCGTCTTTGGTTTCGGAATACAACCAGATGAACGCCAGCAGCGACATCAGCGGCAGCGAATGCACGATGCTGGCGATGGCGTTGTTCCGTTTCGCGATCTCGGAGATGGCGACAATGATGGTGCCGCTGAGCAGCGCCTTGATGACGAGGTAGATCATGGGTGTGAACGGGGTGGGGTGACGTTGGTGGCGGATGCGGGCGCGTGTTTTCCAGTTGCGGCCTCGTAGCGAATGCGTGCCAGATGGAAATCACGCACGGCATCAATCACGGCAGCTTCGAGTTGCAGTCGTTGCTCGCGGGCACGCAGCACAGTGAGCAGATCGGTCTGCCCGGTCTGATAGGCGTTCTCGAGTCGCTCGGTTTGTTGCAGCACCAGTGGGAGGAGTTTTTCCTTCGTCTCCGTGGCGAGTTTCACATTGGCTTCCATTTCAGCTCGCGCGCCGGCGGCTTCGTTCGTGATGCCAGCCACGAGCGCCTTGGTCTCCAGGTTCGCCCGCTGAGCGGCGGCAGATTTCTCTGCGATCTCGCCCTGATTTTTATTCCAGAAGGGCAGGGGGATGGAAACTTTAAGCCCGATGAAGCCGGTGTTCTCCAGACCGTTCGGCGCGTCCTCCATGCGCTCGCCTTCCCACAGGAGGCCGACGGTGATGTCTTCCCATTTCTTTGATTTCGCCAGATCCATCCCGCCACGGGCGACGCCTTCATTCACGAGGGCAAGCTGGTAGTCGGCGCGTCGTTCCCATGAGGCGCAACCGGGCATCGTGGCGGCTGGCAGATCACCGATGATTGAGAGAGAGTCGTTCGCGGCCACGCCGAGCTTGGGCTTCAGTTCGCCGATTAAACTGACGCGTGCTGTTTCAAGTTTGTTGCCTTCGAGCAGGAGGCGCTGGCTGTCCACCTGCGCTTGTGCGGCGTCTAGCGCCGAGATTTCGCCAGCGGCGGCACGGCTCGCCGCGAAGCTGGAGAGCTTCTGCGCCAGTTCCGTCTGCTGCATGCGCAGGGCCCGCTGCTGTTCAATCGAGAGAAGTTTCACGGTCAGTGCCTGGGCTTCTGCGATGAGCAGCCGCTCTGCATCTTGAACTTCAAGCTGTGCGGCAGTGACGAGCTGCTGTGACAGTGATTTTTCCAGTCGAAGCCGGGCAGTGACGGGAAATTTTTGATCCAAAGAGAGGCCGGTTTTGGTTTCATCAAAACGCCGGTCGCTCAAGGCGAACGCACTAAGCTCAGGATTCTGAAGCCGCCCGGTGCCGAGCAATCTCCCGCGGGCTTCTTCGATGCGCAGGCGCGCGGCGGCGAGCGAGGGATTCGCAGCGCGAACCTTCGCTGGCACTGAAGCGAGTGTGACGCTTTCCGCCAGCACGGGGTCCGCGAGGATTGAGGCGAAGAGAATGAGAGTGCATCGGATCATGAAAAGAATGGGGGCGAAGGGTTGGGCGCGAGAATGCGCCGGTGAGTGCGGAGAAGCCGGGCTGCGTGAGCCAGAAAAAACGCAAGATGATCTTGTCCGCGATGAGCGGAGATCAGACAGCCAGTGACGGACCGCGCACGGGCTGCGCGAGTGTGGCCTGTAGGATCACAGACGCCGGAGGAACCGGCGGAGATTCATCTGCCCGTCGGATGACGGGGTGAGCTGGTCTTGTTTCTGATGCGCTTGTAAGCGCCAAGGGAAAAACTTCATGTGCCGCATCAAGTGTTCTCGGCGCAGGCAGGATGGTGCCATCGGTTTTTGCCTGTCCGCTTTCGACAGCAAGACAGGTGGAGCAGTCGGAGTGGCCGGATTCAACCGGGCCGCTGGATTCACAGCAACCGCTCTCAGAGTGCCCCAGCGCATCTTCAATCAGACAATGCGATACCACCGGCGTCCAGAGGACGAGCAGCAGGAATGCAATGAACTTGTGGAGGCGGAGCACGATGACTTTTATCATGACGGGTGAAGGGGTGCAACTGAATTGAAAATCCTGCTCGTACAATTTCTGGATGAAAAATAATGCGAGCCGTGTCTTGCTGTGTCAACTCATGCTTATGACGACTGCCATGCCGTTTTTCTTCAAGGGTACTGCCTGTCTCCTGACTGGCGTGCTGGTCTGTGTCGCCGGTTTGGCGGATGAGGCCGGGCCTGTCGCCGCTTTGGAACCGCCGGCGGTCAAGGAGTTTATGGGGCGGCAGATTGCGCAGACGATGCATTCAGCGGGTGCCAGCTGGCTGATGCGACGCGAGCGCGAGCGCGAGGAGGCCGGCGCGCTTATGCGCCAGAAGCTCGAATTAAAACCGGGCATGGTCATTTGCGACATGGGCTGCGGCAACGGCTACCACACCTTTCCCATTGCCAAAGCCGTCGCGCCCCATGGAAAAGTCTATGGCGTGGAGATTCAGGAGCCGTATTTGAAAATGCTCGATGAAGGCGCGAAGAAGAATGGAGTGACGAACTTCATACCGGTCCTGGGCTTGACCTATGATCCGAAGCTTCCTGAAGGATCGATGGATATCATCCTACTGGTGGATGTTTACCATGAGTTCGATCGTCCCGCGGAGATGCTGGCGGCGATGCGCAAGGCGCTCAAGCCCGACGGGGTGCTGGTGTTTGTTGAATTTCGCGGCGAGGATGACAGGGTGCCGATCAAGCCCGAGCACAAGATGAGCAAGGCCCAGCTTACCAAGGAACTCACGGGGAACGGTTTCAAATTGGTAAAACAATTTGATGAACTCCCTTGGCAGCACATGATGTGGTTTGGGAAACAGTAGCCGTTCAGGGTTCAGGGTTGCTGCAAGAAGTTCACAAGTCTTTCGTTTAACCTGAAAAGGAAAATGGACAGGATTAACAGGATATTCAGGATTGGCAGAGAGGGAGTTACAATCAAGATGTCACTCACCCAGTGGGCGAGTGAGTGCATCATCGTAATCCCTTCCTGTTAATCTTGTTAATCCTGTCCAAACCTCGTCACTGCGTTTTCTAGGTTTAATTAACCGGTCTTGGCGGGCCCGACAGTAAAACATCTATTTTCAGTCGTTCATGGCGCTGAAACCCCATGTTACCACCGTTATTCAACAGACTGCTAGTGTTCTGTCGCCGAAATAACTATTCTTTTAAGCCGCCTTGCGCCGCTTCCTGCTCGTGCAACCCGGACTGATTTCCTCAAGCCGTTTGCGGCATCTCTCGAT
>VFKE01000041.1 GCA_009885695.1 Verrucomicrobiota bacterium | reverse complement strand
CTGTCCACGGCGGATTTTGGCGTGGTGCCCCTTGCAAAATCAAGGGTTCCAGCGCGCAAATGCCGCGAAAATAGCTGAAAACTCGGTCGAGTAGCGAAAGACGGGCTAAGCCTGGCTTCAAACCACTTGATCCAGATACACTTTCCGCCGGTCGATCTTGGCGCCGATGGATTTGAACCAGTCGCGCAGCGCGGGATCCATGTGCCGGCCGTCGCGCAGAGGATTCAAATCAAACTGGATCTTGCCGCCGGGATTGAGATGAGTTTGCAGGTCTTTCAAGAAATACTCCCACTCCTCGCGACCCCAGTGGGTGTCGTCGGCGCGGCGATTGAAGCAGGTCATGTGCGCGGTGACAATGTCAAACTTCTGCCCGAGATCCGGCAGCGGCTGGAAGGGCTCGATGCGGAAAATGACACGAGGGATTTTCAGCAACGCGAACGTCTCGCGGAAGACGGGCTCGTGATCAATGTCCATGCCGAGCACGTCGTGGCCAAGGCATTTCAGAATGTGCAGGAAGTAGCCGGAGCCGGAGCCGATATCGAGAATGCGCAGCCGCGGCGGAGCCTTGCGGATGCGGTGATCGCGGACGCGCTTGACGTTGGTGCGCATCCAACTGTCGAGATTGAGATATTTCTTTGGATTAACTTTTTCCTTCGCGTCGTAATAGCGGGCGCGAATCTTTTCAAAGCCCTCCTTGTCAATAGCGTCAATGAACGGCTGTGCCGGCAGCGGATAGCTCAACCGGAGCAGCATGGCTTTCGTGCTGTAAACCGCATCGAGATTGAAAAGTTTTTTGAACTTGTGAGACAGGCGCATTTTGGGTGCAGTGCATACAACGGTGCGGAAATCCGTTCAAGAAGTAATCTCAGGTTGACCGCAGTTCCGTCTGAGCTACGTCCCATCATGGCCCAACGAGCGGAAGAATTAAATTACTACGAGGAATTCCTCACCGAGCGCGAAGAAATCCAGCGCCTGAAATGGATCATCAGCGAGAGAAAAGGCCGTGACGTCGGCTTCGAGCACGCGCTAACGGAGTGGGTGACCAAGCACCGCGAGGATTGGCGCAGGAGACGGCTCGATCGGGCCGACGATTGATCCTGGAATCCGCAATTATTTTTTGCCAACGGGGCGCGAGTTGCTGGAAGCCGGTGCGGATCCCCCGTTGCGCGGGGAACCGTCGGGATTACGCGGACTCTCGATATACTCAGCACCAGCGGTGTAGGGGATCAGCTTGCCTCCGAAGTAGAGAAGACGGTAACCGACATCAGCATAATCACGTTGTTCATCGGTGATCCGGATCAGCGCGGAGGTTGTTTCGTTCTGTATGTCGAGGATGCTCAGAAGGGGGCGTGTGCCCAGCTGGAACTGTTCGCTATACAGCGCCACCGTCTTACTCAGGTTGTCCTGGTATTCCTTGAGGATTTTGATGCGTTCTGACAGGGTCTTGTAGTCTTCCCAGCGGGCTTTCGCATCCAGTTGGATGGTGATGAAGGTTTCTTGAAGGATGGCTTCCTGCCGTTCGATGTCCGCCACAGCCTGCTGGACCTGCGAATTTCTGCGGCCCCCGTCAAGAATGTCCCAGCTCCCAGTGACCATGGCGCTGGCTGCGTTGTCGCGACCGTGGATGCTGTCGATGTCATTGCCCAGACTTCCCCTGACTTCCAGAAATATCCGCGGCCCAAACTTGCTCCGAATCGCCTTCTTCTCCATCACCGCAGCATCATACTGTTTCTGCACCGCTTTGTAATGCCAGTTCTGCCTGGGATCGATCTCGTCAAACGAACTAATTTGCGGCACTTTGGGCATGAGAAGATTCCCTGGCGGCTTCTCCCCTACCAGTCGCGTGAACCGCGCGTTAGCCTGAAGAATGGCCAGCTGACGCTCGCGATGCAGATTCTGAGCCAGGTTGTAGCGAGCTTCGGAAAGTTGCACGTCAGCCTGGTTGCCCGCAGCTGCGGCGCGTTCCTTCGAGAGATCGTGCACTTTCTTGTGTTCGTCGAGATTCTTTTGCGCATAGCCGATCTGGGTGCGTGCGCGTCTTACGTCGAGAAAGGCTTCCACGACTCCGAACGCCGTTATCTCCCGCTGTTCCCTCTCCAGCATCTGCTTGGCCGCCAGGCGCTCCTTGGCGTCTTGGTAGCGGCTCGGGAAGTAGCCGTTGGACCACAGCAACTGGCGGCCGACAAGGCTTCCGGTTGAGCTGAAAAGCACGTCTCCGCCGCTGTTGTTGCCTCCCCCGGGCTGATTCCGCATGGCAGGTCCGGCACCGGCTTCCAGGAGCAACTGAGGCCGGAGGTCCGCCCTCGTCTCCTTGGCAAATCCATCCGCCTGAATGACGTCAGCATAGACTTTGCGAATGGTGGGATCGTAGGCCAGCGCCTTGGCGATGGCCTCGCTCAAGGTCATCCCACCCGCCTCGCTCGAGGTCATTCCACCCGCGAACGCTGGACTTCCTGTCACGAGTTGCAGGGCCGCGACGACTGCCCCAATAAAATTGAAGTTGGATTTCATAATCTTCCTCCTGATAACAAGATTGTGTTTCATGCTTGATGTAAGTTAGATGCCCCTCTTTTTCCTTGCGTTATACTCGACATCTTGCGTTTATTCGTAACATTTACAAGCTAAAACAAGCGAAAGTTTTATGCACGATGAGCAAGGCCGGATCATCGCCGGGGTGCCTCCCATTGGAGCCTGCGCCCTGATTCGCGAACTGGCGCGAGCCGGGCTTTTCCCTTTCGGCCTTCCGGCAGTCACTCGAAGACAATCCGGTCTATTTTTCGAGTTCCCGCGTGAGATGAGACACCGAGCTAAAGGCGGCGCGCTCCACGATCTCGTCCGCACAGGCGAACACACTGGTGGATTCGCGCTCCGCGATGTGCACCGGCGGCGCCTTCAGGAGCCTGTCCATTCATGGCTTCACCGTTCATCAACTGATCAAGTGACGGACACCTTCATGGCCGACAAACTCCTATCAGCGTTCGCGCAGGGCGCGTTCCCGGCCACGGTTCAACGGCATTAACAAATAAGTAAGCACGGATTTTTTTCCGGTCAGAATGTCCACTTCCGCCACCATCCCGGGAATGATGGCGAGTTCCTGGCCTTTACGATCCAGACCCAGGGAGTTTTTCTCTGTTCGCACAGTGATTGGATAATAGCTTGCGTTCTGCTGCTGACCCTGGGCGGTGGGCTGTGTCGCACGGCCCGGACGCCCTGGCAAATCGGTCACGGTGTCCACACCGATGCGCTCAACCTTCCCATCGAGCCCGCCGTAAATGGAAAAATCATAAGCGGTAAATTTCACCCTGGCCTTCTCTCCGGGCCGGATGAAGGCGATGTCGGATGGCTTGATATTGGCTTCGATAAGCAAGGTGTCATCGGAGGGCACGATGGACATGATGTCGGCTCCGCTGGCCACCACGCGTCCCACAGTGTTGATATCGATCTTGTTCACGATGCCTCGAACCTTTGATTTGATGACGGTGCGGTCGAGGCGATCCTTGTCCCGCTTGATCGCCTGAACGAGCGCTTCGTATTCCGTCCGATCCTTGTCCATTTGTTCCATGGCCTGGCGCTCGAAGGTCGAATGGAGGGTTCTGAGGTCGCCTTCCAGCTGGGCCATTTCCTTCTGCGCGCGAATGTGTTCGATCGGCGAAATCGCTTTCGACAAGGTGCCGGTCGCAAGCAAATTTTCCTCCTGCTTCACGAGTTCGAGACGGCTTAGAAGCGAAGATTCCGTGGTCATCCAGTCGGTGCGACGCTTTTGAAACATCAGCCGCTCCATCGCGGCCAAATCCGCGCGAATGCCATCCGGGAAATGGATCTCTAAAGCTCTGTCGGCCTCGGCTTTAAGACGAATGAGACGGGCCTCGAGAATGTCGCGGCGGGACAGATTCTCCGAATAGCTTGAAGCGAAGATCGCGTCACGAATGCGCACCAAGTCTTGACCGGCCTCGACCGTCTGCCCCTCCTCCACGTAGATCTCCTCAAGAATGCCGCCCTCCAGGCTCTGGATGATCTGCACTGACTTCGATGGTATCACCTTTCCGTGTCCCAGAGTCACCTCGTCGATTTCGGCCCAGGAAGCCCACCAGAAGAAGATGCCGACCAAGACCAAGGCCAGCCATGGCGTCCAGCTTTTAAGTCCCCTTCTGCGCCGCTTGAGCAAGGCCCGGGCGTCATGGACAAAATCCAAATCTTCTTCCGCCAGCCGGGCATTCCCGGCCATGGGATGTCGTTGCGTCATGCGCTTCAGGTCAGACTTGGACCATCCGGACCGATCACCAACGGCTTGCGCTCCGTTGGGTCGTTGATTTTGTTGAGCTTTCATGAGGCCGCGACAGTTGGAGCTGGCCTGGCCGGGGTTGGGACTGAGGGCGGCTGGGCTTTGCGCGAGAGTTCCTCGATCACCTTTGCTATCGGCCCGTCGCGATGCACACCGCCCTCGTGAAGCACGATGAGGCGGCTCGCGAGCTGCAGCGTGTTAGTTTTATGAGTGGCGATCACGAGGGAACGTTTGGGATCGGCATTCAGATAGGCCTTGAGGCAGAAAATAAATTGATCTTCAGCCTGCTGATCCAGGCTGGAAGTTGGCTCATCGAGCAGCAGCATCTTCGGCCGACGGAGGAGCACGCGCGCCAAGGCGAGAGCCTGTCGCTGCCCGCCCGAGAGCAGACAGCCTTGTTCGCCCACCGGCGCATGGATTCCCTGCGGATGGCGTTTCACAAAATCTCCCAGGCCCGCCATGCTCACAGCCTCCATGATATCCTCATCGCTGATGCCTTTGGCCCCGAGCGCGATATTCTCGCGAAACGTGCCGCAAAAGATGGCGGCGCCCTGCGGCAGGTAGCCGACCAGACCCCGCACGACTGCAGGGTGGTATTGAGCAAGGCCAATGCCGTCCAGGATGACTTCCCCGTTGCTTGGATCATAAAGCTTCGCCATCACGCGCAGCAGAGTGCTTTTGCCCGATCCCATCCGGCCCAGCAGCGCGATTCTTTCCCCTTCGCGGATTATCAGAGTCACATCATGGAGCGCGGGGACTGACTGGCCGGGGTAGGACACGCTGACGTTCTTGAATTGATAGTCGGCCCGGAAAAATCTCCGCTGGATGAATTTCCGACCGTCGCCGGTCTCGCGGGGCAGCGCCATCATGCCATTCAACCCGCGAAGCGCGTGAAGCGTCTGCTGCAACCGCGTCATCAAGCCGGCCGCCATGGCCAAAGGTGCCATGATGCGCGAGCCCAGCATGATGCAGGCAATCATGCCGCCCATGGACATCGCCCCGGTCTGAATCTGATATACGGAAGCCACAATGACCGCGATGGAAGTCAGATTGATCAAGCCCTTCGTCGTCGAATCGCCCATCAAGGAATACCAGTGGGAGTGCACGTCCTTCCGGGAAGAGCTGGCAATCATGGCCTCGAACCGGTGCTGGAGCGCGCCCTCGGCATTGGCGGCCTTGATCGTCTCCATGCCATTGATGGTTTCCGTCACGAACGCCTGCCTTTCCAATCCAGCCTCGGAGGCACCGATCACCGAGCGCCGCAGCGGCCTCTGAATCAGGAGTTGGAACCCGATGGCCGCGACCACCGCGACCACCATGATCCAGCCAATTAACTCACCGCCGATGAAGAACATGACGGAGATCATCAGGATGGCAAAGGGCACATCGGTGAGCGCCAGCAGCGCTGCGGAAACAAAGAAATCCCGCAGCACCTCATAGGACTTGGCGCGCCCCGCCATGGAACCGGACGATGCCGGCCGCGCCTTCATCTCCAGCGAGAGAATCTGTTCATAGAGCTGGCTGGCCAGCACCATGTCCATCTCACGACCGCTGTGCTTGAGAACATAACCGCGAGACAGCCGCAGGAGAAATTCGAATGTGAAGATCGCCACGACTCCAGAAGCCAGCACCCACAGGGTCTCCTCAGCGTTGTTGGGCACCACGCGGTTGAAAACCAGCATGGTGAAAAACGGCATCGCGAACGCGAAAAAGTTCACCAAAAAAGACGCGGGCAGCAGCCGCAGATAATCGGCGCGAAACCCCCAAAGCGTGCGCCAAAACCATCGGGCGCGCTCACCCGGCGTCTCAAAGTCCGGCTTGTTCCCAATCGCAGGGTCCGCGTCGCTTCCCCCGGGTTGCAGCAGCATGGCGTATCCCGCATAGCTCTTGTGCAGGATTTCCGATGCCGGGGGCTGATCCTCCCCGTTCTGACCGGCCAGATGGAAAAGCAGGGCACCCTCTTTGCTTCCCGCCATCAGCACGCCCGCGCGATTGTCTTTGAGAAGCAAGATCGCCGGAAGCACCGCTGCGGGAATCTTGTTGAGCTTGCGCTTCACGACCTGGGTGCGGAATCCTGCCCGGCGCGCAGCCCGCTCCAGCAATGGCGGAGTCAGCCGGCCACCTTCACCAACAGGCAACCCGGCGAGCACGACCTCCCGGCTGAGGTCGACTCGATGCCATTCCGCGACCTGCTCCAGGCACTCCAACAAAGGATCAGCTATCTCCACCGTTTGGCTTGAATCGCCATTGCCACTCACGACGGGATTTTCATTCTGCTCCTCGGATATCATGGCTAGAATGGGGCACTCATACGCTGGAATAACGCATGGGATGCCCCATCAGTCAATGAATAGGTCAGGCGACCGCAGCGGGCGCGTCTTCGTGATGAGCCACGGAATCGTGGACCAAAACAGGCGCAGGTTCCGCGTCCGACGCGGGAGCAGCGCTGTCACTGGACGTGGAGATGGATGCCGTGGCCTGGGCGTCTCCGCTCGTGGCCGACGTGGCATCGGTGGATGCCAAAAGCGACGGAGCGTCACTCGAAGCCGCGGACTCGGTCGTTGCGGTGAGCGGCTGACTGGCTGGGGGCAGCAGAGCCTCCACAGTCGAATCGCTTCCGGTGAGCAGTTGCTCCACGGTCAGGGCGCTCTCAGTCGTGTTTGCGATGACGGGCGAATCTTGGAAGACGGCGAATGAAGCATCCGCCGCGATGCCGTGACTTCCATCGACCAGCGTGAACATCGTTTCGCCATGGACAACCACTTCACCATTGGCGGCGGTATAGCTCAGCCCGTCGCTGACCAGATTGAGGCTGGCGATGCCCGCCTCCGTCAGCGTGTGGTATTCATTCGCGTCGGTGATGCCGTTGCTGTTCGCATCCTGCCAGACACCGAAGTTGGCAAACTCCGTGTCATGCGAATCCAATACGCCGTCGTGATTGGTATCGAAGTTTAGCGCCAGACCTTGCAAGTCGGTGTTGGCACCAGCAGCCGGATCGGCAAAGACGATCTCGCTGCCGTTGTTCACCAGATGGTCACCGTTGGCGTCATGCACCAGCAAACCGTCATTCGGACCGACCCAGGCCGAGTGCTCCAACTGGCCGTTGGCATAGAAGTCGAATTGAACATGGTTCGCCGCGTCATCATGGGCCAGGAAGTCAATGTTTTGATCCCCGTTCAGATCAAGAACGACCGGCGTAACATGCGTGGGGATCAGCGTAGTCAGGTTGATGAGGGTTACACCTTGGAGATCCACCAGAATGTCGTTGGCGATGTTCGCGGTGAGGCCGACCTGTTCATAAATGTAAGTATGAGGAACAGCGCTAATGGTCGCCACGAATGCAACCGTGGTGCCCGCGATACCGAGGTTGTTAAGACTCAGGTATTGCACTACGGCCGCGACCTGCGCGAGCGATGTCAGAGCTAGGGGCGTGGCATAGGTATCGGCGTCGTCGAATGTAATGATGCCGACCGTGATTGCATGCGATTTGACGGTGCTGCCACTGATGGTCAAAGTCGAATCCGCGCCGTCCACGCCAGGGGTATTGGCATTGGCCGCAGCGGTAGCGGTGCCCTGCAAATTGAGAATGTCGTTGACCGTGTCGAAGTCAGTAATCACGTCATACCCGGTAATGGTGCCTGCATTCCCGCTCCCCCCGATGGTAGCCAAAGATTCCCCGGTGCCGATCACGAAGGTGTCGGCACCCGTGCCTCCAGTCATCGTGTCATTGCCCGTGCCTCCGATCAGCGTGTCAATGCCCCCACCGGTGTTGATCGTATCGTTGCCTGCCCCCCCCGAAACTTGATCATTTCCGATGCCGGTGGAGATCGTGTCATTGCCATTTGTCCCGGCCAACACGTTCACCGTAAATGCGTCACTTGCTGCATCTCCATCGGCGTCCACACCCGTCAGGAGGAAATTCAATGGATTGTCAGCAGGATCCACCGTGGTGACGTATCCAAGGGAAAGGCCGGTCACCTTGGCAACGACGTTGTTGGAAAGGATTTTGAATTCGACGTAGTCTACGATACGGGATTGGTCGATATCGAAGTCCAGTTGGAAGTCGATACCTAATACTTGTGAGGTAACAATGGGCAGTCCACTCGTGTAAACCACAGTGATCTCAAATTGATCCGTATCCACCACACTGCCCGTGCTGGCAATTTGAACCGACAGTGAATCCAGCGTGGTGGTTTCGAAGCCTGGCTGCTGCTGCACATCCAGCCGGAGAATTTCGTCCTTGTTCTCGTGAATCGTATTGCCATTGATGCCGAGTTCGGTCGAGGAGATGGTCAGCGTTGCCGGGTCGCGTGCGGTGCCTGCGTCGTTGCCGTCCTCCTCAGTCGCGGTTAGGACAAGCGCGAACGCGCCGCCGAAGTTTGAGGCGGGGAAGGTGAAGCTCGTTAGCCCGGAGCCGCCCGTGATTCCATTCAACAGCGGAGGAGTGACAATGGTGACCGAGGGTGCTGGCGTGATCAGGCTGAAGTCGTAGGTTCCATCGGGCTTGACCGTGATATCGAAGTAAGGAGTTGCGTCTGCAAAAGCATGATAAGTTTGTGTGCCCACATCCTGCACGAAGGTGTAACCGCTTGGCATGTTCGTCCACGCAAGCGCGCCTGTCCCAAATGAAGCAGCAAACGTCGCTTCGTCGGCACCGACTTGAAAATTGTAATCACCACTTGTGATACCGACAGCCCGATAGACGGAAAGGTCATCGGCAGTGATGCTCGGTACATCGTTCTCGATGGTGACCGTGGCTCCGCCGTCGATCACGATGCGGTCCCCGTCAAAGTCCGTCGCCGCGAACACATTGGCCAGGCTCAGCACGATGGTCTCCGCATCGCCGGTGCCGGTGGCCAGCGGCGTGTGATCCACCTGGTCGAGCAAGGTGAAGGTGAACACGTCATCAGCCGTGCCCAGCAGAGTGTCCGCTCCCACGGTCTGCACCAGGGTGAACACGATGCGCGCGCTCACGTCGTCGGTGACCCCGTTGATGTGCGTCGCGTCCACGTAGTCGAAGATGATGTTCGCGCCCTTGGAATCCAGCCCGCTGTCCACGCCATCGATCGCCGCGTTGAAGGCAACCGCAACCGGCTCG
>VFKE01000016.1 GCA_009885695.1 Verrucomicrobiota bacterium | reverse complement strand
TCATGCCCAAGTGACTAAACTTGCCTGCGAAAGCTCACGCGCTACAAGGCGTTTCTTTACCAAGTGTCAGTGCATTTTTAGCTTGACGCACTTTTTCAGAGAAGTCTTCGTTAAAGCTGCCGAGCAGGGCTTCCGGCGGCTCCGGTTGACGGGAAAGAATTCCATTGATGACAGAGCCGATTCCGTCTGGGCTGGCGTGGAAACTGAATGCGGTCTGCGTCGTGGCGTCCTCGATGAGGGCATGCTTGATGAACTTGGCGCCCAGGCATTGGGCGAACCCTGCGGCAAAATGGTTCAGATAATTCACATCGGCAAGGAACCGCTGGGGATCGACCTCACCGCCAGCGGTGTAAACCATCTGGCTGGCTGAGATGCGAAAAAGTTGTTGTGGTTTGGATGACACGGTGAAATTTTTCTGATCAAATAACAGGGCACTGGTAGTGCCAGTGAATCATACAATCCAGTTGCGGAATGTGACGCTTTCGTAGGGTGCCCGGCGCGCGAACGCTTATGAGGCAGCGCTCAAAGAGTGCGCTGGACAAGTTTTAGTGATTCATGTGGCGAGCCACATGAGCCACCTTGTCGGGCGCATTCGCTGCTGCCGACCTCAGTGCTGGTTGCAGAATTCCTCGAAGCGATCCATGCCGCTGTTGATGACATCGAGGCTGGTGGCGTAGCTGAAACGAATCGAGTAATCAGAACCGAAAGCGATGCCGGGGACGACAGCCACTTTTTGTTTGCTGAGCAGTTTTTCCGCGAAGTTCACCGACTTGATGCCGATAGGCTCGATGTCCACGAGGAAGTAGAAGGCGCCTTGTGGTTCCACGACGCGGATATTCTTGATCTTGTTCAAACGATCGAGCATGAACTCGCGGCGCACGTTGAATTCGTCGCGCATATCGGCCACGACCTGTTGGTCACCGTTGAGTGCAGCGATGGCACCATACTGAGCGAAGGTGGTGGGATTGCTTGTGGTGTGGCTCTGGATGGTGTCGATCGCATTGGCAATCGCCTTTGGCGCGGCCGTGTAGCCGAGGCGCCAGCCGGTCATGGCATAGGCCTTGCTGAAACCATTTACGGTAATGGTGTGTTCGAAAATTTCTTCGCTGATCGAGGCGATGCTGATGTGCTTGTTCTCACCGTAGACGAGTTTTTCGTAAATCTCGTCCGACAGGATGACGATGCCCTCACCGATGGCGATCTCGGCGAGCTTCTCCAGTTCTTCCTTGGTGTAGACCGCGCCGGTTGGGTTGTTCGGCGAGTTGAGGATGATCATTCGCGTCAAGGGCGTCATGGCCTCCTCGAACTGCTCGGGAGTCAGCTTCCAGCCGCTCACGGCCGTGGTCTCGACCACCACGGGTGATGCGCCAACAAGTCGGACCATCTCGGGGTAGCTGGTCCAATAGGGAGCCGGGATGATGACTTCGTCGCCAGGGTTGCAGACGGCGAGGATGGCGTTGTAGCAGGAGTGCTTCGCGCCGCAGTTCACAATGATCTGCGAGGGATCGTATTTGATGCCGTTGTCCACGTCGAACTTGGCGGCCAGGGCTTCGCGCAGTTCCAGAAGGCCGGCGCTCTCGGTGTAGCGGGTCTGGTGATCGTGCAGCGCCTTGATCGCGGCGGCGGTGATGTGTGCCGGCGTGTTGAAATCGGGTTCGCCCGCCGCAAAGTTGAGAACGTCCACTCCCTGTTTTTTCAGCGCCTTGGCCTGACTGGTGATGGAGAGTGTGAGTGAGGGTGAGAGTTCGGCGACGTTTTTTGCGATGAATTCCATGTGCGGGAGTTGGGGGATAAAAGGGATCATTATTAAGCCGCAGACGGTCCATTTGTCAATGGAACGGAAGCAATTCCATTTTGAGCGATGCGGCTACTTGCTGACTTCCACCGTTAGCACATCACGCAACACCTCTGCGGCCCGGGCCTGATCGCTGGTCACGAGACTGGCCAGAGTCACCCCGGCCTCGCGCCGAATGATGTGCATGGAGCGCAGGTCCAGGCCCGCATCCTTCAATCGCACGGCGATCCTCGCCAGCGCTCCCGGCTTGTCTTCCAGACGAACGAGCAGCGTATCTTGGGTGATGGCATGGAATCCATGGTCGCGCAGCGCGCGCAGGGCTTCGTCGTATTTGTCCACGGTCAGCACCAGTACGCCGCGGTCTTCAATGCCCTCGATCTCGAACGCTTCAATGTTCACGCCCCGCTCCGCCAGGATGGAGGTGACCTGCGCCGCGACGCCGATCTCATTTCGCACCAGCACGGTGATTTGTTTCATGACTTCGCCTTGGTTTGGGTTTTCAATGCATCCGTAAAATCAGAGGCAAACTCGTCGATCACGGACTCCGTCACATGAGGCAGGGTGATGATGTGGCCGATGTCCTTCTTGGGAGCAATGATCCATTTTTTCATCATGGATTCCGGAGGGCGGGGGAAGACGACTGTGATCGAGTGAGTGTGCCGCCAGGCTTTGATGCCGCGCGCCTGGAGTTGAGTGATCGCGTAGTCCGCAAGTTGCAGACTCCGTTGCACGATTTGCGCGATGCCTTCATGGCCGAGTGATTTCAGCCGATACCACAGCATCAGCGGAGTGATGGCACTGCGCGATCCGGCAATGGTGGTGTCCAGGACGCCGACATATTCAATGCTGCGCGCGATCCGGTCCACGTTTTTCCTTCGCGCCAGGACCACGCCGCAGGGAAGGGGACAGCCGAGCAATTTGTGTCCGCTGATGGAGATGCTGTCCGCGCCGTCCGCGAAATTCCACGGCTGGGGTTTTTTCACAAACGGCAGGATTATGCCGCTAAGCGCGGCGTCGGCATGAATGTAGGCACTGGTGATGGCGAGTTCGTCGAGAATCGCGCGCATCGCCGCGAGGTCATCGCTCGCGCCCTTCATGGTGCTGCCGATGTTGGCGAAGATGATCGGCGGGACATCGCGATGGATGCGCAAGGTCTCGCGCAGATCGGCGCAGTCCATCGAGCCGTCCGGCGTGCTCTTGATCATGATGCTCCGGGTATGCTGGAGGCGCAAAATTTTCGCCACGCTGTAGTGCGTGTCCTCCGAGAAGTAGCAGATGCCCTCGGGGTGCAGCTCGCGGGCGACGTAGAGGCCATACATGTTGCCTTCCGTGCCGCCGCCCGTGACGTAGCCCCACCAGTCATCTTCCGGCGCGCGCGTCAGTCTGGCGAACTCCTCCATGACCTCGCGTTCGAACTCATGGGTGTTGAGCCTGTAGTTCGATCCGGTGAAGGGATCGCCCACGTTGTTCAGCGAGAACTGGAGGAAGCGGAACAGCTCCGAGTAGTCGAAGACCTGATTGCAGGGGTAGCCGATATTTCGCAGTGCGAGCGCGGATAGCCGCCCATGGAGAGCATTGAGCTTCGCGCGGTCTTCAGGGGTGAGACTGGGAGGAGTCGCAGTCATGTTGGTTGCAAGTCACTTCAGGGGCAAAAACTCCTGCTGCAGCAGGGATTCGGGAATCACTAGAAAGTGTGGGTCACGATAAATCAATTTTGCGGTGTGCAGGGAAGCACTCGCGGCGATGAGAACGTCCATCGCGGAGATTCTGGCCGAAGCACTTATCCGATGTTTCATTGCTTCAATGCGAATGGGTTCATCCACATTTACGATTTCGTCCAGCAGAGCGCGATATTTGGCGAGTTCGTTTTCTCGTTCTTCTGCGCCCATGCCCAACTGCTGGAGCCGGGAGTCGAACTCAAACAGGGCCAAAATCGAGACCCCAAGGATTGCACTCGTATTTTCAAAGAGTGACTGCACTTCCTCGCGACCGGGTTCGCCGAGATAGTGAGCCAAAAGCGCGGAGCTATCGAGCAGGTGAGTCATCGCACCTCGTCGGCTTGATCCATCTTGTCATCCAATTCGCGATCCCGGATCAAGTCGGCAACGGGATCATGTCCGGCTTTTACGAGTCTGCGTCCAGCTCCCATGAGTTTGCGCGCGAGGTCGCCGCGTTCGAACAACGGTTTGATGGCTATGACGCCATCACCCGCCTGCGACCATTCAAGTTTGGTGCCTTCGTAAATATGAAACGCGCTGGCAATCTCATGAGGGATCGCCACCAGATTGCTTTCCTGCACAGTCGTCGTCATGGGGTTAGCATAACTCCAGCCCCTGAGTTTTCCAAGCCCTATTCAGCTCACATCCCCATTGGCAAGTCCTCGCCGATGATCTGCACTTCGGTCTCCAAGGTGATGCCGCACTCCTGCAGCGCAGCCTGCTGAATGTCGCCAATCAAATCAAGCACATCTCGCGCCCGGGCACCGCCGGAGTTGAGGATGAAATTGCCATGAACATCGGAAACGATGGCAGCGTTGCGCGTGCAGCCCTTGAAATGCAGTTGCTCCACCAGCATGCCGGCTGGCACTTCGCGCGGATTCTTGAAGATGCATCCGGCGCTCGCTCCGACCGGCTGGCTCTCCTTCCGGTGCTCGTGCGATTCATTCATTTTGGCATCAATATCCCGCGCGTCAGTCTTGCGGCCCTGGAGCACGGCGCTCACCGCATAGTGCTGGTCGAACTCCGGCACGCTGCGGTAGGCGTGCTTGATTTCGTCCTTCCATTTTTCCTGCACATCTCCGTTGCCATTGATGAAGCGCACGCTCACGACCTGGTCGAAAGTTTGCACGCCCATCGCGCCCGCGTTCATGCGCAGGCAGCCGCCGAGATTGCCGGGGATTCCCTCCATCCACTCGAATCCTCCCAGCCCGGCGTTGCGTGCGGCGATGGCGATTTTCTTGAAACGCGCTCCAGCTCCGGCGGTAAGATATTCGCCATCGACACTGACCTCGTCGAACTCACCTTTCACCGGATGGATCACCGCGCCGCGGATGCCGCCGTCGCGCACCAGAAGGTTGGATCCCCGCCCGATGACACGGATGGGGATGCTGGCCCCGCGCAGGTATTTCACGACATCCTGGAAAGCCTGCACGGTGTGCGGCGCGATCCAGTATTGGGCCGGGCCCCCGATGCGGATGGTCGTATGATTGGCCATCGGCTCGTATAGTTTCACGTCGGCGCCGTCTTTCAGGTTTAGCAGGCGGTGCAGGTCCTCGGCTACTTTCAAATCTCTCGCGAGACAGCGGCCGACCTCATGCACGTTGCCCGCGCCGAGCGTGATGAGCAGGTCGCCGGGCCGCAGCAGATTGCCGATTTTGTCGCGCGCTTCCAGCAGCGTGGGGGTGGAGTGACATTTCTTGCCGGGGCATTGCGCGCGCAGTTCATCGAGTATGGTTTCGCCGCTGACACCCGGCAGCGGTTTCTCACTCGCGGCATAGACATCCGTGACGCACACAATGTCGGCATCGGCAAATGCGCCACCGAATTCCTTCTTCAACAACTGCGTGCGTGTGTAACGGTGCGGCTGAAAGAGGCAGATGAGCCGGGCCGGGTTCAATGCGCGCGCAGTGGCCAGCGTGGCTTTGATCTCCGTTGGATGATGCCCGTAGTCGTCGATCACGGTGAACTGTGCGCCGGCGAATTTTGTTTCAAAGCGCCGCCGTGCGCCGCGAAAACTGCCGAGCGCCTGCACGATGCATTCGAATGGAATATCAGCATGTGGGTCGGCAGCCCTCTGCCGATCCGTCATCGCGGATGGTGAGGTGTCGGCAGAGGGCTGCCGACCCACGCGCGTGGCCAGGGCGATGGCCGCGAGCGCATTCAGGACGTTGTGCCGACCCGGAATGCCAAGCGTGATGACGCCGAGCTTTTTGTCTTTTTCAAATAATCCGAACTCCGTCTGCGATGGACGCAGCGCAATAATATCCGCGCTGAAATCGTGTTCGCGCGACCAGCCGTAGCTGACACTTCCCTTGCGGTTGCCGCACAGTTCGCGCGCGACTTCATCTTCGGCGCAATAGACGGTGAGGCCGCTGGTCTTCTCCAGAAGCTGGCGGAACACCGTCTTGATCGCATCCAGGTCTTCGTAGAAATCGAGATGCTCCGGCTCGATGTTCAAGATGATCACGTGCTTCGGCTGGAAATTCACCAGCGTGCCGTCGCTCTCGTCTCCCTCCGCGACGAACAAATCGCCTTCCTCGTCCCAGTGGGCGTTGGTGCCGAGGATCGGAATTTCCGCGCCGACGTAATGCGATGGCTTGAGTCCGCCAACCCGCAGCACATGCGCGGTCATGGCCGAGGTGGTGGTCTTGCCATGGGTGCCCGCCACGATCACGCCAGCCTTCCGCGCCATGATCGCGGCCAGTGCCTCGGCTCGGCGCACGAGGGGAATGCCTTGCTTGAACGCTGCCTCGTAGGCCGGGTTGCCCGGCTTCACCGCGCTGGAGTAAATCACCATGTCAGCCCCGTCCACCTCGCGTTCGCTTTGCGGACAGTGGAACACCAGCCCGAGCTTTTGCAGCCGCTGCGTTTCCTCAGTGCTTACCTTGTCAGACCCGCTCACGGTGTGTCCGAGTTCCAGCAACAGCAGCGCCAGGCCGCTCATGCCGCTGCCCGCCACGCCGATGAGATGCACCCGCATCGAGACGTGTCCTTCCTTGAGCAGGCTGAGAACGGCGTGATTCATGAGCCGGCGGCGAGAACGAAATCCGCGATCTGTTCCGCCGCATCCGGGTGCGACATTTTCTGCGCGGCGTTTCGCATGGCGCTGTGTTTGAGCTCGAGCGAAGTGATGTCGCTGATCGTGGAGGCCAGCGTTTCCGGATTCAGGTCGCTCTGCTGCACCAGGATGCCGGCGCCGGCTCGGGAGAATATTTCCGCGTTTTTTGTCTGATGATCATCGGCGGCGAATGGAAAAGGCACCAGGATTGAGGGCACGCCGAAGAGGGCCAGTTCCGACAGTGTGGACGCACCACTGCGCGCCAGCGCGACATCCGCGCTGCGATACGCCAGTTCCATGCGATGACAGAATGCGGCGACGTGCGAGCGTAGCGCGATGGGCTTGCCCTGGTAGGCATCGCGCACCATCTGGTAGTCGTCGGGGCCGGTGATATGAAGAATTTGCAGACCGAGCGCTTCCAGCTGGGAGAGTGATTCTGTCACCGCATTGTTGACACCGCGCGCGCCCTGGCTACCGCCGACAACCAGAAGTGTTTTGAACTCGGGCTTCAGGTTGAAAAACTTCAGCGCCTCCGGCCGCTTGATGGCCTTGGCTGCTTCGCGCAGGGAGTTTCTCACCGGTGTTCCGGTGACGTGCGTTTCTTTCTTGGGAAAGTGCTGTGCGCAATCTTCAAAACCCAGCAGCACTCTGTCGGCGAAACGCTCCGTGAGCCGGTTGGCCTTTCCCGGCACCGCATTGGAATCATGGATCAGAGTGCGAACCTTCTCCATCCGTCCCGCCAGCACGGGCGCCATGGAAGTGAAGCCGCCCATGCCGAGCACCGCGCTGATCTTCCGTTCGCGGATCATCTGGCGGCATTGATTCAGCCCCCGCCAGAAACCGGCGAGAAACGGGATCATTTTTGGCGACCATGGTTTTGGCATCGCCAGAAAGGGCATTTTTTCAAACTTGAGCTTGGAATGACCGCTGGCCGCGAGCGCGTCGATTTTTTTCTCACTGATCAGCAGCGTGACCTCGTGTCCGCGTGCCGCCAGCAGTTCGCCCACGGCGATGCCGGGGAACAGATGTCCGCCCGTGCCGCCGCACGCGATCAGGAGATGTTTTTTGTCGCTAGCGTTTGCAGTCATTTTGTCCAGAAGCGACGCAGTGATACGACGGCAGACCGGTGGCGGCAAGTGGTTCCTCAGGCGGGTGGCACCAACGGAGCACGGACTTCAGTCCGCAGTTCAAGATGAAAGCCGGACTGAAGTCCGCGCTCCTGTCATTCAGTTGCGCTTCAACTCCGAGGGACTAAAATGTAGCCAGTGCAGCCGGATGACGATAGCGTGTGCGGTTTTAAATAACTCTCCGCCATGAAACCGCGCAAACTCCTCATCAAGGCGATGAATGCGCCGCAGAACCTGCGGTTTGCGGAGCTGTGCCGTCTGGCGGAGGCGTTCGGCTACACACTGGATCGGATCAGCGGCAGCCATCATCTCT
Organism: Verrucomicrobiota bacterium; assembly: GCA_009885695.1. Taxonomy (GTDB): domain Bacteria; phylum Verrucomicrobiota; class Verrucomicrobiia; order Verrucomicrobiales; family Verrucomicrobiaceae; genus VFKE01. The sequence continues at coordinate 39,512 of VFKE01000016.1, read as the reverse complement.
TTGTTCATCCAAAGGCAATGCGCCCGCTCAACTTTCAGGAGGTGGGCGGGAAGGCCAAGCCGTATCAAGTAAAACAATTTCTTCGGGACATCGAAGAATTCCAGCTTAACATGAACGAATGAGTGCGAGAACCGACTACCACATCAATCTCTTCTACAGCGTGGAAGACGGCGGTTACGTGGCCGATGTGCCGGACTTGAAATCCTGCAGTGCTTTCGGCGGGACGCCGGAGGTGGCGCTGCGGGAGGTGCTTGTCGCAAAAATGGCGTGGCTGGCCACGGCGAAGAAGCACAAGAAGCCCGTGCCCAAGCCGCGCTACCGTCCTGCGATCTATGCGCTGGCGCATTGACGGGTGTCTCTGATGCTTTTTGCGGGTGGTGGTGAACAAATTAGTCTCGCCAGAGCGGGTGATTTCTGCTTACTTTAATCGTCGGATGAAAGGTTTACTATGAAACTCACCATCGATCGGGAAGCAGACGCGTTCTATCTGAACCTGGCGGAAGACCGGGCGGTGGATTCTGAAGAAGTGTCTCCGGGCATCGTGGTGGATTATGATGCGGAGAACCGTGTGGCGGGCATCGAGATGCTGCACCTGTCCCAGCGGGCACCGCTGGCGGATACACGGCTGCTTTTTTTAAAGGGAGTGGAGGCCGCAACTGCGGCGTCTGGCTTCGTGCGGGAAGAACCGCCGGACTATGGCAAGGGGCGGGGCTGACGAGAAAGGGTGGTGCTGCGTCGGCTTGCGTTTGGTCCGATTTCGCGTTACCCATAAGCCATGAGCTATACATGGCACAGTGCGGAATGGCGTGGTGGTTTTGCCGCCGGAAGTGAAGTTGCCGGAAGGTGCCGAGGTCCGGATCGAGACGATTCTCATGGCTGAGGATGACGCGCTGGTGGCCGCAATCGAGAAGCTTGCGAAGCCACGCACGCACCTGCCTGCGGATTATGCCCTCAACCATGGGCATTATACCAAGACCAATTGAAAACAGGTCTTAACCTGCAAGGAGGGGCGTCGATACGCTGCTGGGTGGGGTGCCCACTTGAATACGCATCATCGGATGACATGGCTGAGGACGCGGCTGGGTAGTAGAAGCGGCGCCATCGCCGCTTGGCTGGTGTCCCGATGCTCTCGCGTCGGAGTAGGGAGCCTGGCGACGAGGCGTCGCCAGCAATGGGGTAAGCGACGGGGGCGTCGCTTCCACCTCTTCCCCTCCATGGGGCAAGTGCTGGGACAGCCCTTCTACTCTAGGCCGGTTTTCATTTGCTCATGGTATAAAACGGAAGGGGGTCAGCGCCGGTGTGTGCTTCAGGCATATTGCCTGCATCGTGGGAGAAACGACGGGCTGGAAGCCTGTCGCACACTCAGCCAAGATGGCTGAGTGACATTTTTATCAGGCTGCTAGACCGCTTGCGCCGGGCGGCGTCGGCTGGTGGGATGGCGGCTATGGTTCGCTGCGGAGGTCTGGTGATGAATGTTTAACACGATGCCGATGCCGAACATGGCGGCGACGAGACTGGAACCGCCGTAACTGACAAATGGAAGGGGGAGGCCCTTGTTGGGCAGCAGTGCTGTGGTGACGCCCATATTTAAGAGCGCTTCCAGCCCGAGGGTGAGGATGATACCGAAGGCCAGGAGCTTGCCAAAACGGTCCTGGGCGCGATGGGCCACGAGAAGTCCGCCAACGATGAGCAGCGCGAACAGGCCGATGACAATGCTGGTGCCGACGAGGCCGAACTCCTCGCCGACCATGGGGAAGATGAAGTCGGTGTGGGCCTCGGGCAGGTAGTTCATCTTCTGCCGTCCGTTGCCGAGACCCAGGCCGTGCAGGCCGCCGGAACCGAAGGCGAGCAGCGAGCGCCATTGCTGGAGCCCAAGGCCGTCGCGATATTTTTCTAGATCGAGGAAGGCCATGATGCGTTCGACACGATTGGGCATCATTTTCACCACGGCGGCGAATCCGCCGATGGAGCACACGCAGACAGGAACGAGAAACATGAGGCGAGTGCCGGCGACGAACATGACGCCGGCACCGGCAGCGACCACCAGAGCGGCGGATCCCAGGTCCACTTCCGCGCCGATAAGCATGGCGATGATGGCCACCATGAGGCCGGGCTTCAAAAAGCCGACGCCGAACTCCCGCGTCAGCGGCTCCTGCCGCGCGAACCATGCGGCGAGGACGATGGCGCAGGAGACCTTGGCGAACTCCGAGGGCTGAAAGTGTATGGCGCGGAGTCCCAGTCTTTTCAGCGTCACCCAGCGCGATGCGCCGTTGACGGTTTCGCCAAACAAGGGGGTGAAGCACAGCGCGAGCATGATGATGGTGATGCCAAAAATCCACCAGCGGAACCGGTAGAAGTGATGGTAGTCCACCAGTGCTGCCATCACGCAGGCGGCGAAGGACAGGCTGAGCCACATGACGTGCTGCCGGAGGGTGTAATAGTTTTCACCACCCGCTTCCTCGAGGTAGTAGCTGGTGCTGGCAAGCATGACCAGTCCGATGACGGAGAGTCCGAGCACGGCAATGGCGACTGCGATGGCGTTCCAGCGTTGCAATTTTGTGTTATTGGTTATTGTTAATGGTTATGAGTTATGAGTTATGAGTTATGAGTTATGAGTTATGAGCTTTTAACAAATAACTCTTAACCCATAACATCTAACCCTTCGATGGAATGACCAGCTTCATGCCGTCGCGCAACGTGGTCGGGTCTTTGATGTTGTTGGCCTTTTGCAGGGCATCGACCTTCACGCCATATTTGCGGGCGATAGAGTAGAGGGTTTCCTTGGGGCCGACCATGTGGGAGCGGCGGCTGGTGCTGTCCTTGACCTTGTCAGTCTTGGACGCTGTTTTTGCAGTCTTGGATGAATCCGAGGTGGATTCAGACTTTGGTTTTAAGGCAACGCCTGAGGGTTCGGTCTTCTGCACGGATTTGATCATGGGCGGCTGGTCGCCAGCTATCACCGTGGTTTTTGGAACAATGGTTCTTGGCGGGGAGTCAGCGGAGGTGAGGACTGGTTTATCCTTGAGCTTCACTGGCGCGGTGTTTTCATTCGTGAAGCTGTTCGTCTTGGAGGTTCCCGCTTTCGGAGTGGCGTTGTAGTTCGCGAGGGTGGGGATTGGCATCGCCTTCAGCACGGGCGGCGCCGCTTTTTTGGAATAGGTGAGTTTGCGTCCGGGATAAAGCTCGGTGCTGTCGAGGTTGTTAAGCCTGATCAGATCTGCGACACTGACGCCAAGTGCGGTGGCGATGCCGGGGACGTTGTCACCGGAGCGCACGTCGTATATTGCGGATTCGACCGGTCTGGCTTCGGGCTTGGGGGATGTCAGGATGGGTGTCATTATTGCCGGAGGGTTTTCCACGGCGGGTTTGATGGCGAGCGCTTTGGGCAAGGTGAGAGAAGCCGCAGTGTTCAAGCTGGTGGCCACCGGTTTGGCGAGGGCTGGTTTCTCGGTGAGGACCGTGGGCCGTGACTTGGGCGAGATGACGTTGTAAAAGACCACGGCCCCGATCAGGAAGACGTGGAGCAGCAAGAGGATGATGAAGAAGCGGCCGAGGTTGCTGCCGGGTTCGCGCTGCGGCCAGGTTTCCTCATCGGCGGTCATGGCGGCGACGTAGTGTTTGCGCCAGCCGGCCATGTTGAGCCTGCCAGCGATGCCTGCACTTTTAGGGTTTTTAGGTTCTTGTTTCATGGTGTTGGGTTCGTTGCGGGGGTTTCAGGGGTGGGAGAATCAGGATAGCGAGATCACAGCATCGCGGAACGCATTGCCACGCTCCGCATAGCCGTTGAACATGTCAAAGGACGAGGTGCCGGGTGAGAAGACGATGTCCTGTCCGGGCTGGGCGAGTTCCGTGGCAACGCGCACGGCATCTGGCACGCTGGCCGCGCGGCGGCAGGGCACATCGTGCGCGAACAGCGCGCACAGCTTGTCGCCGATCTCGCCAATGGCGACCAAGGCGAAGACTTTCTCGCGCAGGAGCGGACGGAACGAGGTGTAGTCGATTCCTTTTTCCTTGCCGCCGGCGATGAGCACCACGCTGGCGTCCTGCGAGCGCAGGCAGCTTTCCACGGCATGGAGGTTGGTGGCCTTGGAGTCGTTGATGTACCGATGACCGCCGTGCTCGCGCACGATTTCGCAGCGATGCCGCGCGGGTTCATAGCCGGAGAGCGCGCGTGTCATTTCGGGAAACTTCAAGCCCATGGCCCAGCCAGCGGCGAGCGCGGCCATTTCATTTTCGATGTTGTGACGTTCCGGCAGCGGCAGATCGTTGATCGCCGCGATTTTCTCGTTGTGGAAATGGATGTCCTGGCAGCGGAGGGTGAAGTCCGCCTTTGATTCCGCGGTGGTGGAGAAGGTCACGGTGCGGGGCTGGAGTGCTCCGAGTGATTCGCCTTCGCGCACGATGGCGATGTCATCCGGGGTCATGAAGTCGAACAGGCGTCGCTTGGCGGCGAAATACGAATTCATGTCGGGATAACGGTCGAGGTGATCGGGTGCGAAGTTCAGCCAGATGCCGACGCGCGGGGCGAAGCTGGTGACGGTCTCGAGCTGGAAGGAGCTGATCTCGACGGTGAGCACATCGTAGCGCACGCCGCTGGCGGCGACTTCGCACAAGGGGTGGCCGTAATTTCCGCAGGCGATGGTTTTGCGTCCGCAGCCGTTGAACATGCGTTCGATCAGCTCGGTGGTGGTGGTCTTGCCGTTGGTGCCGGTGATGGCCACGACCGGCGTGTCCCGCAACTGCCGCCAGGCGAATTCGATCTCGCCTATCAAGGGCACATCGCGCGAGGTGAAGAGGCGCGGCAGTTCCCAGGAGGCGTCGATGCCGGGGCTGGTGACGGCCAGATCGAATTTTTCCTTCGCGGCGGACTGTCTTGCGTGGTCGAGTCCGAGGATGCACTCAATATTCTCCGTGCGCAGTTTCGCGAGGTCATGAGCGAGCTTGCTGGCATCACCGGTATCAAACACCAGGGGCCGCGCGCCGAGCTTGCGCGCCAGGCGTGCGGCGCCCAGCCCGCTGCGGCCGGCACCGAGGATGGCGATGGTTTGTCCAATGAGTTCCATTTTAGCGAATTTTCAGAGTGGCGAGTCCGATCATGGCAAAAATCAGCGAGAGCATCCAGAAGCGCACCACGACCTGGCTTTCCTTCCAGCCGCCCAGCTCAAAGTGATGATGGATGGGTGACATGCGGAAGATGCGTTTACCGGTGCTCTTGAAGCTGATGACCTGGAGGATGACCGAGAGCGCCTCCATGACGAACACGCCGCCCACGAGGAGAAGCGTGATCTCCTGCTTGCAGCCGATGGCCAGCGTGGCAATGCAGCCGCCGATGGCCAGTGATCCGGTGTCGCCCATGAACATGCGCGCCGGCATGCAGTTGAACCAGAGGAAGCCGAAGCAGGCGCCGACGAGCGCCATGGCGACGATGGTGAGCTCATCCGCGTCCGGGAAGTAGGGGATCAAGAGGAAGCGCGCAAAGTTCACATTGCTGGCGAGGTAGGAGAATATGGCATAAGTCAGGCCGGTGCTGACGGTGCAGCCGGTGGCGAGTCCGTCGAGGCCGTCCGTGAGATTGACAGCGTTTGATGCTCCGACAATGATGAGTGAAAACAGCACGATGGTGAAGAGGCCCATGTCCTGGATGAGCGGATCTTTGAAAGAGGGGATGATGAGGCTGCGGTAGGAGAGGGGACGGCGTGTCTCTTGCACAGTGGTGGTTTCGGCGGTGCTCTGCGGGCTGCCTTCCTCGCTGGACTCGGTGTGGATGATTCTGCCGGTGGTGATCAACGCTCCATTGGGCATGGCATAGGCAAACAGAGTCGCGGCCACGCCGGCGACGACGAACTGCCAGGCGAGCTTGGTGCGGGCTCTGATGCCTTTGGAATTTTTCCGTGCGACTTTCTCGTAATCGTCCCAGAAGCCGAGAGCGCCGAGCAGCAGGGTGGTGCCCAGGCAGATCCAGACCGGGAGGTTGTTCCAGTCGCACCACAGAAGCACGGAGACGATGAAGGTGCCGATGATGAGCACGCCGCCCATCGTGGGGGTGCCGGCTTTTTTTCCGTGCAATTCGAAAAGCTTGTTTACTTCCTCCGCACTGCGGATCGGCTGACCGACCTTGAGTGAGATCAGCTTGCGGATCACCCTGCCGCCGAAGATGAGGGAGAGGAGGAAACCCGTGAGGCAGGCCCCGCCCGCTCGGAAAGTGTGATAATGAAACAGATTGAGCAGCTTCGCGATGAAGCTGTCCGGGCCCAGGTCATACCTGAGTTCTGTGAGCCAGTAGATCATGGGGATTCGACCGGAAAGGATGAAGGATGAAGGATGAAGGATGAAGGCAAGTAGATCATGCAGATTCAAGATTGGAGAGCACCTGTTCCATGCCTGCCGAGCGGCTGCCTTTTATCAAGACGGCATCGCCTTCTTTCAGCCAGCCGCGCAGAAATTTTGCACAATCAACATGCGATGAGAAATTCTGAGTCTGAATGGCCGTGCGACTGGCGGAAGCGGCATCGCTGATCTGGGCGGCTTCATCACCGAGGGTGAAGACAGCATCGAGACCGCAAGCTGCGGCGCATTCACCGACTTCGCGATGGCCTTGTGCGGCGTGCGCGCCGAGTTCGCCCATGCGACCAAGCACGGCCACCTTGCGGCCGGAGGCGGTCATGGAGGCCAGGGTTTTCAAGCCCGCGCGCATGGAGTCGGGGTTGGCGTTGTAAGAATCGTCGAGAAACACCACGCCGCGGACGCGCTTCACTTGCATGCGGCCCTTGGTGAGCTTCACAGTGCGCAGCGCATCGGCGATTTCCAGAGGCGGCACACCGTAATGCCAGGCACAGGCTGCGGCGAGTGTGGCGTTGGCCACCATGTGCCTGCCGGGAACGGGCAGATGGGTTTCCACGCTGTTGCCATCGCTGAAGTTCAGATCAAAGCGCGTGCCGCTTTCATTGCTCTCATGCACGATGGCGCTGACATCACCACAACCGATGCCGGCGGTGATGATGCGGGCCTTGCTGCGCTGGGCGATGGAGGGTGAAAATTCATCATCAGCATTGAGCACCACGAGTCCGTCTTTGGGAACGCAGGCGGCGAGTGTGCCTTTTTCGCGGGCGATCGCTTCCAGGGTGCCAAGGTTCTCAATGTGGGCGACGCCGACGTTGGTGATGATGCCGGCATCCGGTTCACCGATGGAGCAGAGCAGGGCGATTTCTCCCTCGTGGTTCATGCCCATCTCAAACACGCCGCAATTCTGCGTGGAGGTCATGCTGAGCATGGTGAGCGGGAGGCCGATATGATTGTTGAGGTTTCCCTCGGTGGCGCACACCTGATATTTGCGCGACATCACGGCGGCGGTGAAATCCTTGGTTGAGGTTTTGCCGTTGCTGCCGGTGACGGCGATGACCAGCGGGTTCAAGAGACGCCGGTGCTGACGTGCGAGTTGCTGCAAGGCCAGCAAGGTGTCGGGCACAACAATAACCGCGCAGCCTGGCAGCGGTGCAGCGGGCGCCCGGCTCACGATCACGGCGGCGGCACCGGCACCGGCGACCTGGGCGATGTAATCGTGGGCGTCGAAATGATCGCCGACGAGCGCGATGAAGAGATCGCCCGCCTGGATTTTACGAGAGTCTGTGCTGACATGATCCACGAGTCGCGCGCCGTCGCCTGCGATGAGCTTGCCTTCGCAGAATTCGGCCACGGTGCTGAGCGTGAGGGGAGTCATCCGAGTTCCTCCTTCCGTAGATTCAGGTAGCCGCGAGCGACCTTGCGGTCGTCAAACGGATGTTTCACGCCTTCGATGTCCTGGTAAGTTTCGTGTCCTTTGCCTGCGATCAATATCAGATCGCCATCGCGGGCGTTGAGCATGGCCAGCTTGATTGCCTCCCGGCGGTCTTCGACGAGCGCGTGGGTTTGTCTGCTGAAACCTTTCCGCGCATCTTCCATGATCTGGGCCGGGTCTTCAGTCCGTGGATTATCGGAGGTGAGGATGCAGATGTCGCTGCCTTCTTCCACGGCGCGCGCCATGAGCGGGCGCTTGGTGCGATCGCGATCGCCTCCGCAGCCGAAGACGGTGACGACGCGTGAAGGGCGAAGGGCGCGGGCAGATCCCAGAGCGTTGATCAGTCCATCGGGAGTGTGCGCGTAGTCCACGAAGACCTTGAATCGTTCGCGGTCGCTGACGCGTTCCATGCGGCCCGGGACTTGCGGTGCGTTTTTCAGGGCGGTGACACTTTCGCGGAAGTTGCAGCCCAAGGTGTGCGCGGCCACGATGGCACCGAGGGAATTGTGTACATTGAAAAGACCCACGAGTGGCAGGCGTGCCAGTAGGCTGCGGCCATTGTGCTCCAGTTCGTAGGAGGTGCCGGCGGTGTCGCAGCGAGCATCGGAAGCGCGGTAGTCGGCACCGATGGTGAAGCCATAGCTGCGCAGGCCCGGGTGATTTTTAAACTGCTCGGCCAGGCGGCGGCCCCATTTGTCATCGATGTTGATGATGAGTTTTCCATCGGGACGTTCTGCGGTCATCTCGAAGAGCCGGGCCTTGGCCTTGAAGTAGTCCTCCATCGAGCCGTGGTAGTCGAGGTGGTCCTGGGTGAGGTTGGTGAAGATGGCGGCGCTGACTTGCACGGCGTCCATGCGGTGCTGGTGGAGCGCGTGCGAAGAGGCCTCCATGCAACAGGCGCGGAGGCCGTTGTCCCGCATCTGCGCGAGCAATCCCTGGAGTTCGAGCGACTCGGGTGTGGTGTGCGTCGCGGTGATGGATTTTCCAGTGCCGGTGTCCCAGGAGATGGTGCCGATGAGTCCGCAGCGAACGTGGGCGGAGTTCAGCAGGTGATGAAGCAGAAAGGCGGTGGTGGTCTTGCCATTGGTGCCGGTCACTGCGGCGACCATCAATTCTTTCGAGGGTTCCGAATAGAAGCGCGCGGAAAGACGGGCCAGCGCTTCCCGTGAATCAAGCACCTGAATCCACGGCGTGCCGGAAGCCGCAAAAGGCGGGGTTTCCGCAACGATGGCGGATGCACCGGCATCGAGCGCCTTGTAAATAAACTGGTGACCGTCCACATGCGTGCCTCGCAGTGCGGCGAACATGACGCCCGGCGCCGCCTGGCGCGAGTCGTAGGCAATTTTGGCAATCTCCGCGTTGAGGTCACCCGTCGCCGTTGGGGGACTGAGTGCAGCGATCAGTTCGCGCACTTTCATCTCTCGCCTCCTTTAGCTACCGCAGACCTGGATACATTTACTTGCTCGAGGCACTGCTTCATGAGTTGGGCGAAGATCGGACCTGCCAGTACGCCGCCCAGGAGTTCTTCCTGCGGGGCGCGGGGATCATCCACGACGACGATGGCGCAGAGTTCGGGCTTGTCTGCCGGAGCGAAGCCGGCGAATGAAACGCAGTAGTGGCCTTCGTCGATGCCCTTGCCGTTGGCTGTGTAGAGTTGGGCGGTGCCGGTCTTGCCGGCGACACGCACGCCGGGGATTGCGGCTCTGGCGCCGGTGCCTTTCTCGCCGACGACGCCTTCCATCGCGATGCGCAGGGCGGCGGCGGCGCGCTCGCTGCAGACGCGGCGCACGGGATGCGGGGTGAGTGATTCCAGCACGGTGCCGGAGTCATCGCGGATTTCCTGAATGATCTGCGGTTTCATTAGAGTGCCGCCGTTGGCGATGGCGGCGACGGCCATGACCATCTGCAGAGGGGTCACGGCAATGGCGTGTCCCATGGCCATGCGCGAGCCAGTGAGCATGTCCCATGATTTGCGCGGGAGCACACGGCCCGCGACTTCGCCTGTGAGCGGGATGCCGCTCTTCTGGCCGAAGCCGAATTTATGCACATAATCCATGAAGCTGGCATCGCCGAGGCGGTGTGCCAGCAAGTAAGCGCCCCGGTTACTGGACCGGATGAAGGCTTGGGCGACGGTGACCTGTCCGCTGACGTGGTCGTGGATTCTGAGGCCCGCGAAAACTTTCTGGCTGGCATCGCAGTTGATGGTGTCATCCAGATGAGTGAGTTTGCGGTCGAGCGCCGCCGCGAAAGCGATGATTTTGAAAACGGACCCCGGTTCGTATTGGGCGCCGATGGCGAGGTTGTTAAGCATGCCCCCCATGTCGGTGCGCTCATAGTGCGGGCGGCTGGCCATGGCCCGGATGGCACCGGTCTGCGGTTCCACCAGCACGGAGATGATCTTGCGCGGCTTGTAGTAGTCGAACGCTCCCTCGAGCGTCTCCTCCATGAGCTCCTGCAGCTGCATGTCGATGGTCAGGAGCACGTCGTGGCCGTTGCGTGGTTCCACCGTCTCACCGCACATGGTGGCGATCTCGCGTCCCTTGCGGTCACGTTCAATCCACTGGGTACCGTCCTGCCCCTTGAGTATATTATTGAATGATGACTCAATGCCCTCCTGTCCTTGGTTTTCATGGTTCACATAACCGAGAACGTGGGTGAGACGTTCCGCGCAGGGGTAAGCCCGGCGGGTGGCGCTGCGGAGGCTGATGCCGACAAGATCCTCGTCCTCGATCAGTTCGCGCCAGCCTTCGGCGATGTCATCTGGCAAACCTTTGAGCAGTGGAAACTCGATGCGCTTTTCATCGGCGAGGAGCTGGGTGAGTTCATCGGTAGTTTCTTTTGTTGATCCACCGTCACCCGGATACATGGTGCTCATCGCCTTGTTCACATGGGCACGATAGCGTGAGATGATCTCCGTGGCGGGGCAGCGCCGTGCGAGTTCCAGCACGGAGGTTTTCTCGATCTTGGCGAGTCTGGCTCGGACCACGGAGAGATCGCGCAATTGCTGGGTGTTCACATAGAGGTCGTGCGTCGTCTTGTCGTGCGCCAGCAGCTCGCCGCTGCGGTCACGCACCGCGCCGCGGTGCGCAGGCAGGATGCGCTTGACGCGGTGAAGCTCATCGACGCGGCTGGCGAACTCGGCATGCCGCGTGACCTGGAGATGATGCAGACGCGCCCAGATGGTGCCGATCCCGAGCAACAGCGCGGCGCCGACGAAGGCGATGCGACGTGACAGGTAACGCGAAGAGGTCGAGGACTGGGATTCGTCTTCGGTCATTTGGTGGTTTGACTGGCGGCTGTGATGATGATGGGCGCTCCGGGCTGGATGGGGCGAAGACGGGTGCGGCGTTGGGCCAGGGTCTGCTGGAGATTTTTTCTCGACAGTGCTTCTTCGATCCGCAAGTGCAGGCCGCGGATGTCGCGATTGAGACCGGCGATTTCGCCTTCCGCCTGGTGCTGCATGTGACCCAGATTGACGATGCGATTTTTCACCAGCACATGCTCGAGCAGCACCCAGCCGGTCGTGGCGCTGATGAGAGTGAGAAAAATATAAACGGCCCAGCGGCGGGGAAGCCGGGTGCGGCGAGCATGGGGGCGCTGGCTCATGAGGACAGGCGTTCGGCGGCGCGCAACCGGGCGCTGCGGGCGCGCGGGTTGCGCGAGATTTCTTCGGAGGAAGCTTCGACCGGCTTCTTGGAGAGCAGTCTGAATGAAAGATCCGGGTTGCGGCGCGGCTCCGGCCATTCGGGGCGGTCCAGCCATTCCGTGGACTGGCGGGCGAAGGTCTGCTTCACGATCCGGTCTTCAAGCGAATGAAACGAAATGATCGCGATGCGGCCGCCGGGCTTGAGCAGTCGCGGTGCATTTTCCAGCAGATCGCGCAACGCGCCAAGTTCGTCATTGAGTTCCAGGCGAAGGGCTTGAAACACTTTTGTTGCCGGATGCGCCTTTCCCTTGCGCGGCAGGACGGAGGCAATGACCTCCGCAAGATCAAGGGTGCGGTGGAAGGGGCGCAAGGCGCGGCGTTTCACAATGACGCGGGCCACCCGACGCGAGAGACGCTCCTCCCCAAATTCAAAAAAGATGCGGGCCAGGTCTTCTTCGCTGTTCTCGTTGATAATGTCTGCCGCGGTTCTTGCGCCTTGTGAGTCCATTCGCATGTCGAGCGGCCCGTCCTGTTGGAAGGAGAAGCCGCGCTCCGCGGTGTCGATCTGATACGAGGACACACCGAGGTCCGCGATGATGCCGTCCACCTGATCGACGCCGGTTTCCTCCAGAACCTCGCCAATGCTGCGGTAGTTCATCCGCAGCGCCACGAAATGATCCTCGTGCTGTGCCAGGCGTTCTTCCGCAGCCATGATGGCCGCCAGATCCTGATCAAGACCAAGCACACTGGCACCCGCTGCGAGCAGAGAGGCGGCATGGCCACCACCACCAAGGGTGGCATCGATAAAAATTTTCCCCGGTGCGGGCTGAAGAAATGCCAGCGCTTCGTGCAGCAACACGGGTTCGTGCTGGTAACGATATTCCCGCCGGGTGCCTGATGGCTCTGGCGGGGTTTCATCTTGCGGTTTTTTGCGCATGCCTCGCACGGTGAGAGCTTGTGTTGGAATGGCCCCGACCGAATTCCAGGGCCAAAGGTCGAAATGAAGAAAAAGCACGTTGGACAACCAGCGGCGCAGACCCATCACCGCGTTGCCAGAGAGAGTGGCAACGTCCGTGATCGGGTTGGCAAAAGTGGGAGTCATGGCATGGCGAGAAAGGCGAATAGGAAGGTCGAGAATTATTAGAGAATTAAGTAAACACTACCTAAATATCCGCAAGACGAGAGTTTGGCAATCATGGAAATTGCCAAAAGTGAGATTTTTTAGAATATCAGGAAAGCGGAAAACTACGGTTTTTCCCGTTGGATGAGCCCGCCGGCCTCTAAAAACCGGTTCAAATCCGGATGGTTCAGCGACAGTGGCGGCAGCCATTCACCAATCCGTTCTCGGATCCACCAAGCACCGTTCACATTCCCGGGCGGGGCAAACTGATAGCGATAGAGGATGGCGCGCACATTTTTCGGCGGTGCCAGCGGGAACGGATTGCTGGCGATGAGGCCGAGGACCGCGGGGTCATTCTGCAGAAGTTTCCAGACGAAATGCACGGTCCACGGATAGTGTCCGGGAGTGGGCAGTGTGCGGAGGTCGTAATGCCGCGCGGGGATGGCGGCAAACCAGATTTGCCAGTCGAGCCGGTGATGATAGGGCGTGATGATGGCTGGACGACGATTCGGATCGCCGGGCTTTACTTTAAATTCATAAGCGCGCCACTGGGAAAAATCGAAGGCCACCGGATCGTCGGTGCCTTCGAAGATGATCTCGTAGCGCTCGCGTCCCACGGTGCCGAACGCGCCGTAGGTGTTGACCAGATGCAGGGAATCGAAGGATCCGTTCATGACCTGCCCTTGAGAAAAAAGATTCTTCACCGGCTCGATGCTGAGTACCGCCACCATCACGACCAGCAGGCATCCTGCGATTTCCGGCATTCGCGACGGTTTCTTCTCCGCCTCAGCCCGCTCGGCGGCGCGCACGAGAAATTTTGGTACCAGCCTGCGCCAGATAGAATCGTCAATGCATGCCAGGCAGGGCACGAGGGTCAGCCAGTTGAGGAAGGAGAGATTGCCGCTGATGATGAGAATGACTTGGAAGCCGGCCATCAGCAGTCCGGCGATGTTGCGCGCCTGTTTCGGCCAGAAGCCGAACCAGGGCACGACCAGTTCGATAAAGTGGTTCCACGCCACGCCGAATTTTTGAAACCAGTGCGGCGCGAAATGCAGAAGCCGGCTCAGCGGGTTCGGCACCGGCTGCGTTTCGTAGTGATAATAGAGGGCGGTGAGATCCGTCCAGCAGGAGTCGCCCCGCAGCTTGATCAGGCCGGCACCGATCATGATCCGAAAAATCAACCAGCGATAGAGCCAGAGCACCGTCACTGGTGGCGCGCTGCGTGCGAAGGGCCGGGGATCAAGCAGGGGGCAGAGAAAAACCGCGAGAAAACCGGTCTCCAGCAACTGCGTCTCCCACCCATAGGAATACCAGAGCTGCCCGACGTGCACGAACGACATGTAGAGCGCCCAGAGCAGCAGCATGATGATCGAGTTTGCATAGCCGCAGACCACGATCGCGGAGAGCGCGACACCGATCCAGGCAGTGATCACCAGCGCTTGATCGGAAAGCTTCCACCAAAACAGGCTGGGCAATTCGTAAAAGGCCTTGCTTGGTGAACCGAAGTATTGCTCCACGCGTTGCAGAAAAACATCAGCGGGCAGTATTCCGTTGTGGCCGATCAAGGCCAGGTTCTGATTCGCCGCCACCAGGAAAGCGGCTAGATAAACCAAGCCCAGCAGACGCAGCAGCAGGAAGCGGGTCAGCCAGTAGGATGGGCGCGTGCGAAAATGAACTTTCGGCGGTTCCGCAGCCGATGCCGTGCCGGATTCGAATTTTGCATCACGGGCAATCATTGGGTTGCAAGTTTAAGCTGAATTGCGATGCTTTTGCATCCGCAAAACGATGCCGGACGGAAAACACACGCCAAATGCGTGGAATCATCCGTTCAGTTTGTCAGCCAGGTTCCATTCGTTGCGCACCCTAGACTACGCGAAGTTTCAAGGAGACGTGACGCTCATGTCCCGTGGATGGTGCCGACAAGAGTGTTGCCACTCCTTGGTCAGGCAAGGCTGCGAGATCACCCCACTCAGACACTGTTCATCCCGCTTGGTTGTTTGTGATGAAGCGCATGAAGAAATACCGAAAGTTGAAAGGGTTGGGTTGAACCACTCATGAGATTTTCCACCGTGCCTGGCGCAGCACGGCTGGTTTGTTGGCGTCGGGCTTCGCGATATCTTCATACCAAATCGAGAGCAATGAGCCGTCGCCGAGTTCCACGGTGCTGGGATAGCCGAGGTCGGGGCCTTTGCCGTCACCAGAGATGATCATCGCCTCGCTCCAGGTTTTGCCGTTGTCCGCACTGATGCGAGCTTGAATACCAAAGGGCGCACGGCGGTGGCCATACGTCATAAGCAGGCGACCATCGCGCAGCTTCAGCAAGTGTGAAGGGATGCCGAAACAAATCATGCGCGGCTCGCTCCATGTTTTGCCGCCGTCGGTGGATTCGCTTTGTAGTGTGTGGTTGAAGTCGGTTTTGCCGCCCTGACGAATCTGCGCGATGAGCGTCCCATTGGCGGCTTCCACGGCGTGCAACTCGTGGTATTCATTCGTGGCCGCGTCACCTTTTCGCGTTGGGATTTCAGCGAGCCATTGCCAGGTGAGGCCATCGTCTTTCGATTCGCAGACGCCGATCTTTTTATCGTCCGTCCAAAGTTGTTTGCCAGCATAGAGCAGGCGTCCGTCCTTGAGTTGAATCGGCCCATGCGGGCTGTTCACAATGGAAGGCATCCGCGCCGACCAAGTGAGGCCACCATCGGTGGAGCGGATGAACCACACGCCGAGGTCCGCCTTGCGTTCAGCTTCGTTCAAACGCATGTGCGCAGCTTTCCATCGCGCAAAGCGTTCCGGCGTCCATTGCGCGAAGCGTTCCGGCGACCGTGTTGTGGGCTTGAGTTCAGTGCCCTTGCCGTCATTTTCAAAAAAGCGTTCGTAAGCCAGCGACGTGAAAGTGGTGACGATGAGCGTGCCTTTGGCCGTCACCAGTATCCCGGAGTCGCGATCATCTATCGCGCTGTCCAGCAGCACGCGCGGCCAACTCCAAGTCTGGCCATTATCGCGCGAGATCATCGCATGAACTTGGCCGAAGGGGCAGACATGCCATTCCCGCCCGCCGGACCAAGTCACCCACAGTTCGCCATTGGCCCGCCGCGCCACCGTTGGCCAGCCGTGATAAAATTGTGCCTGCTGTGAGATGACTTTGGTTTCGATGACGCTCACGGTTGGCGCGGCTATCGCGTGGCGCGGCAACCCGGCGAGTGCAGCGGCGGTGAACGTGCCGGCTGTTTGCAGGAAATGACGGCGAAAGACAGCGTTGGAGGGCTGGGTCTGGAGCGGTGGGACGGATGGATGCTTCATAAAGTGCTAGGAAAGGGGCTGAACAGGCCGATGGAGCCGCAAGCATATAATGATGATTTATTTGCGAATCAAATGCGTTTCTTCTTGCCATGATTGTCTCTATGAACACCAAAATCCCGTTCAAATTATTGTCCGCCCGGATGCTGCTCACCCCACTTCTGCTGATCACACTGCCGCTGTCCGCCGCCGACACCTCCTTTCGGGCCGGTGCAGCGCAGGTGGATATCACGCCGCCGACCGGAACTGCGATGGCCGGGCAGTATAACAAGCGACTAAGCACCGGTGTGGCTGGACCCTATTCATGCCAAGGCTATCGTGGTGGAGCAGGAGGGTGCGAAGGTGGCCATGGTGGCGCTTGACCTGTGCTACGTCACGCGATCCGCCGTCATCGGCGCGCGAACGAGCCGGCATGAATTTGATTCGCTGCCCACCGCCATCACCGCGCTCATGAGTGCTGAGACGTGCTTCATAGCACTGACTCCGCCCGAAGTTTCGGCACAATCTGTCACGAACAGCGCGGCTACGACATTCAAAATCATGCTTAAAATGGCTAAACCTCCAGCGCCTTCTCCACCACCGTCTTCATCTTCTCCAAGCCCGTCTGGCAGACCTTCAGGGCATCCTGCCGCCAGTATTCCCTATTAAAGAGTTCCAGCGAGAGAACCGTGTGTCCGCCGTTATCGTGCAAGGTTCGGAGAATTTTTGACAAGGGCGCGATGCCATCGCCGGGGATGACGCGGAAGCTGTCGTCAATTTTATCGCGTGTGGGCTTGGCGGGGTAATCGTTCATGTGCAGCGTGCAGATGGCGGAACCGCTCGCGAGATGCAGCGTGTCAATGGACGAGCCTCCTTTATAGAGGTGATACACATCCGCCAGGATGCAGGCTTTCGGATGACCTGTTTCGATGGCACAGAACATTGCCTGGCTCAGATGATTGAGATTCAGAGACGGCCCCCAGAACTCCAGTTCGGGCACGACACCCATCTTGTCGCCGAGTTCCAGCAGCGCACGATAACGCTCCGCAATTTTCCGCAAATCAATCAGTGCTCCGTCCTTTGCGCCCGCAGGCGGGGCGGCGATGCGTTTCCCTCCGAGCTGGGCGACCACATCCATGTCCTGCTTCGCCTGTTCCATGCCCTGGGCGCGCGCGGCATCGTCCTCCACGATCCACTGTGGAAATGCGATGGCGCTTTCGATGGTCATGCCGAGATCGTCGATGCGCTGGCGCAGGACCTTGAGCGACTTCCCCTGTTTGACGTATTCGTTGATCGGCAGCAGCCAGGGTTCCACTGCGCGGTAGCCGGCCTTCGCCGCGAGTTCCAGCTCGCCCTCAATGCCAAGGTGATGTCCCCGGATGGTGGAGGTGTTCAGGCAGAAGATGAACTTGCCGTATTTTCCGGCGGCGGCCGCGGTTCTTGAGCTCTTGGTGGAGACCAGGGTCGCGCCGGCGATAAGTCCGGCGCGCGAAAAGCTTTCCCTGCGGGAGATTTTTTAATGGGTTCGCTCATGCCGGACCACTGGCGACGCTGGCGTCGGTATCAAGCGATTGTTCGATTCACGGGTTTTGCGACGCGGATCGGGATGGGAGCTGCCACGGCCCTTGTCGCGGTCCACCTGCTTTTCCTTGCCGCGCACGCTGAAGCGCATCGGGATGCCGTCGGCCGGCCATATCCCGCGGAGCACGGACTCGAGGTGGCGCAAGTAACTGTCCTGGAGTTTGTCGACCCGATTGGCGAAGAGCACGATGTGCGGCACGGGGATTTCGTTTTGCTCTTCATCTTTTACGAAGGTGGCATAGAGCAGATGGAATGATTTTCCGCTGCGGCCGAGCGCGGCGGATGAGTTGTCCACCGTGTCATGCAGCAGGCGGTTGAGCACGCCAGTGCCGGGCGGGTTCTGTGCGCCATCACGGATTTTTTCCACTTCGGCGAAGACCTTGTAAACCTGCTGTCCATTCTTCGCGGAGACGGCGAGCATGGGGGCATACGACATGAAGAAGAATTCGCGCCTCATGGTTTCCATCAACTCCTCGATCCGGTCCGCTTTTTTGGCGTCGGGATGGTAGAGGTCGAACTTGTTGAGCACGATGATGCAGGGTTTTTGTTCGTTGACGATGATCTGTGCGATTTTGCGGTCCTGCATTTTCGCGCCGTCGGCGCAGTCGATCATGAGCACGCAGAGGTCCGCGCGCTTGATGCTGCGAGTGGCCTGGAGCGCGCTGAAGGTTTCAACTTCATCGTGAATTTTCGCCTTTTTTCGCAGGCCCGCGGTGTCGATCAGCAGGTAGCGGCGTCCGTTGACCTCGCAGGGGATGTCCACCGCGTCGCGCGTGGTACCTGCAATTTCGCTGACGATGGTGCGGTTCTCGCCCAGCACGGCGTTGATGAGGGAGGACTTGCCGGCGTTGGGGCGGCCCACGATGGCGAGCTTGAGCGGGCGCAGTTTCGGCTGGGGCTGATCTTCGGACGTCTCGGCAACGACTGCTGGTTTGACTCTGCGGACCAGATTCGTCAGGCTGTCCACCAGTTCGCTGATGCCGAGTCCGTGCGCGGCGCTGACCTCGGCGACGTGCGGGAAGCCGAGGCGCGTGAATTCGGCATTAAAGTTGCCGCGGCGGAGTGTATCGATTTTATTGACGATGAGCACGACCGGCTTGGTGGTTTTGCGGAGCATTTGGGCGAGTGACTGGTCCACCGGGGTGATGCCGGTGGTGCCGTCCACCACGAAGAGGATCACGTCAGAGACTTCGATGGCAAGCCTGGCCTCGGCCTGAACTTGGGCGTTGAATTCGTCGGCGATAGTCTCGCCGATCCCGCCGGTGTCCATGATTTCAAAGGGCAGGTCGCCGCGGCGGCATACTGCGGTGAGGCGGTCGCGCGTCACGCCGGGCCGGTCATGCACGATGGCAATGTTACGACCTGCGAGACGGTTGAAGAGCGCGGATTTGCCAACGTTCGGGCGGCCCACGATGGCCACCATGCCCTGTGGCGGCAGGGAGGTGTGAGGCCGCACGGGGGCATCGTCACCATCGCGTCCCGGATGCTCGCGTCTCTTGCGGCGGTGGTTGAATCTTTTCATGAAGGTATCTGTTTATTTTCCCCGGCGTTGATCTGCTGGACTGCCCCGGCGATGTAGATGCCACCGGAGGTGAAGGTGAAAATGCAGGCGATCGCGGCCATCCAGACGACGACGTTGTCCCAACCAATCATCGAGCATCCTGCGGTGGTAATCAGAAGGGCAGTTGCGGCCTTGCCAGTCCAGTGCGGCTGGATGCTGACCTTGCCCGCGACGTGATCCACGAGGAATGCCCCGGCAATGGACAGGACTTCTCGCGTGAGCACCACAATGATGAACCAGAGAGGCAGGCGCGCGGGCCAATCGCTGAATGAAAGCGTGATCACTGCGGCCAGCAATAGCAGTTTGTCCGCCAGCGGATCCAGGATCGCACCCAGCCGGCTGCATTGGTTGAAGCGGCGTGCGACCCAGCCATCGACGAGGTCGCTCAGCGCGGCGATGGCGAAGATTGCAATGGCGGCGATGCGCAGATTCTCATCCGGTTCGTGGATTCTGACACTGCGGGCGTAGTAAGCCGCGAACCCCACGAAGACCGGGATCAGCAGAATGCGCGCGAGCGTGATGTAGGTGGCGGTGGTCAAGGCGGACCGTCTTCATACGCCTGCCACGAGCTTGTTGCAACAAGCGTCTGGTTGCGTCTGTTGGGCCGGGATGACAATTTTCATCACGAGTTTGAAGGTAATGCTCCGTGGCCCAGCGACGCGGGTTGTGATGGCGGCAGATTGGAGATTTGGGAGACTTCGATAAATTTGTGAATCTGAGTGCGTAATCACCACGTCACGACTCATGCCAAAACGGTTTTTATCCCTCACAGCTTCACTGGCTTTCGTTCATCCTGCCTTCGCGCAGGAGAAAGTTACCTATGTGGATCACGTTCGTCCGCTGCTGGAGAACAAGTGTTTTTCCTGTCATAATCCCGACAAGAAAAAAGGCGGCCTTGATCTCACGAGCTTTGCTGGCGCGATGAGCGGCGGTGGCAGCGGAGCAGTCATCAATTCGGGCAATCCCGACGGCAGCAAGATTATTGACTCGCTCACGAGGAAGGCTGAGCCCTACATGCCGCCGGAGGGCGCGCCCTTTTCAGCGAAGGAAATCGGGGTGATCGTCCGCTGGATTCAGGGCGGTGTGCTGGAGATAAAATCCTCACTATCCAAGAAGGGCGCGCCGCGTGCGAATATCGCCCTGGCCACCGCGCCGAAGGGAAGGCCGGAAGGCCCGCCGTTGATGCCGGAAAATGTTTTGCTGGAGCCGGTCGTGCTGGCACCGCGCAGCACCGCGGTCACGGCGCTGGCCGCGAGTCCGTGGGCCCCGCTGGTTGCGATTTCCGGCATGAAACAGGCGCTGGTTTATGATGCGAACACGAAGGTGCTCGCCGGTGTGTATCCGTATCCCGAGGGGTTCATCCGCTCGCTTAAATTCAGCCAGAACGGCGCGCTGCTGATCGCCGGTGGTGGTCGCGGCGGCAAAGCCGGTAACGCCGTCGTTTGGGATGTGAAGACCGGGCGCCGCGTCATGGAAGCAGGGCACGAATTTGACCAGGTGATGTGCGCCGATATCTCGCCAAGTCATCGGATGATTGTCATCGGGAGCCCTTCGAAAAAAGTGAAATGTTACAGTGCGAATACCGGTGAAGAACTTTATATCATCAAGAAACATGCTGAGTGGATCCTGAACGTTGCCTTCAGCCCGGACGGAGTGTTGCTCGCCAGTGCCGATCGCAACGGCGGAATCATCATCTCCGAGGCTGAGACCGGTGGTGAGTTCTATTTGCTCGAAGGCCACAAGGCTGCGTGCACCGGCCTCTCGTGGCGCAATGATTCGAACGTCCTCGCATCATGTTCCGAAGATGGAAAGGTCGCCCTTTGGGAAATGCAAAATGGCAAATTGGTGAAGAACTGGGATGCACATGGTGGTGGAGTGCTCTCGGTCGCCTTTATGACGGATGGTGATCTTGTCACCTCGGGCCGAGACGGCATCATCCGTGTTTGGGATGTGAATGGCAAGAAGCTTTCCGAGTCGAAGGCGCAGGGCGATCTGGTGACAAAAGTTGCGGCGCTTTCCGAAAGAAAAATCGTCGTTTCCGGTGACTGGCAGGGTAATGTGAAGCTCTGGAGCGCGGACAAGTTTGACGCTATTGAAACTTTCTCCAGTAATCCACTGCCCATAACCCAGCGCATAGCGGACAGTGAGCGCATGGCGAGTGAGATTCTCACCTTGGTTTCAAAAGTGGAAAAGGAGGTGAAAGACGCCATGGGTGCTGTGAAGTCGAAAGAGGCGCTGGTTGTGGATACGAAAAAAAAGGCTGCCGAAGCACAGGCCTGCAAACTGAAGCTTGAAGCTGAACTCGTCGCGTTTCCCGAACAGATTGATGCCTTGAAAAAGATTGCGGGTGAAACACAGGCGAAACTCCAGGCCCAGGCGAAGCTCATCAGGAAGAACGAGCAGGCAGTCGTGCAGATGAAACAAATCGAACTGAAGATCGTGAAATTGGAGGGAGAATATCAGGCGTGCATCGCCGAGTCCGCGACGCTTGCCGCGCCGGATCAATCTTCGAAGAAGACGGAGGTCGAGCAGAAGGCTGGACGGAAGAAGGGTGAACTTGATGTTCAGCGCGGCCGTTTGGATGACATGAAAAAGGTGGCAGAGAACGCATCACAGCCGCTCTCGGACTTTGACGGGCAACTCAAAGCCGCGAATGACAAGATCACAGTGATGAGAAACGCGAAACCCGAGAGAGAAAAGGAACTGGGTCGTGTGAAGAAAAGTCTCGAGGGCTGGCCTAAACAGATCGCCGATGCGGAAAAGCAGCTTGTGGAATCCACGGCCGCAGTGGCGGTGGTGCAGCAGAAGCTTGAAGGCGTCCGATCTCGCCTTGTCTGGGCGCAGAGGTATCCCGCCTTTCTCAAGGCCGCGCAGTTCAACGTGAATGTGATCGCAGAAAAAGAAAAACTGGAGAAGCTCGACAGCGAACTCGGGGGTCTGAAAGACGGATTGAAGGAAGCGGAAGCGGCGAGGGTTCTCGCCGCAGAGCGCATCGCGACCGCAAAGAAACACGTTGCCGAGGCTGCGATCAAGTTGCCAGCGCTCGATGCGGTGTTCATCAAGTTGAAAGGCGAGTTGTCCACTTTGGAGGAAATTATTCAGCCCACGAAAGCAGAAGAAGCGAGGCTTGTTTCCCAGGTGGATGTCCGGAAAAAAATCATTGCCGACAACGAGGTGGCGCAGAAGAATCTGGAGCAGGAGAAGTCGAAACGCATCACGGTGGCGCAGAATGCCGTCGACGAGATTAACAAACAAATCGCCGCGTTGCAGAAGCAGGCTGGAGAGGTGAATGCAAAAGCAACTGACCCGATAAAAAATGTGGATGCAAAACTGGCTGCGCTGGCGAAGGCCGAGACGGAATTGAACGGAGCGAAGCAAAAACAGGCCGGGGCGACGAAGGTCACACAGCAATTCGAGACCGAGGTGAAGGCGAGGCAATCCGCCCAGCCCCAGGATGTGAACGCCGTGACAGCCGCGAATAGCGCACTGACCGATGCCCGGGCCGCCGGGAAACAGGCGGACTTGGGAGTGCAGACCGCGCAAGGTGTGGTGAAAGGTGCGAGGGGCATGGCCGATGCTGCGGAAATGGCCGCCGCACCGTTGCGCGCCCATCAGCAGAATATTGCCGGACAGATCGAGAGGCAGAAAGTATCATTGATCGAGAAACAGGCAGAGGTCGGCAACGCGGAAAAAGATTTCGCCGGGAAATCGGAGCCTGTGCAGGCATTAATCGCCGCTGCAAAAGCTGCGCTCGGCCCGTTTGAGACAAAGCTGGCCGATGTTCGCGCGAAGCTCGCCGCAGGCACCAAGACTGTCGGTGCCAAGCAGGTCGAAGTGGCAAAAGTGCAGGCAAATATCGCGGACGCGAAGAAAGCCTGGGTGGACGCTCAGAAGACCATTGAGAATTCCATGAGGGAAATTGCCGACAAGACAATAGCCATCGCTGAAGGTAAGGCAGATCTCTCCAAACTGGAGCGGCAGATCACTCCGCAGCGTGACACGGTAATGAAGCTCAGTGACCAGTATTTGGCCCTGTTACCGAAGTGAGATTGTGGGGCAACGCGCAGCGGTTCGTTGCTGCACGCAGTAACCGTCACTCGTCGGGTCTTCATCGCAACCTGACT
Source organism: Verrucomicrobiota bacterium (assembly GCA_009885695.1). Lineage (GTDB taxonomy): Bacteria > Verrucomicrobiota > Verrucomicrobiia > Verrucomicrobiales > Verrucomicrobiaceae > VFKE01. Next base: position 16,433 of record VFKE01000016.1, on the reverse strand, counting down.
TCAGGCCGCATGCGTGATCATGTGGGGCAGGGGATGCTCGTCGGCGCTGGAGGGTTCGGTCGGTGCGTATCCAACCAGGGCCCGTCTCAGAAGCCGCTCCTCGGCATTGCCTTTGTGGGGGACCATGGTCTCGAAATAAAGTTCCATCGCGGTGCGGCGTTCATTTTCGGAAAATTGGTTCCAGAAGGTGTCCCAGAGCAGGTGCTCATGCGCGACATCCACGCCGTAATCCAGCTCGGAAGCTTGCTGGCCGATCCGATGGAGGGTGCGGATGATGCTGGGACTGCGCAGTTCCTGCACGGCGCAGAAATAAGATGGCAGCACCTGAACGGTGCGGCTGCGCACGGAATGCCAGCACTCCTCGGCAACATGAACTTCCGCCACCCGGCCTTTTTCATAACGGGCACCGATGCCGCAAATGGCGAGATCAAAAGTGTTCAGGATGTCCGAAAGCTGGCCGTCCTTCACATTGTGATAGGTGATCTCGATGAGCCTTCCGTCCAGGCGGAGTTTGAGGCTGTAAGGATGAAAGTCGCGGGCCAGCACCGCCCCACGCGACAGCAGAAACTTCGTGAGCTTCTCCCGCTCCTTCCGGTCACGCACCCAAAAATCCAGATCGTTGATCGGCAGCTTGCGTTTCAGCAGGGGCTTGAAGGCACCGCCACAGAGAAAAACTTCACCGTCATAAGTGCGGCCTAAGACTTCCTCAAACACGCGCAGCGCGTGCAGCCGGACACGGGTTTTGAAAATTGAGAGAAACATGACACGCAATAATTCGAGGATTGATAGAAAGCGCCGACTCTAATGGAGTTTATATTAAATTTAACCATATTGTCAATATCAATTAAGCTTTTCAGAGAAATTCGCACAAGAATGGATGGCGTGATTCGCCATGAAAACTCAGCGCAACATCCAGACGATCACTGCCTTCTGCACGTGAAGCCGGTTTTCTGCCTCGGAAAAAATGGTGTCAGCGTGCTTCTCCAGAGTCTCACTGGAGATTTCCTTTCCTCGATAGGCGGGAAGGCAATGCATGACGATGGCGTTTTTCCGGGCCTGTTTCATCAGCGTCTCATTGATCTGCCAGGGCTTGAGAAGGCGCAGCCGTCGCGCGCTTTCTTTCTCCTTGCCCATGCTGATCCAGACATCGGTGTAAACCACGTCAGCACCCGCCACGGCCTGTTTGGGATCGGCACTCAAGCTCACATTTTTCGCATTCAATCTTTCCATGAAATCCGCAGGTGGCTGGAAGACTTTGGGCGCGCCCACCGTGAGCTCGAATCCCAACCGTGCCGCGGCCCACATCCAGGAGCGGGCGACATTGCAGTCGCCATCACCGAGGAAGCAGACTTTCCTGCCTTTCCAGCCGCCAAGTTTTTCCTGCATCACCTGCAGATCCGCGAGAATCTGGCAGGGATGCTCGTCATCGGTGAGCGCGTTGATGGTCGGCAGTCCGCTGAACTTTGCGAACTCCTCGACATCGGCCTGCGCGTAGGTGCGGATCACCGCGCCATGCACCATGCGACCCAGCACCCGGGCGGTGTCTTTCACCGGCTCACCCCGGCCCAGTTGCGTCTCCGCACCGCTGAGAAACATCACGTCGCCGCCGAGTTCGCGGATGCCGACCTCGAAACTCACGCGTGTGCGGGTCGATGATTTGTTGAAGATGAGCGCCCAGCACTGGCCGTTCAAGACCTTGGGCGTGGCCGCGCGATTCTTGCGCAACGAGATGCCGAGTTCAACGATGTCGCTGATTTCCCGCGCGGTGAGTGCTTCGATGGAGAGGAGATTTTTCATGATAATTTCTGCAAGACATCGCGCATGATTTTCAGTCCGGCGCGCACTTCCGATTCCGTGGTGTTCATCGGTGCCAGCCAGCGCAGCACCTTCGGTCCTGCGGCAACGGTGAGCAAGCCTGCATCCATCAAGCGCTGCACGATCCAGATGGACGGCAGCTTGCCGCTTTTTTTGAAATCTTCGCGGGCTTCAATGCGCGTGGTATCCAGTTCAAAGCCGATCATGAATCCGAACGCGCGGACTGCTTTCAGCACCGGCAGTCCCCAGGATGTGGCTTGTTGAGCGATCATCGCACCCATTATTTTAGAGTGCTCAGCAAGTTCATCGCGCAGGATGACTTGCAACGTGGCGATCGCCGTCGCGCAGGCGAGGGGGGAGCCGCCATACGTCGTGCCGTGCGAGCCTGCGCCGAGGATGTCGCAAAGCCGCTGCGCGTTCGCCTCACTTGAGATGGCGCGGTCGCGCACCCAGAAAGAACCGAGTGCATAACCGCTGCCGATGGACTTGGCCCAGCTGATGGCATCGGGAAGAATCTCATCACCCGGCACGATGCTGCGCCAGCCGCCGAGATCGCCGGTTCTCCCGAGTCCGCATTGCACTTCATCAAGCAGCAGCAGCAAGTCGTGCTTCTTCGCGAGCTTCGCTGCGGCACGGAGGAATTCAGGGGTCGCGGGATTGACGCCGCTCTCGCCCTGCACCGGCTCCAGCAGGAGGGCGACCGTGGTGTCGGTGATCGCGGCTTCGAGCGCAGCGATGTCGTTAAATGGCGCATACTTGAATCCCGGCACCAGCGGGCCGAAACCGTCGTGAATTTTTCCCTGCGCAGTCGCAGTCATGGTGGCCATGGTGCGACCGTGGAAGCTGCCGGTGAAGGTGATGATCTCGTAGCGGGGTGATCTGTCAGACTTGGGCCGCATCACGCCGAATTTCCGCGCCAGCTTGATGAGTCCTTCATTTGCCTCTGCACCGCTGTTACAGAAGAAACACTTGCCGGCGATGCCCATGACATCCTCCACCAGCATCCGCGCCAGTTCGCCTTGCTGCGCGATGTGATACCAGTTGGATACATGAATGAGCTTTGCGGCTTGCTCTTGCAGCGCCTGCACGACTTCTGGATGACAATGTCCCAGCGGGCAGACCGCGACGCCACCGGCGAAGTCGAGATATTCTTTGCCATCGCGATCCCACAGTTTTACGCCGCTGCCGCGTTCCGGCCAGAAATCGAAGCGGCCGTAGTTCGGGATGACGTAATTCTGAAATTTTTCTGCGTCTGTCATTGAAGTGTGATCTCGGTGCCGATGCCCTTGTCGGTGAATATTTCAAGCACAACGGAGTGGGGGATGCGGCCGTCGATGAGATGAACTTTGCCGACTCCGCCGCGCAAGGATTCGAGCGCGCTCTCCATCTTGGGCAGCATGCCGCCCGCGATGATCCCCTTGCGGGTCAGTTGCGCGATGGAGGCTTCGTTGAGCGCGGGGATCAGTGTGGCGTCGTCCTTCGGATCGCGCATGACTCCCAGCACGTCACTGAGGAAAATAAGCTTGGCGGCCCTGAGTTTCTTGGCCAGCGCGCAGGCCGCGATGTCGGCGTTGACGTTGAGCGTATGGCCGGTGCCGGCTTCCTTGGCGACGGGTGAAACCACCGGCACGACTTCGCCTTTGACGGCGAGATCGACAAATTCCGTGCTGCATTCCACGACTTCGCCGATGAATCCGATATCGACGAGTTCGCCGCTGACGGGATCTTTCGCCTTGGTGCGTTTGCCGGTGAAAACACTGGTGCCGGCCAGTCCGACGGCGCGTCCGCCCAGCGTGTTGATGCGTTGCACAAGGTCGGGATTGATGACCTGAGACAATGTTTCTTCCACGATCTTAATCGCTTTTTCATCGGTGACGCGCAGGCCGGCGACAAAGCGTGTCTCAAGGTTCGCGTCCTTCATCGCTTTCGTAATAGCCTTGCCGCCGCCGTGCACGAGAACCGGATTGATGCCCACGGCTTCGAGAAAGACGATGTCGCGCAGCAGGCTGTCCACGAGCGACGCATCTTCCATGGCGCTGCCGCCCACCTTGATGAGAAAGGTCTGGCCGCGAAAATTTTGCAGATACGGCAGCGCCTCGATCAGCGCGTCGGCTTTGCGGATTTGATGATCGAGGGACATCGTTAGTGGAGCTGCTCGGACAGGATTAACAGAATTTCAAAAGATACACTCGATGATTTGTTCAGCAGGATCATGTTAATCTATTTTGATCTTGTTAATCCTGTCCAAAAAACTTCGCGTTGCGATCCGTGCTTCTGCGACTTATGCCAAGCCCGTCTGTCGTTTGGAGTGCACGGCGGCGGAGTATTCACTGCTGTTGAAATCAACGTATTCCTTGCTGAGGTCCGTGGTGTAAACATTGTATTCTGCCTCGCCGAGATTGAGATCGACCGTCACGGTGAAGGCGGGCTTGGTCGTCACCGTTTCCAGTTCCTTTACCGGGATGCCGGTGGGCAAGCCACCTTTCGCGGCGCAGAGACCGCCGAAATATATATCCACCAGTTCCTCGCGGATGCGCGCGCTGGCGTAGCCGACGGCGTGCATGACGCGGCCCCAATTGGGATCGCCCCCGTGCCAGGAGCATTTCACCAGCGTGGACTTGGCCACGGCTTCGGCGACCGCCTTGGCGTCCTTGTAATTTCTCGCGCCTTTCACGCGGATTTCCACGAAGCGCGTGACTCGCTCGCCGTCGCGCACGATCATCTTGGCCAGTTCGACCATGACCCGGCGCAAGGCGGCGCGGAAGACTTCGGTGCAGGGCGCCTTGCTTTTGATCACAGGCATGCCGGAGGCACCGTTGCTCATGACGATCACGGTGTCGTTAGTGCTGGTGTCACCGTCGATGGTGATGCGATTAAAACTCTGTTCCACCGCAGCCTGCGTTGCGCGTTTTAATTCAGAGCCGTCCACAGTGGCGTCGGTGGTGATGAAGGCCAGCATGGTGGCCATGTTGGGGCAGATCATGCCCGCACCCTTGGCGATGCCGCCAACGCGGAACTTGTGCCCGTGGCATTTGACTTCGATCGCGTAACTTTTCGCCTTGGTGTCACTGGTCATGATGGCCATGGCGGCCTTGTTGGAGCCTTTCTCGCTGAGCGCGGCGACGAGATCGGCGCTGCGTGGGATGATCCGGTCCATCGGCATCGGCATTCCGATGATGCCCGTGGAGTTCACCAGCACCTGGTTCATTTTTAAACCGAGCTGCTCGGCCACAGCGCGGGTCATGGACTTGGCATCCGTGATTCCCTGCGGACCGGTGCAGGCGTTGGCGTTGCCGCTGTTGGCGATGATGGCTCGCGCGTCGCCGCCTTTGACATGAATGGCGGACACGCGAACTGGCGCGGCCTTCACGCGATTGGTGGTGAAGCAGGCGGTGGTCTTCGCCTTCTTGTCCGAGACGATGAGCGCGAGGTCGAGACGCACTTTCTTTGGATCTTTAATTCCGCAGGCGATGGCACCCGCGCGAAAGCCCCGGGGCGCGGTCACGCCACCAGTGATGGCTTTGAACGGGAAATCGGCTGCGGTGGAAGATGCCTTGCTCATGATACGGGTAGCGCCTCTAATGGAAAATCACAGCACGGTCAAACCCGTGTGTTCAGCGTAACCGCACGCGAGATTGAAATTCTGCACGGCCTGGCCGGACGCGCCTTTTACAAGATTGTCCTCCGCGCTCATCAGGATGAGCCGGTCCGCACGTTGGTCGAACGCCCAGCCGACGTCGATGAAGTTGGTTCCCGTGACGTTTTTTGTATCCGGGCACTGGCCGTTGCCCAGCAGCCGCACGAACGGTTTACCAGCATAGACTGTCGCATATGCCTTCGCAACATCATCCACCGTAACGCCGTTGCGCAGGCCGGTGAAAATCGTGGTGCAGATGCCCTGGTTCACAGGAACCAGATGCGGCACGAAGGTAAAGCGCACCTTGCGTGACGCAGCGATGTCGAGTTCCTGCGCGATCTCGCTCAGGTGCCGGTGCTTGGGCACGCTGTAGGCACGGAGGCTTTCGTTGCACTCGCAGAACAGGAACGGCAAGCTTTCCTTGCGTCCGGCACCGCTCACGCCGCTCATGCTGGAGACGGCGATGGGTGAATCATCCAGCAACCCGGCGCGGAGCAGGGGCACCAGTGAAACCAAGACGCTCGTAGGGTAGCATCCGGGGCAGGCAATGATCCGCGCCTTCTTGATTTCATCCGCCCGCAGTTCTGGCAGAGCATAAACCGCTTCATCCAGCAGCGCCGGCTCGGGATGGGCGTGATCGTAATACTCCGCGTAAACTTTTGCATCGCGTATCCGGAAGTCCGCACTGAGGTCGATGAGTCGCAGCCCGGCATCCAGCAGGGGCGCGGCAAACTCATGGGCCACGCCGTGTGGCAGCGCGAGGAAGGCGATCTTCGCGCCCGATTGGGTGATGTTGGTTATATTGGGCGCGACGAACGACAAGGCGTCCGCCTGCGCGACCCCGCGGAAGCGTGGGAACTCCTCCGTGAGCGGCTTGCCGGCGTGTTGCCGCGAAGTCACCGCCACGATCTCAGCATTGGGATGCAGCAGCAGGAGCCGCAGCAACTCTCTTCCGGAGTAACCGCTGGCTCCCACGACCGCGACTTTGACCTTGTGTGACATTTTTTGGCGAAGCGCGGAAGATGCTGCCTGTGAAGCGTCGTGCAAGCCCGTGTTGGAAAAACTTCCATCTCCCGCTTGATAAGCGGCAGACCCCGCGCTTAGACTCCGGCCCGCCAAACTGGATCGCGGGCTGTAGTTCAGCCTGGTAGAACGCTTGCATGGGGTGCAAGAGGTCGTGAGTTCGAATCTCGCCAGCCCGACCAGTTTGCGATGGTGAGGTGGCGGTGAGTCTTTAGGATTGAGAACGCATCAGACAAGGCCGCTTTCATCCTGCTGTCAGCACTCGCAGAAAATCCGAAGGGCTGATAATCCGCGTGCCGCGAAATTCGCGGAGCGGCAGCAAGTGTTTCTTGTCGCCGGTAACAATGAAGTCTGCTTCGCCTGCCAATGCACATTCCAGGACCATTTCGTCGTCAGGATCGGGCGTCGTGTCAGTGGCACGTTCCATGGGGAAAACCAATTCGGCAGAGTTAGTCAGGGCATCAGCCCATTCCACGGGACTGCGCTTGGGATAATCCATTCGCAGTTCATCGATGGTCTCGTGATACTCTGCCAGGAGAACGGGGCTGACCACGGCTTCGCAGTTGCCTTGCGCCCAAGAGACCAGGCATGCAAACGGCGCGCCGCGCCAGAAGCTCGCGCTGGCCACCACGTTGGTGTCGAACACCACTTTCACCCCTGGCGGCGCCTTCTCACACGTTGCACTGCCCGGGTCACGACGGCTTCATCCGCCGGCTTCATTTCGGGCAGGTCGCGTCCGGCAAGCAGCAGCGAGCGCACGCGGGCCGGTGTCATCGCCCTTCGTTTCCGAAGCACAATCAGTCCGTTGGCGTAGCCGACATCCAGCTGGTCGCCGGTTTTGATATGGGCCTGCTCCCGGATGGCTTCGGGAATGACCATCTGTCCTTTGACTGATACGTTGGCGATCATGCGGTAAGCCTGGCATTACTGGGGCAAGTATCAAGCCGAAACTACAGGACGCCAACTCGCCCGCAACAGTGTTCGCATTGGATTCCGCTTTCCATGATGGGATTTGCCCGCATCATGAAAGTCCCCGCATGTTTGACATCAAAGCAAAACCTAATCTGGTCGAGAGCGCGCTGCTGATCGGCGCGCATTTCAAACGTGATGAAGCAGATGAAGCTCGTGATCTCCTTGAGGAACTGAAGGATCTGGTCAGCACACTGGGCATCGGCATTGCGGAAACGGTGCTGGTGAATGTGCGTGAGATCAGCCCGCGTTACCTCATCGGCTCCGGCAAGGCCAAGGAACTGATGGATCACGCGAAGGAAATCGGCTGCGATTGCATCATCTTCGACAACGAACTGTCACCCGGCCAGCAGCGCGCCTGGGAGGAGGAGAGCGGATTGTGTGTCATCGACCGTCAGGAAGTGATTCTTGATATCTTCAACATGCGGGCGCGCTCGCGCGAAGCCCGGCTTCAGGTTGCGCTGGCGCGGATGGAGTATTCCATGCCGCGGCTCACGCGCATGTGGGCGCACCTCGATCGCCAGCGGGGCGCGGGTGGTGCGGGAACCGGCGGAGCTGGACGCGGCGAGGGCGAAATGCAGCTGGAGGTGGATCGCCGTCTGGCTGACAAGCGCATCGACAAGCTCAAGGCTGACCTCAACGAAGTGAAGAAACAGCGCGACACGCAGCGCAAGGAACGCAGCCGCGTGCCAGTGCCGCATGGTGCCATTGTCGGCTACACCAATGCGGGCAAGTCGTCGCTCTTGAACAAGCTCACCAGCAGCGATGTGTTCGTCGAGGACAAGCTTTTTGCCACGCTTGATACCAGCACGCGCCGCATGGAACTGCCGGACGGCCAGCATATACTGCTCACGGATACTGTCGGCTTTGTGCGTCGTCTCCCGCATAACCTGGTGCAAAGCTTCCGTGCGACATTGGAGGAGACACTGCTGGCCGACTTCCTGATTCATGTCGTGGATGCGAGTCATCATGGCGCGGAGGCATTCCTCAAGACGACGGCTTCCACGCTCGATGAGCTCGGTGCTGCCGGGAAGAAAACGATTCTCGCCTTTAATAAAATTGATCTGGTCACTGATTCCACGCGCTTGCTGGAATTCGGACAGCATCATCCCGACGCGGTGTTCATCTCGGTCAAGACCGGCGCTGGTATTGATGGTTTGCTGAATCGCATTCACGAGATGGTCTTCGACCGCGTGGTGCGGCTGAACCTCCGTCTGCCCATGAACCGGCTCGATCTGGTGGCGCTGGCACATGAAGAGGGCAAGGTTCTGAGCGAGGATTACGAAGCTGAGGTTGCCATCGTGCAGTGCGTGGTTCCGAAGTGGCTGGTGTCGCGCTTTGAGAAATTTGTGGAATGATGCGATTTCTTCGGATGATCAGGATCGACGGCACTTCTGCCGTCGGAGGCATTGGCTCGACTGACGACAGGAGTGGCGTCAAGCCTCGCGGCGATTTCATTGTAAGTCGTCCTTGCCCAATTATGTTTCATCCACTTCATCTACCCCCAACCCTTCCAATTAAATGAAGTTCTCTCCCTCTTTGATTCTCGCGCTCGCATCGATCATGACGCCGGCTTTACTCATCGCAGAGATCAGCAAGCCCGAAGCGACTCCTGTATCCGCGATCAAGATCAAGGAAGGATTCAAGGTGGAGTTGCTCTACTCCGTGCCAAGTCAAACGCAGGGATCATGGGTTGCCTCGTGTTTTGACGACAAAGGGCGACTGATCGAAAGCGATCAATATGGGAAACTCTATCGTGTGACCCTGCCGTCGCTCAAGGGCAGCCCTTTGGAAACGAAAGTTGAGCTGATTCCAGCCCAGATTGGCGAGGCGCAGGGCCTTCTTTATGCCTTCGGCGCACTGTATGCTGTCACGAACTCGGACAAATATCCCCGCGGACTTTATCGAATCACCTCTTCGAAGAACGATGACGTGCTCGACAAAGTGGAGGCACTCCGGCTGTTTGCCAATCAGGGTGGTGAGCACGGTCCGCACGCTGTGATTCTTGGTCCGGACAAGAAGTCGCTCTACATTGTCAGCGGCAACCAGACGCCCGTGCCAAAGATGGACTTCATGCGCGTGCCGGCGCACTGGGACGAGGATAATCTGCTTCCGCCGCTGATTGGCCGTGGATTCATGCGCGAGGTCATGGCACCCGGCGCGTGGATTGCGAAGACCGATCCTGACGGCAAGAATTGGGAGCTCATCGGCACAGGATGCCGCAACACTTATGATGCCGCCTTCAATCGGGATGGCGAGTTATTCACCTACGACGCGGACATGGAATGGGACTTCAGCGTGCCTTGGTATCGGCCCACGCGCTTGTGTCATGTTGTGAGCGGTGCGGAGTTCGGCTGGCGCTCACTCTCAAAAAAATGGCCCGTGCGCTGGGAGGACGGCGTCTCTCCAGTCGTGGATATCGGGCCTGGTTCGCCCACCGGAATGTGCTTCGGCTACGGCGCGAAGTTCCCCGCGAAGTATCAGGATGCGCTGTTCATGTGCGACTGGAGCTACGGTAAACTCTACGCAGTGCATCTCAAACCAAAGGGCGCGAGTTACAGCGCGGACTTCGAGGAATTCATGGCCGCGCAACCGCTGCCGTTCTCGGATGTGCTCATCTCGCCCAAGGATGGCGCGATGTATCTCACCATTGGCGGGCGCAAGGTGCAGTCGGGATTGTATCGGGTGACTTATGCGGGCAGCGAGGGTGTCTCACCCCCGTCGTCAATGCCAGGGCAGGATGCCCTTGCTACGCTGCGCCATCAACTCGAAGCCTTCCACGGCAGGCAAGACTCGAAAGCCGTGGCGTTTGCCTGGCCGAATCTCGGTCATGAAGACCGCGCCATCCGTTTCGCTGCACGCATCGCCATCGAGCATCAACCGTTGGCGGACTGGCAGGACAAGGCGTTGAACGAAAAGAATCCACGTATCGCCCTCACCGCCTTGATGGCCGTGTGCCGCTCTGGCAAGGGTGACAAATCCTTGCTTCCGAAAGTCATCGGCGCGCTGGATTGCATCGACTTCAGCAAGCTCAAGGGTCTCGATCGCGAGACCTACATTCGAGATTACTACCTCGCTCTTTGCCGATTCGGAAGCAAGACGGTGGTCGCGTCTGCGGCCGGTGATGCCACCGCGCCAGCAATGCCCGGGAAACAGAAGGATGCGGAATCACCGTCACATGCCGTGGTTCTTCCCAGTAGCGCGCTCGATGACGCGATGCACCAGAAGTTGATTGCCAAGCTCTCACCGTTGTTTCCGACCGGCGATATCTGGCTCGATGTAGATTTGTGCGAGGTATTGTCGTTCCTTGGTGACGCCGCCTTTTTGCCCAAGGCGATCGCCATCATGGAGGGGGCACCGACGCAGGAAGAACAGATCGCGCATGCAAAGTCGTTGCGATTTGCCAAGGCTGGCTGGACTCAGGAATTGCGCGAGCGCTTCTTCAAGTGGGTCTGCCTTCGTGCACCGACTTACGCCGGCGGTGCAAGCTTTCCGCTTTTCATGCAGGACATTCGCAGCGATGCTGAGGCTGGTTTGAGCGAGCATGAGAAGACTTTGCTCAAGCCCATCCTTGATGCAAAACCCGACGTAAAAGGACCACAGTTCTCCTATACGCCGCGACAGTTCGAGAAGGATTGGAAGATCGGTGATCTCGAAGGCCTGCTTGGTGCGGGACTCGAGGGCGGACGGAACTTTGCGAATGGCCGCAATCTGTTTGGCGCGGCAGCCTGTTTTGCCTGCCATCACTTTGGCAATGAAGGCGGAGCGTTTGGCCCTGACCTAACCAGCGTCGCTGGCAAATACAGCCCGCGCGACCTGCTGCGGAACATCCTCGAGCCGAATTTTGTGATTAGCGACCAATACGGCCAACTCGAAGTGACACTCAACAACGGCAGCAAGGTCTTCGGTCGCATTAAGAATCTGATTGACGACAGTGTGATTTTTAACACCAACATGCTGGATCCCGGCACCAAGACCACCATCGAGCGAAAGGACATCAAGAGCATGGAGCAGAGCAAGGTCAGCATGATGCCGCCGGGCCTCATGAACACTTTTAAGGATACCGACATCCTCGACCTGCTGGCGTATCTCCTGAGCAAGGGGAACAAGGAAGATCCAATGTTCAAATAGTGGCGCATCGCGCCAATTCTTTCATTTTGCGACGAGATCGTAGCCGCGCCAGTCGTGGATCGTCACATCGGCAAATTCACCAACCGGCAGTTTCTTGTCCACGAACACCGTGCCGTCGATTTCCGGTGCATCCATGTAAGTGCGGGCAACGCCGGGTGATTCCACCAGCACGCGCATGGTTTTGCCGACCTGTAATTTATTAAATTCTTTCGCGCGCGCCTGGAGGGCGAGCATGGCGGCATCCCGGCGACGTTTGCGGGTGCCGTGGTGAACGTGGCCCTCCATCTTGTGGGCGCGGGTGCCATCTTCGCGGGAGTAGTTAAAAACGCCAGCGCGCTCGAATTTGAACTCATTGATGAACTCGATGAGTTCATTGAAGTCATCCTCAGTTTCATTCGGAAATCCGACGATGAATGTGGTGCGGATGGCCAGATCGGGAATCCCTGCGCGCATCCTTTTGATGAGATCGCGGATGTAAGCGCCATCGGTCTCGCGCTTCATGAGCTTGAGCATGTGGTCGCTGATGTGTTGCAGCGGGATGTCCACGTAGCGGGCGACCTTGGGTGATTCGGCGATAGCCTGGATGAGGTCGTCGCTCCAGTGGGCGGGATGGGTGTAGAGCAGGCGGATCCAAAAATCGCCTTCGATATTGTTCAGGGCGCGGATGAGCGAGGCCAGGCTTTCACCCCGGGAACTGTCCACGCCGCTGCGCGGATTGGGGCGCTGGCCCTCCCATTTGTCCATGCCGAAGTAGGTGGTGTCTTGTGAAATGAGATTGATCTCCTTCACGCCGTTCTTTACCAGATCCTCGGCTTCCTTCACGACGGATTCCTGCGTGCGGCTGCGATGCTGGCCGCGGATTTTCGGGATGATGCAGAAGCTGCACGGATGATTGCAGCCTTCGGCTATTTTGATGTAGGCGAAATGCTTCGGCGTCAGGCGGAAGCGCGGTGTGTCGTAGTCGGGTATGTAAACCGGCTTGGCAGTCACAAAGCTGCGCTGGTCTGCTGAATTCGGAGTGGGGAATTGGGAATTCGGAATGGATGAATCTTTTCCGTTTACTGATTTCGCATTCTGCATTCCAACTTCCGCATTTCGTCCCATCAGACGGTCGATGATCGGCGCGACCTGCGTGAGCTGGTCGAGGCCGATGAATGCGTCCACGTCCGGCATCAGGTTTGGCAGCTCCTGGGCAAAGCGCTGCGCCATGCAGCCGGCGACGATGATTTTTTGTTTCGCGCGTCTGGTCGATCCCTCGCGACCGTCCACCGCCTCGTGCACGCTGGCGATGGACTCCTTCTTCGCCATGTCGATGAACGAGCAGGTGTTGATGATGAGGACATCGGCCTCATCTGGCGCGGGCGTCATGGTCATGCCCGCTGCGTGCAAGTGACCGATCATGATTTCGGAGTCGATGAGGTTCTTGGCGCAGCCGAGGCTGACGAGTCCGACTTTGGTTTGGCTCATAAAGGGGCGAGTAGTCTAACACACGAGGCGCCTCATGCATCAAGTGATGCAAACGATATCCGGTCAATGGGCTGCCTTCTTGCCCGTGCGGTAAGTCAGCCCCGTCATCGTCAGCAACGGAAGCACATGCACCGTTCCATCGTCTTCATAGACCACAGCCACCGTGGCGTTTTTTGGTGGGAGTGATACGTAATCGCGGTGAGGCACGGAATACGAACGTCCATCGGCAAGATGAACCTGAAAGGGCACCCCTTCTTCGATCACGGTTTCGATCTGCTTGCGCGTCATGAAACACATTCCGTTTCACAAGTGGGATTGTCAAGCCGTCGCGATTGTCCCGTTTAAAACATCCTTGCATACACCCGCATCACGCGCTCATCTTGCAGACGTCTGATGAACTTCAAACTCGTCACCGTCATTTCCAAGCGAGCCGTTGTCACGGTCCGCCGAATTTGGCTGGCCTGACCTTACGGTTTGAGGAACTCCCGCGCTGTCGCCTTCATCATTAAAGGCCATCAGGCACAGTCCATCCGGGCGGAACCTCAGACCGGTTCCATCCCATGAGCACTGCGTCCCTCGATTCTCCAACTCATCCCTCTATGCCGCGTGTCGATCTCCGGCGCGGCACGTTGTGGATGCTGCTGTCGGTCACCTGTTTCACGAGCAATGCCCTGCTGATCAAACATTGTTCCAGCGACCGGCATATTGATCCGTGGCTGACTTTGAGCATTCGCTTTGCCGTTGGTCTCTTGATCACGTCCATCTTGTTTGCGCGATTGGGCGGCATGAATCTGCGCCGTTCCTTTGTGAGCTGGCTTCTGGCTTCGCGTGGTGTGATGGGGGCGGTGGCCACAGCGGCGTATTATTTGAGCGTGGGGCCGCTGGGTGCGGGCAAGGCCACGCTCATCAGCAACACCTGGTGCGTCTGGGGCGCGATCATGGCCGCCCTCGTGCTTCATGAGCGGCTCCGCTGGATGAAGGTTATGGGCATCATCATCGCCATCATCGGCCTCGGCTTGCTGATTGACGTCTCGCTGGGATCACTCGCGCTGGTGGGTAAGTGGGAGGCTGTTTCGCTTGGTGGAGCCATCCTGGCCGCGATGGTTGTGGTCGTCATCCGGCAACTGACAAAGACCGAGACCAGTGCCACGATCTTTGCATCACAATGCATCTTCGGCTTGTTGCTGGCGCTGCCGTTCGCCATTCGCGGCGTGGTGCAGCTCAGTTCGATGGATTACACGCTGCTCATTGTCGCCGCCCTGTGCGCCGCGACTGGGCAGCTGGCCATGACGGAAGGCTTTCGCTTCCTGACCGTCGCCGCTGGCGGTGCATTCCAGATCACACTGCCGCTATTCATCTCAATGGGCAGCATCGTTTTCTTTGATGAGCATTTTTCCCTGATGCAAGCCATGGGTGGATGCTTGATCATGGCGGGTTCGTTCCAGACCGTGGTCGGGATCAAATGGAAGCAGAAGTTGGTCTAGAGCATTTTTTAAAAAGACGTAGCCGCATCTCGTAAGAGTGCGGGAAGAAGCCACGGCGGCCAGCGAAGTCTGCCTATTTCCCGCGTTTTCGCTTCACGACTGCGGGGAGAGCTTCCATAATTCCCGCGTTCTTACGAACGCGGCTACGAACGCGGCTGCGAAATTATTTAAACCGCTCTAGCCCAGGACAGGGGAGGCGGGGTTTATCAATCCCGCACATGCTGATAAAATGCGGCGTTGAAAACGCCGCCTCCCTTCGGGACAGGGGAGGCGGGGTTTATCAACCCCGCACATGCTGATAAAATGCGGCGTTGAAAACGCCGCCTCCCTTCGGGCACGGATGTTACCGCGCGTTGCACAAAGCATCGCACGCGGCATGATGCGGTATGGCACGGTTCGTTCTGACACCATTCGGCAGCGGCGGCGATGTGAACCCGCATCTCTGGCTGGGCAAACTGCTGGTCGCGCGCGGGCACGAGGTGCGGGTGATCACGGTGCCGATGTTTCGCGAGGCAGCGGTGAAGGCCGGGCTGGCCTTCACGGGAATTGGGAAGGATGAAGACTATCTTTCCATTCTTCATGACCCCGCACTCTGGCGACCCTTCGCAGGAACGAAGCTGGTGTTGCAACAGTCGCTGATCGCGCTGCCGCTTTTCTTTAAGGCGATTGCAGATGAAGTGGCGCGGGGGCCGGTGGTGCTGGTTTCGCCATTTCACCAGTTTGCGGCTCGGGCGGCGCGGGAGAAGTTTGGCGTGCCGCTGGTGACGGTGCACTTGCAGCCCTCGTGTTTCTTGAGCGCGTGGGACATGCCGGTCTTTTTTTCCTGGATGGAACCGCTGCGATTGCTGCCGCGCTGGATGAAGCGATTGTTTCTCACCGCCGCCAATCCGGCCAACCAAATGGTGGGTGCTGGCTTGAAGAAGTTCTGCGCGGGGATCGGCATTCGTGCACCGGCACGTCTGATCCCGGATTGGCTGCACTCTCCGGATGCGAATCTCGCGTTATTTCCGGAATGGTTCGCCGCGCCGCAGCCGGATTGGCCGTCGAACACGCGCGCGACAGGTTTCCCGCAGGAAGATCTGCGCGGACAGTTCGCGCTGCCTAAGGAGATTCAGGATTTCCTGGCTGCGGGGGATAAGCCATTGGTGTTCTCACCTGGGACGGGCAATGCGCAGTCGCGTAACTTCTTCGCAGCCGGGCTGGATGCCTGCGAAAAGTTGGGCAAGCGCGCGTTGTTGGGCACGCGCTTTCAAGAACAGCTCCCGCAACGGCTGCCGTCGTGGGCGAAGGTGTTCGAGTATCTGCCGTTCAGTGAAGTGCTACCACATGTGGATGCGCTGGTGCATCACGGCGGCATCGGCACGATGTCTCAGGCACTGGCTGCCGGCGTGCCGCAACTGATCATGCCGATGGCGCATGATCAGCCGGATAACGCGGTGCGATTGAAGCGGCTGGGCTGCGGGAGTGCACTGACGCCGCGGAAGTTCACGGTAAAAAATATTTCGCGGGAGCTGGAGCATCTCTTAAGCGACACCACGGTGAAGGTGAACTGCGGGCGGGTCGCGCGCTTGTGTCGGGAGGACGATGCCGGTTCGATGACGGTGGAAGTGCTGGAGGGTGTGGGGGCTCGTGGTCCCTGATAATGTTCTCCTGTTCACTTTAGAGCATTTTTAAAAACGACGTAGCCACATCTCGTGTTGCGCAGCCGCGAAGCGAAAGTGCGGGAAGAAACTATGGCAGCCAGCGAAGCAGGCCTATTTCCCGCGTTTTCGTTTCGCGGCTGCGGGGAGAGCTTCCATATTTCCCGCGTTCTTACGAACGCGGCTACGAACGCGGCTACGAACGCGGCTGCGAAATTATTTAAACCGCGCAGAGCATTTTTAAAGAAGACGTAGCCGCATCTCGTG
>VFKE01000040.1 GCA_009885695.1 Verrucomicrobiota bacterium | reverse complement strand
GGCTATGCACCAACCCAGGTAAAATAATCAGCAGCAGTGCTGCGATTACCTTACAAGGACGTGCCAAGGACGTGCCAAGGACGTGCCAAGGACGTGCCAATTTGGGCGAGAAGATTCTTCATACACAGGATGTGTGTCAGTAAACGAAGAATGTGTTTAGGTCAATGGAGTATCATACATTTTTCGTGTACCTCAGATACCCCCTCCGCAAAACACCTCACACCAATTCTTTTGCACATGTTATTGAGTTTCGCGCAATTGGATGACACGAAGCGACCGGCATCAAAATCAGGAGGAGCGCGAGTGTGTCGCGGATCACTCGCCCAATTTGCGGTTTGCCGTGTTGCAATAGAGCTTGGCGAGCAGGTTCCACCATTCTCGCGCTACTTCTCAGATTGTCATCCTCTTGAGCAATGCTCAATAAATCGGTCATCAGCCATTTCCTAACTGCTATTATGGGCAGTTTACGCACTACAACAGAAGTATACGTGGGTTGAGCAATCGTTTGCGGTCATTGCGTGATGGTTTAATAACAGGCAACAAGCACCCGGCAATCACACGAGTTCTCTGATGTCTTACCCACTCTCACTATCAGTCATCGCCTGCGACGAGGAGGCGAATATCGCGCGCTGCCTCAGCAGCGCGAAGGGACTGGCGGAGGAGATTATCGTGGTGGATTCCGGCTCCAAGGACCGCACCCGGGAGATCGCGCAGAGCTTTGGCGCGCGGGTCGTTCATCAGGACTGGCTGGGGCAGAGCGGGCAGAAACAGGTGGCGCTCAAGCTCTGCACGAAGGCGTGGGTGCTGGCGCTGGACTGCGACGAGGAACTGTCGCCGGAGATGCGGCAAAGCATCGAGCAGTTCTTCCGCGACGGCTCGTCGGAGAAATTTGATGGGGTGAAATGCAATCGGAAGGTGTGGTTTATGGGGCGCTGGATCACGCATGGCGACTGGTATCCCGACCGCAAGCTGCGGCTGTTTCGACGTGAGAAGGGCCGCTTTGGCGGAAATGCAGCGCACGACAAAGTGGAGCTGGATGGATCGACGATGCTGCTGGCGGGCGATCTGCATCATTACTCGTTTCCATCCATGAACCGCTACATAGAAAAAATCAATCCGTTTGCCGATGCCTTTCTGGAGCAGCAGATCGCGGAAGGTAAGTCATGGTCATTGTTCGCCAATGTCGCTCGTCCGCTGTGGCGCTTCTTTCGCGCCTACTTCCTGCGCCGCGGTTTCCTCGACGGGTTTCCTGGCTTGTGGATTGCGGTGGCAACGGCGTTCTTCAACTTCGTGCGCTACAGCCGGAAGTATGAAAATGATGTTCTGGATTCAGAGTTCAAGGTTCAGAGTTCAAGGAATGGATCACTCTAAACGCCTTGATGACTCTACTAATCTAAACCCTGAACTTCTGCCATGCGCCTCGGCCTGATCTATCATCAATTCGTCCCCCGTGGCGGCCTCGAAGGTTACCTGATCGAGTTCGCCATTCGTTTGAACGCGGCTGGCCATGAGCTCGACATTGTATCGGCAAACATCGCGCCGGAAGTGGAAGCTAAGATCAAAGCCACGTGGCACCGCATTCCGTTGATACAGGGTTCGCCACTGCTGCGGATGTGGCAATTCGACCGAGCGGCTTCGCAACTGGTGGGGGGGCTGCCTGTGGATGCGACCATTGGCTTCGGTCGCACCACGACGCAGGATCTGCATCGTGCAGGCGGAGGTTGCCATTGCGTTTACTCGGATCTGCTGCCGGCATGGAAGCGCTGGAACCTGAAGAACCGGCTGGAACTACATCTTGAGAAACAGCTTTACACTTCAGGGCGCACGAAACTTTTCATCACGAACTCCGCGCAGGTTGCCGGACAGTTGCACGCAACTTACGGCACCGATAAGAGCCTTTTTCGCGTGATCCATACCGCAGTGGACACCGATCGATTCCGGCCTGCGCAGGACCGGGCATCGCTGCGGGCGAAGGTTTGCGAACGACTCCGCAGCGATGCTACACGCCCGGTGTTTTTATTTGTTTCCCTCAGCCATCGGAGAAAGGGGTTGGACGTGTTGCTCGACATCTGGCCGGAAGTGGACGCTGATCTTTGGATCGTTGGTCGGGCACCTTCTGTACGACACGTGCGGAAGATTAGAAAGCTTGGCATCGAGAAAAAAATCCGCTGCATCGCCGCACAGTCGAACATGACCTCGCTATATCAGACCGCCGACTGGTTTCTGCATCCGACGTTATATGATGCTTGCGCAAACACCGTGCTGCAAAGCATGGCAAGCGGCCTGCCCGGACTTATTTCGGTGAATGACGGTGCGATCGATTTTCTGAAGGACGGTGTGAATGGCTTACTGCTCGGTCACCCACAGGATGCCGTGGCTGTCCTGACGACAGTTCGCAGGGCGCTCGGGATGGGTGCCGCCGAACACGCCGCGATCGGAGCGGCTGCGCGGGAGACGATGCTGCCGCTGACCTGGGGGGCGCACCTTTCGAAGTGGCTTGATGTCATGAAAGAATTAAAAGGGTGACAAAGTCGTCACAAATGGCGCTTTGCGCTTGCTGGCAATTCTGTAACAATGGAAGGGAATTCTGAAATGCCCGACGAGCAGCTTATCCTTATCGCTGATGACGAAGATGACGTGCGTGAACTTGTGCGTTTGAATCTCGCCCGCGCGGGATACCAGACGGTGGAGGCTGCGGATGGACTGGCCGCACTACGGCAGGCCAGGGCGCATCGCCCGGATTTGATCGTGCTGGATGTGATGATGCCGGGTCGCGATGGACTCCGGGTCTGCGAGGAATTGCGGCAGGACGAGTTCTTGCAAAAAGTTCCAGTTATCATGCTCACAGCCAGGGGCATGGCCGCAGACCGCATTGCCGGCCTGGAAAAAGGGGCGGACGATTACATCGCCAAGCCATTCAGTCCCAAGGAACTTATACTGCGTGTGCAGGCGATTCTCCGACGTTCCGGTTTAACGACGGACGGCTCTGAACTGGATATTGGCCCTTTCCATTTCGACATCCCGGCAGTTCAGCTTTCTATCAACGGTGTTGCGGCGGAGCTGACGCTGCTGGAGTTCAAGCTGCTGTACTTGCTGGCTTCGCATCATGGCAATGTGGTGGATCGTGACACGGTGCTCCGGGAAGTCTGGGGCTACGCGGATACGGTGCGCACCCGAACGCTGGACACTCATGTGAAACGAGTGCGGGAAAAGCTCGGAGCGAATGCCGACTGGATCCAGACTTCGAGGGGATTCGGATACATTTTCAAGAAACCCATCACAGATTCCGCTGTAGCGGGCTGACAGAACCGCGCGTGCCGCCCCATTCAGTGATGCCGTATCTCATAGCCATCTGCCTCGCGGTCATAGCAGTGATTGCGGTGTTGTGGCGGCGTGAACGCCAGGCTTTCCGGCTTGAGAGGGCTACAAACGAGTCCCGCCGGCTTCAGGAGTCTGACTTTCTCCGTCGCACCCTGCGCCGGGCGGAACTGTTGCACCGTCTGGCTGACGGACTGGAAGATGGATTGTTCATCCTGGGGGCGGACATGCGCGTGCTTTTTGTGAACCTTGGGGCGCAGCATTTGTTTCCGCCGGTCAATGAACCCGTCGGGCGCAAGCTGGTGGAGTGCATCCCTCACACCCGGATTGTGGTGCTGGCTGAAAAAGCAGTCGCGGAGGGGAAGCGACAGTCTGGGGAGATTCCGGTAACGCATGTGCCGGCAAGCGGTCCGCCCGAGGATCGCATTTACGAGGTGATGGCGGTGCCGTTGCAAAGCGATCGATTGCAGGCGGAGGAAGGGGATCTGCTGCTCATCCTGCGTGACGAAACCGCCAAGCACACGCTTGAGAAAATCAGAAAGGATTTCGTGGCCAATGCGTCGCATGAACTCCGCACGCCGCTCTCCATCATCGTCGGCTATCTGGAGAACCTCGTCGAACATCAAATTGATGAACCGCAGGAAATTCAGCGTGCATTTGCCGTGATGAAGAAGCACGGCGACCGGCTTGGGCAGATTGTGGAAGATTTGCTGGTGATCAGCCGGATGGAGTCAGGGCAGGACGAGGCCCTGCGCATCGAGGAGTTCGATCTGCACGAGTGCGCGCTGGAGGTCGTGCACCGACTCAGTCCGGTGATCACCTCCAAAGGAGCTGACGTGCAAGTGCTGACGCCTGTGCACTATGACGCCCGGCTGCGCGGCGACCGTTTTTATTGGGACCAGATTATATTCAATCTGGTGCAGAATGCGCTCAAGGAAAATCTCGCGCGCGGACTGGTGGTGCAGATTGAATTGAAGACGGATGGACGGATCATGCAGATTGACATCCGGGACAATGGCGTGGGCATTCCTCAAGCGGAACTGCCTTTCGTTTTCAAGCGCTTTTATAGAGTCATGCGGTCTGAAAGCAGCCGGGAAATCAAGGGCACCGGTCTGGGGCTCTCCATTGTCCGGCGTGCCATCGAAGCTCACAAAGGCACGATCACTCTGCAGAGTACTCCCGGTGTGGAAACGGTGTTCACCATCCGTGTGCCGCGGGGCTTGTGAAGCGGTCTCACTTCTTTGTATGCTGCTGCAGCGCCGCCTTGACGAATCCGTGAAAAATCTGGTGCGGATGGTTGGGCTTGGAGAGGAATTCCGGATGGAACTGGCAGGCGACAAAGAAGGGGTGGTCGCGCAGCTCGATCATCTCCGCGAGCAGGCCGTCGGGTGACATGCCGCTGATGACGAGGCCAGATTCCTCCATCTGCGTCTTGTAAGCGGCATTGAATTCGTAGCGGTGGCGGTGACGCTCGGTGATGGTTGCGCTGTGATACAGCTCGAAGGCCTTGGTGCCGGCTACGAGATCGGTGACCCAGGAGCCGAGACGCATGGAGCCGCCGACGGTGGTGACATGCCGCTGCTCTTCCAGCAGGCTGACGACGGGGTGCGGCGTGGTTTTGTCGAACTCGGTGCTGTTGGCAGCTTCCAGTTTGCAGACGTTGCGGGCAAACTCGATGATGGCGATTTGCATGCCGAGACAGATGCCGAAGTAGGGGATTCGTTGCTCGCGCGCATAGCGGCAGGCTGCGATTTTGCCTTCGATTCCGCGGTCGCCGAAGCCGCCCGGCACCAGGATGCCCTGCATGCCGGCGAGATGGCGCGCCGCACCTTCTTTTTCTATGTGCTCGGAATCGACTTTAACGATGTCGATCTTAGTGTCATGAGACGCGCCGGCGTGGACCAGTGCTTCGTAAATGCTTTTGTAGGCGTCCTGAAGCTCGATGTATTTTCCGACCACGCCGATGCGCACGTGCTGGATGGGGTTGATGACACGCTGGACAAATTGCCGCCAGCGGGTCAGGTCCGGCTGCGGCGCCTGGATGTTGAGAAGTTTGCAGACCAGATCGTCGAGTTTCTCCTCGTGCAGCTTCAGCGGCACTTCGTAGATGGAGTTCTTCACGTCGCGGGCCTCGATGACGGCGTCAGGTGAGACGTTGCAGAAGAGGGATATCTTGTCCTTCACATCGTGATCGAGCGGCAGTTCTGTGCGGCAGAGGATGATGCCGGGGCTGATGCCGATCTCCCGGAGCTTGGCGATGCTCTGCTGCGTGGGCTTGGTCTTGAGTTCGCCCGCCGCGCGCATGTAGATGATGAGCGTGGTGTGAATAAAGAGAACATTTTCCGGCCCGACATCCTGGGCGAACTGACGGATGGCCTCGAGGAAAGGGAGTCCTTCAATGTCACCCACGGTGCCGCCGATCTCGGTGATAATAATGTCGCCTGGCATCTCTCGCGCGACTTTGCGGATGCGCTCCTTGATCTCGTTGGTGACATGCGGGATGACCTGCACCGTGCCGCCGAGATAGTCACCGTCTCGTTCCTTCTTGAGCACGCTCTGGTAGACCTGGCCACTGGTGAGGTTATTGAGGCGCGAGAGGTTGGTGCTGGTGAAACGCTCGTAGTGACCGAGGTCGAGATCTGTTTCCGCACCGTCGTCGAGCACATAAACCTCGCCGTGCTCATAGGGGTTCATGGTGCCGGGATCGATATTCAGATACGGGTCAAATTTTTGCAAAATCACCTTCTGCCCGCGGTGTTCCAGCAGTGTGCCGAGCGAGGCTGCGGCAAGCCCCTTGCCGAGTGAACTGACAACGCCGCCGGTTACAAAAATGTATTTCATGCTCGAAGTCAGTGATAAGGGATAAGGGATAAGTGAAAAGTGAAAAGGTATTATTTGGCAAGAAGTGCTTCCACCGCGCGGGCCTGATCTTCTGTGTCCACACCCGGCGAGTTGTCGCGAGTGATGACCACACGGATGCGGGCACCGTTTTCCAGGGCGCGAAGCTGCTCCAGCGACTCGGCTTTTTCGAGGGGTGACTGGGGCCACGAAACAAATTGAAAAAGAAACTTACGTCGGAAACCATAGATGCCGAGATGCCGGAAGTGAGTCACGTCGGCGTCTGTATTTCGTGGGTGGGGGATGAGCGCGCGCGAAAAATAGAGGGCATCGCTCTGCATATTCATCACCACTTTCACGACATTCGCGTCATTCCGCAGCGCTGCGTCCTCCAGCGGTGCTGCCGCGGTGATCATGGAGATGGTTTCGTTGGCAGCCAGCGTTAGTGCCAGTTCATCAATCAGCGCCGGAGAGATGAGCGGTTCGTCACCTTGCACGTTGATCACAATGTCATGCGTCGGGAATGATTTTGCGGTCTCCGCCACCCGGTCCGTGCCGCTGGGATGATCGGGCGAGGTGAGCACGGACACGGCATTGAAGAGGCGCACGGCGTCGGCAATGCGTTCGTGATCGGTCGCGATCACCACCTTGTCCACATGGCGGCACTCTTTACAGCGCTCCCAGACATGTTGAACGAGCGGTTTTCCGGCGATGATGTGGAGCGGCTTGCCAGGGAACCGGGTGGAACCCCAGCGCGCAGGAATGACTACGAGGACATGCGGATGTGATAAGGACAAGGCAACAGCGCGGTTCACCTTTCATGGCGCGGAAGGGCGGGGGAGGCAAACTTTTTCAAAGGGTAAAATCGCAATTTTTCGAAGACTCTTGGATATATGGGAACCAGATTAGAGAATATTATATATCATCATAAGTTCTTGTTATTAAGTAGTATGGGGCTTTTTGACAGCTGTATTACGCAAAAAGTGGGGTGGATTTAGTCCGTTTTTCTTGAACGGCAACTGTTCGGGATGGTCTCAACTCGTCCCTAAAGCAAGCCCTCGGTGGTCGCCAATAATCGCGACCCTAGGGATCATGACCATGCCCCCAATATTTTGGAGCTGGCCGAAACCAAACCCCACAAATAATGCTCATATTCCAATTCCTCGTCATGGCCGCACTCGGTGCTGGTTCATCCTCATGCGAAAATGTCACCAGCAGTCATGCGCCACGCATCTCTGATGTGAAAACCACCGCTTACACGCATACCGAGAGTGATCACTTGAAGTACAAGGTGTCCACCGCCGCAGGTGGCACTCTGAGATACGGTGCCATCCGCAGCGCCGCCGCTGACTGGTCCGTCTATCCCGTCGGCACCGTCTTCAAGATCGACGGCGACAAGCACCTTTATGAAGTTGATGACTACGGCTCAGCCCTGGTTGGAACAAAGACGATCGACCTCTACAAGCCTAGCAAAGACTCGATGAATGAATGGGGTTCACGCAAGGTGGACATCCAGATCATCAAATGGGGATCCAGATCCAAAAGCCTCGCCATCCTCAAGCCTCGCGTGCACAGTGCGCCGCACATCGCGCAGATGATCAGGCAAATTCAGCACAACACGGCTGGGTAGTGGGTCTCTTTCCCCTTGCGGGACGGATTTTATATTTCACAATAACCCATGCGTTTATGGGTCATCTGGCTGTCACTTCTATTCCTGGCGATTACCATCGGTTGGTTCTGGCTGCTAAGCCACGATCTCCGATTCACGCGTGCCGATCAATCAGAGGTCAAGCCCACTGTGGAGTCGAAGACGGAAGGACGGAAGGAAAGATAGTCTGGCAAAATACAGACTGAAGCCGTCATGTGCAGCCGATACCGTTACAAAGCGGAGATTGAACAGCTCCCGCGTGAGTTTCAGGAACTTTGCGAAACCGGGATCACGCCGCGGTTTAATGTCGCACCCACGCAGCAGGCACCGGTGG
Organism: Verrucomicrobiota bacterium; assembly: GCA_009885695.1. Classification (GTDB taxonomy): domain Bacteria; phylum Verrucomicrobiota; class Verrucomicrobiia; order Verrucomicrobiales; family Verrucomicrobiaceae; genus VFKE01. Next base: position 48,955 of record VFKE01000040.1, on the reverse strand, counting down.
TGCTGCTCAAGGAGGGTCGTGCTGATTTGCAGATGCTGCGCTGGGGACTGGTGCCCGCGTGGTCCAAGGATGGGAAGGGGGGCTTCATTAACGCCAGGTCTGAGACGGCTGCGGAGAAGCCTGCCTTCCGCGATGCCTTCCGGCACCGGCGCTGTCTGGTGATCGCCCACGGTTTCTACGAATGGCAGACAGTCCCGCATGGAAAACAGCCGTGGCATTTTCACCGAAAAGGGGATCAGATGATGTGCTTCGCCGGCTTGTGGGAGGAAGCATTCGGGGGTGGGAGATTGAAGATAGAAGATGGGAGATTGGAAAGGGGAACTGGGAAAACCGATGAGCCATCCGTCGGTGCGCATCTCCGAACCTTCACCATTCTGACGACTGCCGCCAATTCGCTGATTGCGCCCCTGCACGACCGCATGCCGGTCATCCTGCCGGAGGATGGCTGGCGCACCTGGATCGACAGCGGCAGCACGTCCAGTCAGCTCCAGCAGCTGCTGGTGCCCTTTGATGCTGCGGCCATGGAAAGCTGGCCCGTCACGCCGCGAATGAATCACTTTCGCTTTGAGTCCGAGGAATGTGTCAAGCCGTTTGCAGTGGATGATCTGGAGCTGAAGCTGGAGTAGCGAGAGAGGGCGGGAGAGTTTGAGGACAGGATCGGTCATGATCGTGGCACAGGTCTATGACCTGTGTGTAGCCCGGCCATTTTGGCCGGGGATCAACAGATCGCCCCGGCAGAATGCCCGGGATACACACAGGCTCTGAAAGCCTGTGCCACAAACCAGAGGATGAACGGCGTGATTGCAGCGTGAGTAAGAAAATGAAACAGTCAGCCAAGCAAACCAAGTTCCCCGAGTCGCGAGGCGTGAAGATCGCCCGCGTCGCCCGCGCAGCATGCAATAATCTGACACACGAGGAGAGGGGGCATTGACCGTCCGGGCGATGCCACTCATCCATGGCGGAGCCATTGAAAAGTAGAAGGAGCGCGTGTATGCCGAAGGCTACTCGCCAAATATAGGGTCTGCCGCGTCGCAGGAAAGTTTTGCGAGTGGGCATGCGCCACACTCGCGTTCCTTCTTGAGATGAGTTTCGCGTTCTGAATCGCGGAGCGATGCCAGCCAGTCAACGGCGCGCACCCATCGTCTGGCATCCCGGCGTGATGCGGGAATTTTCCTTCTCCTGCATGGGGTGTCGCTGCGCTCTACACCTCGCTACCGGCTGGTATGGCATCCGCCATCACGGATGAATTGTGTGCAATTGCTAGTGCAAGTCCAAGAGCGTATTCTAGTTTCATGATGAATTGTCGAACCAGTGAAAGTGAAAAGAGGGTATCCGTCAATGATCCTTTGCCATGCCTTGAAACAATCGCTTGTATCCACCAGTCTCAATGCTGTTCACATCAAAGCGTGCGAGCAGCGCGTGAAGTTCTGAACGAATTCTAAAAGTGAGGAAGCGAGCGTCATCGTTGAACATGGTTAGAATTGATCCAGGCCATTCTTCTTCGCCTCAAGAAAGGCATTCCTGACTTTATCAGGCGTGAATGGCGAAGCCATCAAGCCCGATTGAATTCGGACGATCAGGGATTGATCAAAATCATCGTTTTGGCGCCACATTTTGCCAGCCACAGCCTTGTCCAGCGCAGTCGTGTCCGGAACAATCCTTGCGTCCGCATAGTAAATCACAGATGGTCGCTTGATGAACGGATGTTCACCCTTCACCAAGATCGTCGTGGTGTCGGAATGAGGCTACTGAGTCGTGAGATTGACCATGATTGCCTGATTTGTGCGCGGATCGGGTCTGGTGTTGAGCACCCAAAGATGCTCAACGTCCTGCCCGGGCTTCGGGAGCATGTAACTGTTGCCGATCGTCGCCACAATCAGCAGGCATGAAGGAGCCGGTCCATTTCAGCCAATTCATCAAGTTCTGATTCCACGGCAGCTGATTCCGCATCGGTTTTACCTTCGGCCTTGAGAATGTCCCGGTATTCAATGGGAATCGCACTTCCGTTCGGATTTCTCCACTCCGGAAGTTCGTGGGCTAGGTCAACCAGTTCCCATCGGCTTCTTGCGCCATGCTTTTCAAAAATCTCGGTGAGAAGCTCGATTACAGCCTTCGAAAGCTCGTCGGTGCCGACGCCCGACTTCAACTGAACTTCATAATTGCTTGGATCACTGATCGAGTCAGACCAAACAGAGCTTTGACCATGATCTTCGGACGCGAGATTCAGAACTCTGCTCAACACTGGCCCGCGATCCATGGAAACGTAGCGATCAGTGCTGATCGGTCGGCCCCAACGTAAGAGGGCGGCACGATCCGCGAAATACATCAGCTTAATCAACTTCATGTAGCTCATGGGGGCACCTCGAAGCCTGAGCAGAACGGCGGCAGCTTGCGTTGCCTTCCTTTCGTTGAAGTGTAAACGGACGGGCATAGATAGGAATATTATTCTCGCCGCCAGAAGCATAAACAAGCATTCAATTGACGACATCAACAATTCAAATCGACCCCGACACCATATTATTTTACATTACATATATTGTATAAAGTTATTAAGACTGGTGTTCCGCGGGGTTGCGGAACCTCAAAGGCACCACCCCGCTTCGATAGCGCATATCTGAAGCGCAGGGGTTTGCGAACAAACCAGACTCCCATCCGGCCGAATAATGTCAGCAAGACTTCTTGCGGTCTGGTGGTGCATCATCAAACATCCAGTCATGCCGACCGAGATTTACGGGGCCGACTGCTACTCACCGAAGGAAATTGCCGAGCGCGTGGAAAACGTGGGCGTGACCAAGGCCGCCCTGCCCCTGCTCTCCACGGCGGCGCTGGGCGTGCTGGCGGGAGGATTCATCGGGCTGGGCGCGCTTTTTTTTACCTTGGTGGCCAGCGATGCGACGATGGGGTTCGCGGTGCAACGGGTGCTGGGCGGCGTGGCGTTTTCGCTGGGACTGATCCTCGTGGTCGTGGCGGGCGCGGAGCTTTTTACGGGCAACAATCTGCTGGTTATGGGGTGGGTCTCGCGCCGCATCAGCGCTGCCAGGCTGCTGCGGAACTTCGTGATCGTTTACTTCGCCAACCTGGCGGGTGCCATGGGCCTGGCGCTGCTGGTGGCATGGTCCGGTCATGGGGAAATGAACGCCGGGGCCGTGGGCCGGACGGCCGTATCGATCGCCGCGGCGAAGTGCGCACTGCCGTTCGCAGAGGCCTTTTTCAAGGCGGTGCTTTGCAACGTGCTCGTCTGCCTGGCGATGTGGATAGCGATGGCCGGACGCAATGTGGCGGACAAGATTCTGGCGATCGTCTTCCCAATCACGGCGTTCGTAGCCTGCGGGTTCGAACATTGCGTGGCCAACATGTATTTCATCCCGCTGGGACTGCTCTTGCAAAACATCGAGGGCGGCGTGAGCTGGCAGGGATTTCTGCACAACCTGGTGCCTGTGACCCTCGGGAATCTCGCCGGCGGAGCTGGCATGGTCGGTCTGGTTTACTGGGTCATTTACCGCCGTGATCGCGGTGCGGGACAGGAGCACGAATCATGAACGAAGGGTCAATGTCTCTCACTCCAGCAGGCTCTCCAAGTCGTCGTCAGTCAGTCCGGGCAGCGTGAGCGGGTCGTCCTCGACGGCGGAGGCCATGAACTGGCGCTTGGTGGCCTGGAGCTTCAGGATGCGCTCCTCCACGGTGCCGCGCGCGATGAGGCGGCTGGCGGTGACGACGCTGGCCTGGCCGATGCGGTGGGCGCGGTCGATGGCCTGGGCTTCGACGGCGGGATTCCACCAGGGCTCAACAAGGATGACGTGGTCGGCGGCGGTGAGATTCAGGCCGTAGCCGCCGGCCTTGAGGCTGATGAGGAAGACGCGCCGCGCGGGGTCGGTCTGGAAGGCGGCGACCTGCGCCCCTCGGTCGCGCGTGGAGCCGTCGAGGTAGCTGTGGCCGACACTGCGGGCGTCCAGCCAGTCGCGCAGGAGGCGCAACATGCCGGTGAACTGGCTGAAGATGAGGATTTTGTGCGCGCCGCCGAGGGCGTCGTCCACGATGTCGGCCAAGGCTTCCCATTTGCCGCTGGTAGTGGCCCCGTCGCCCTCGACGGCGTCAGAAACAGCATCGCCGCCTTTGGCGGCCTGAATGAGCGATGACGGCGGAGGGCCGCCGTCGCCACGGTTCAGCCCCAGCAACCGCAGATCGTTGCACACCTGGCGGAGCCGGAGCAATACAGTGAACATGGTCATGCGCCCTGCCCTGGCGCTGCGGCGTCGGGCATCTCTTATTTCGGCCCAACCCTCCTCCAGCAGGCGCTTGTAAACCTCCTTCTGCTGGGTGGACAGGTCACAGAAGATGATCTTCTCGATCTTGTCGGGCAATTCCCGAACGACCTCTTTTTTCGTTCTGCGCAAGACAAACGGCCCCAATCTGGTGCGCAAGCGGCGCGCCGTTTTACCGGTCGCTCCCGGATCCGTGGCGGCAGAAGCCAGCGGCTTGACATATCGCTCGGCGAAGTCCTTCTGGGTGCCGAGGAACCCGGGCTGGACGAAGCGCATCAGACTCCAGAGGTCATGGACGGAGTTTTCGACCGGCGTGCCAGTCAGGGCCACGCGGACGGGAGAATTCAGGCTGCATACTGCCTTTGCGACCGCAGTGTCCGGGTTTCGGATGTGACTGGCTTCGTCGAGGATCACAGCTTGGTAATAACTTACATTATGTTGTTGTAAATCTTTTGACAACAAAGCATAAGATGTTAATATTACGTTATATTTGTTTGTAGATAACTTGTGAATAAGTCGATCTTCTCCATGCATGATATTTACGTGTAATTCAGTAGCAAAACGCTCTAATTCATCATTCCAATTTGAGATCAATGATGTCGGACAGATCACGAGTGCCGATCTCGGCAAAAGTTGTTCACATGTTGCCAGCCAGCGCAGGAGCGCGATAACCTGCACAGTCTTGCCCAGTCCCATGTCATCCGCCAACAGCGCCCCGCGCCCGGCCTCGGCTGACGCGATCAGCCACCGGACTCCTTCTAATTGATAGTCCCGGAGCTTGCTGGCCAGGTCGCCCAGCCGCCGTCTCACTTCCACCTCGTCCGGCAACACCAGTTTGGAGATTGGCTGGCCGACGGCGAGGAATTCATTCAGGATATGGCCGTTGTCGGCAGACAACTCCACCCGCCCTGAGCTTGTCGAAGGGCCCTCGCCCAGCCGCGCGCCGGACTCGCTCAAGAGTGATTCGAATTCATCGCAGGAGTCGCTGTCCAGCGCGTAAGTCTGACCCTGTGCGCCGCGCATGGTCCGCTGGCCGCTGCGGATGAGCCGGAGCACTTCATGCCGCGGCACGCGGAAGCCGTCCGCCGCTTCATAGGCGAACTCCATGTCCAGCCAGCCAGTCACTGGAGGCGGGACATTCCTGTCCCGCTCATTGGCACGCACCATCGGCGCCATCCTTTTCCAGCCTCGGAAAGCCGCCAGCCAGCGTTCTGAGAAGACGACTTCGTGCCGCCTCTGCCAGCTCGGCAGCGCCACGGCGAAGAATTCCGCCACTTCGCGCTCGCCTTTTAGAGGCCAGCCGCCATCGGGGCTGACGGCGAATCCGGCGGCTTCCAATTCTGTTCGCAGCCGGAATTCACGGGCGGTATTCCTCTGGTAGAAGGTCAAAGTGCCATCTGCGGCCAGAATCGGATAGGGCTCGCCTGACGTTTCCTGATTCGGCAATGACAGCGGATGCCGCACGCTGCCGACGACCACCTCTACCCGCGCTGTAGCCTGACGCGGCGAGCCATCGAGTTCGATGACGAACCGCGGTTCCGCAGGAACCAGCCGCAGATGCGACAAGGCTTCGTCCGTCTCCAGCGACATGACATTTTCCAGAGCATCGAGATTTCTCGCCAGCCAGCGAAGATCGCGCACGACTCCCCTGCTTTTTTTGTCTAGGCAGTCGCGAATGAGCTTGGTGACCTCCGAGTCTGTGACTGAGAATGGGGCGAGCGTAAGCGTTTCCCGTTGGAATAGCCAACGGCCTCCAGCCACAAGGAGTGGCGATTGGTAATCGCCTTCATACTGCAAACGCAAGGCGTCTCTATTTGATGTTCGCGGGGTATCATCCCCTACGATCTTATTTTCCCGCTGCGCGGAAGGTGTTTTCGGAGGCGATTGCCAATCGCCGCTCCTTGAGATATGCGATGCATCGCAGGAAAATGTCACGCTATTTGGCTGCGCAAATTCTGCCCGTATTACGAGCATACCCACAGCATCCTCAACCAAAGTGAATTGCCGACGTAGATTCTTCGCGCCGCCTGGTCTACCCTCCCACACCCGCGGATGATCGCGCAATACATTGAGGAATCCGCCAAGCGTCTTCACATCCAGCGAAAGCGGCCCGCTTTGCACGGGCAAGTCCTGCTGCATGAGCCATTGCGCCACCGGATCAATTTCGTCTCCACCGGATTGAAACTGGAGAAAAACGGGCACCCGTCCGCCCTCCCCGATCATGGACTCCATCCGCTGCGCCGGAATAAAAACATCAAACCTCCCGGGCGGCACTTCGTAGCAGCCGACGTGAGGAGGCTCTGACTTTTTTGCGGGGTGATGGCTGCGCGCGATCTCGTTCGCACTAGGCCGGATAATTTGAGCCTCCTCACGTCGGCTGCTACTTATGGATACAAGTGCGACCGCGATGGCATGCGCACAAACAAGACCGCGTTGGGCCTCGGAGCAGGAGCAGCGGCACTCGGCTTTCGTCGGTCCTTGCACCGTCAGCGTGACCGCGTATTTCCGTTTCCCCTCGCGCACCAGACCTCGGAAATCATCCCCCGCCCGCTCGGTTTTCTCCACGACATTTGCCACCAAAAGCCCGCGCGCGGCCTTCATGACCTGCCAGCCGCCGATGTCGCCGAGAATTTTTTCTGTGATGAGCATGATTTTTTAGTTCGCTTGCCGCAAGGATTGTGATGAAGTGCGCACTTCTACCACCGGCATGAGAATCGTCGCCATTGCAAATCAAAAAGGAGGCGTGGGTAAAACCACGACCGCCATGAACCTGTCCGCCAGCCTTGCGGCCAGCGGGGTGCGAGTGTTGCTGGTGGATCTCGATCCCCAAGCGAACGCCACCAGCGGCCTAGGTATCGCGCAGGAAGAAAACTCCAGCATGTATCCCTGTCTGCTCGGCACCGCCGATGCGCGCAGTGTGATCCGCAGCACGCGGCTCTCCAATCTGTCCATCATCCGCTCCCATCAAGAACTCGCGGGCTGCGAAATCGAACTCGCCCAGGCCGGCAATCACCTGACCCGCGTGCGCGAAGTGCTGCGACCGCTGGAACACAGTGGGCTCTTTGATGTGATCTTCATCGATTGTCCGCCGTCGCTCGGAATATTGATGACCTCGGCGCTGGCCGGTGCGGATGAATTGCTGGTGCCGATTCAGTGCGAATATTTCGGACTCGAAGGTCTGGCCAAGATCGTCAACATCGTCCAGCAGATCCGCGAGTCCGGCGCCAACCCTGGCCTGACGCTCGAGGGCATCGTGCTGACGATGTTTGATTCGCGCGCCAATCTTGCCAACCAAGTCGTCAACGATGTGCGGACGTATTTCACGGAAGTCGTCTATGACACCCTGATCCCGCGCAGCATCCGTCTCGGTGAAGCGCCGAGCTACGGCAAGAGCATCATCGAATACGAACCCAATGGCCGTGGTGCGACAGCATATCGAGCCTTGGCCGCAGAATGGACGAAGCGGCACAATAAATAGTGAAAAGTGAACAGTTATGGGTTGGAAGTTATGAGTTATGAATTCAGATCATTCTGCTTGCCGTGACATTCTCCATAACTCATAACCCTTAACGCATAACATTTTTTCATTAATGCCCTTCCAAACCATCAAAGGCTTCCGCGATTTCTTTCCTGAAGACTGTGCGTTGCGGAACTACATCTTCGAACGCTGGCGCACCAGCGCGGCGGGTCACGGATTTGTCGAATACGAAGGTCCTGCACTGGAAAGCACCGATCTCTTTCGGAAAAAAAGTGGCGATGAAATCGTCCATCAACTCTTCTGTTTCACGACCAAGGGTGATGAGGAAGTTTCCCTACGTCCTGAAGTGACTCCCAGCTTGGCGCGGATGGCCGCAGCGAGACAGCGGCACTATTCCAAACCTTTGAAGTGGTTTCAAATCGGCCCCTGCTATCGCTACGAGCGACAACAACGCGGAAGGTTGCGCGAATTTCACCAGTACAACGTGGACATCATCGGCGAAGCCTCGCCCGCGGCGGATGCGGAACTCATCGCGACTGCCATCGCTTCCCTGCGCACCTTCGGTTTGACCAAGGACGACTTCGCGATCCGCTTGAGTGATCGCCAGCTCTGGACGCAATTTCAATCGCAGGCTGGTATCGCAGTGGAACGCGCCGGTGAGTTTCTTCAGGTCATCGACAAGATGGAACGCGCTGCTCCAGAAGCCACGGACGAAAAACTCAAAGCACTGGGCACCAGCCTCGATGCCGTGCAGGCGTTCATCGCCTCAGTGAACGAGAATCATCCCGTGTTCGCTGCGATTCGCAACAGTCTGGCTGCGCGCGGGTTGTGGGAATTTGTCAAAGTGGATCCCGGTATCGTGCGCGGGCTTGCCTATTATACCGGCGTCGTATTCGAAGCCTTCGATTTGAAGCACGGCTTGCGCGCCATCGCCGGTGGTGGCCGCTATGATAATCTTGTCTCGCTCTTGAGTGACGGCGACACGGACATGCCCGCCTGTGGTTTTGCCATGGGCGACGTGGTGCTCGGCGAACTCATCAAGGAAACACCTGTGGCACAAAAAGCCGTGGACGAATGGATGAAACGGAATGGCGCGCTCGATGTGTTCGTCGTGGTGGCCGATGAAGCGCGACGCCACGAGGCGCTGGGCATCTTGCAGCAGTTACGCGATGCCGGATGGCGCGCGGACTATCCCCTCACGCCGCAGAAAATGGGAAAACAATTTCAACACGCGGAAGGCGCGAAAGCCCGATTTGCGGTGATCGTCGGGACTGAATTTCCAACGTTAGTGATAAAAAATCTCGCCACCCGCGACCAGATGGAAGTCCCGGCCGACGGACTGCGCGCCAGGCTCGCGGAGCTTTTTGCCGCGTCGGAATACAAGAACCTGATTGCTTAAGGAAGTGTTCCCTTCATCGTTCCCCTTGCCTGGGCCGTGAAGGAATCAGTGACTTGTGCTCTGCCGTTGCTCACGAATGTCGCCGCAGCGATCAAGCAGAAGCCCGTGAAGCAGTGCCGATCCCACGCGCCGGAAGTCCGGCTGCGATGCGCTCGGCGATGACCCATGATGTGCCAGCATCGTGCACTGGATCCCATTCCTGCGGAATCATGAGCAAGCCCCAGCGCGCGTTCTCGGACTTGGCGTCTTCGTAGGCGAGCTGCATGGCGCGCAATGCACGATCCGTGCTAGGACTCATTTTTCGCGGCGTGGTCTCTTTTACGGTCATGGCTCTCAACAGGCTGGCTACTTCTTCGGGCGAAGTGTCATCGGAGGTCGCTAGGCACTCTATTCGAAGCGGTTCATTGTCCCACACTTTCCACTCATGTGCCAACGGCAAATACACCTCCAGGAAATTCTCCACGCTGCGCCGGAACCGCCGCCGGATGTCCTGCTCGGGCACATGATGTCCGCCTTTCTTTACACGTTGAGCAACGCGACGAATCGAAACGTCTACGGAAGGCACGACGAGAAAATGCAACGAAATGACAAAGCCTTCCGCCTTGGCATTCAGCAGGAGATGCTCGTAAGTTTTTCCACTGAGCGTGCTTTCCAGGCCGAAGGATTTCTTCTCGGCGATCAAACGTCTTGCCTCCCCCAACAATAATCTACCAGCACGAAAGGCCGCGAGTTCTGGCTTCAATGGCGACAAGCCGCGCGCGATCTCATCGGCATTGAGAAACGTGAACACGCCCTCACCCGGCAGCAAGCGGCGCGCGAAGGTGGTCTTGCCTGCGCCGTTGCAGCCGCCGATGAGAAAGATGGTGGGTGGAGCGTCCGGCATATCGCACATCAACCTCGGCGGACGCCGTCTGGCAAGGGCGAGATGCGGCTTGCTTTCGCCCTCATTCTCTGGCATGTGACGCGCCCGCATTTCGCACGTCCATGACCGCCAACATCTACCGCACCCACCACTGCAATGAACTCCGCCCCGAGCACATCGGGCAGACCGTCACCCTGTCCGGCTGGGTGAATTCCGCACGCGACCACGGCGGCGTCATCTTCATCGATCTGCGCGACCGCGAAGGCATGACACAAGTGGTGTTTCGCCCCGAGGAGAATCCCGAGACTGCACAAGCGAGTCATCATCTGCGCGATGAAGATGTGATCCAACTCACGGGCAAAGTCTCGAAACGTCTCGAAGGAACGGACAACACCAACCTCGCGACCGGACAAATCGAAATCGTCGTTAGCGGATTCACGGTGCTCAATAAATCCTCAGTGCTCCCCTTCCAACTCGATGTGGAATTGTCCAACGAAGACCTGCGTCTGAAGTATCGCTATCTTGACCTGCGCCGTCCGCGCATGAATCGCAATCTGCGTCTGCGCCACAAGATCGTGAAAGCGGCCCGTGACTTTCTCTCAAGTAAAGAAAACGATTTCGTCGAAGTCGAGACGCCGATCTTGTCGAAGTCCACGCCCGAAGGCGCTCGCGACTTCCTCGTCCCAGCGCGACTTAATCCCGGCAAGTTCTACGCGCTGCCCCAGGCACCCCAACAATACAAGCAGCTCCTCATGGTGGCGGGCCTGGAAAAGTATTTCCAAATTGCCCGCTGCTTCCGCGATGAAGACCTCCGCGCCGACCGACAGCCGGAGTTCACGCAGATCGATATCGAGGCTTCGTTCATCACTGAGGAGGACATTTACCGTCTCGTCGAAGGCTTGCTCAAGGAGATGTTCCAAGCCGCCGGGCACATGAACATCCCTCTCCCCTTTCCGCGCATAACCTGGAAGGAGGCAATGGATCGCTACGGTTCCGACAAGCCGGACACGCGATTCGGCAACGAAATCACGGACCTCTGCGATGTCTTCGCTAAGAGCGAGTTTAAAATTTTCCGCAACACCCTCGACAACGGCGGTGTGGTTCGCGGTGTGAATGCGAAAGGCTTTGCGGGCATCACGACCGGCCAGATGATCCGCTTGAATGAAGTCGCGCACGAAGTCGGCCTGCCGAAGGAAGTGAAGCAGCTTGCGTTCATCAAATACGAAGGCGGCGAGTTCAAGTCGCCGCTCTGGAAGTTCTTCACCGATGAGGAGAAGGCCGCACTGATCAAGAAGGTGAACCTCGAAGAAGGCGACATCGTCTTCTTCGTCGCCGGACCTTGGGAAAGCACCTGCACCATTCTCGGCCGGGTGCGTCTGGAAGTCGCCGCGATGATGGAAACAACCAAAAATTCCAGCGCACTGAATTTCCTCTGGGTCTATGATTTTCCGCTTCTCGCCTTTAGCGAAGAAGATCAGAAATGGAACGCCGTGCATCATCCGTTCACACGTCCGAAATCCGAGGACATGCATCTCCTCGATACAGGGAGTGCCGGCACCCTTGCCGGCCAGTCTTCAAACGCCGCCAAGGGTGGCAGCGCTCCCAGTCTCGCCCAGATCCGTGCCGTCGCCTACGACGTGGTGCTCAACGGCACTGAACTCGGCGGCGGTTCGCTGCGTATCCACGAGAGCGATCTGCAAGCGAAGATGTTCGGCATCCTTGGCGTCAGCGAAGAAGATCAAAAGGAAATGTTCGGTCACATTCTAGAGGCCTTTCAGTTTGGTGCACCGCCGCACGGCGGACTGGCGCTTGGTCTCGACCGCATCGTCATGCTCGCCGCTGGCGAAGACAGCATCCGCGAAGTGCTGGCCTTCCCGAAGAACAACCGTGGCCAGGAATTGATGACGCAAAGCCCCGGTGTCGCGGACTTCAGGCAGCTTCGCGATCTTTACATCGCCAGCACTTTCAAGCCCAAAGCCAAAGAAGAGGGCGCAGCACCGCAGGCGAACTAATCGATGGCAAACCTGTGAGCAGCGCCCCCCAGTCTGAAACATCTGGCACAGGCGATTCCGCGCCTGGCTTGGCGACGTTGTTCCAGATCGAGCGTGACTTTGCCGGGAGACAGTTCGTGGGTGGCCGGCGAATGCAGGAAGATTTTTACGCATTCAGCGACATCTCCGCGACCAAGGAACCCAGTGGTTCACGGATGCTGGTGGCGCTGGGCGACGGTCTAGGCGCGCACGTCGGCGGAAACGTCGCGAGTTATCTGATCGTGGACGAGTTTGTGAAGGCCTACAAACGCAGCACGCTCTCGACATCATGGCGTCTAAGAGTGGCGCTGGAAACAGCCAACGAGAAGCTGCGCGATTTATCCGCAAAACTTGCCACCGAACAAGCCCCGATGGGCTCCACCTTAGTCGGGGTCGCGGCAACGAAAGAGTGTTTGCACTGGGTCAGCGTGGGCGACTCGCCCTTGTTTCTCTTTCGCGCTGGTGAACTGACCCGGTTGAACGCCGATCACTCGCTGGCACCGATCCTCGATGAACGCGTGCGCATCGGGGAACTCAGCGTCGCCGATGCGGCCCGCCATCCGGATCGGCACATCTTGCAAAGCGCGTGCCTGGGCCATCCGCTGACCATCGTGGACGCGAGGATGGATCCCTATGAACTCAAAAGTGGCGACATCGTGATCGTGGCCAGCGACGGTATTCATACGCTTAGCCACAAGCATCTCGAGCAAATGCTCACTTTTGGCAAAACCACCACCGCTGGCAAAATCGCAGATGCCATCATCTTCGCTGTGCGCTGCGCCGATCAACCGCGCCAGGACAACGCGACTGTTTGTGTCCTCAAAATTCCGTGATGCAGGCCGTTTTTGAAAAACGGTGAGACTTCGGTGTCTGGCACAGACACCCTACATCCCGATGTCTTCGTTCCAGAGATTTGGTTTATCGGCTATAAACCGACGCATGAGTTCAACGCATTCTTCGAGGTGCAATATTTCCAGTCTCACGCCGCGCGATTGCACATAGTCTTCCGGACCGCGGAAGGTGACATTCTCGCCGACCACGATATGCGGAATCTTGTAGAGCAGAGCCGTCCCGCTGCACATATCGCAGGGCGAGAGTGTTGAATAAAGTATGGAGCGCTGGTAGTCACGGGCATTGAGGCGACCGGCATTTTCCAGCGCATCCATCTCCGCGTGGAGTATGGTGCTGCCCCTCTGCACGCGCCGGTTGTGGCCGCGCCCGATGATTTTTCCGTCGATCACAAGAACGGAGCCAATGGGAATACCGCCTTCTGACAGTCCTTTGCGCGCCTCGTCAATTGCTGCTTTCATGAACATGTCCATGTCGGGAGTTGAGATGACAAATGTCTGAATTCAACTCCTAATCGTCACTTTGCAGCCTGTTGAAAAAGATGTTGAAGCAAGGATGTCAGGATTCCAGCCAGATGTGTTCCGAGAATGATTCCTATTATTGAGCGGCGCACAAAATTCTGCCGGAACTGGCAACTTGAGGACGTCGCGCGATGCTGGCAGTGGCGTTGCGTCGCGCCATCCGGGCATGACAGGCCCGCGGGGTTATCCGCTCAGAACCGCATAACGCATAGTGCCTGTCCCGAATGGCGCTTTGTTCAGGCGGTGTTTCGGAGTGTAAGGCGGATGTGACATCCGCCATGTCTAACGGACTTGCAGTCCGTTACAGGCGGGCTTGAAGCCCACCAGACAGGGTGGACAACATGTCCGCCTTACGGCTTAACTAAACTAAGCGCCATTCGTGCCTGTCCCTCAGTAAGAGTGATCCCTCCATCCACCTTCCGGCCATGCGACTCCCCCGCGCCTCAAGGCTCATGTGCACCTCACCACCGCATACTACCACTGCGTCTCGCGTGTCGTGGAGATTCAGCCAATGCCGTCCCATGCGCCACTTGCCAGCGCCGCCGTCCCGCGCTATTGAGAAGGCTCCCCCTGCCCCGCCCTCGATGCCCGTCTCCCGCACCCGTAATTTTTCCATCATCGCGCACATTGACCACGGGAAGACCACGCTTTCCGACCGCCTGCTGGAGTTCACTCACACCATCACCGTCCGCCAGCAGCAGAATCAGTTGCTCGACTCGATGGATCTGGAGCGCGAACGCGGCATCACCATCAAGGCGCATCCGGTGACCATGAATTACAAGGCGAAGGATGGACACATCTACAAGCTGAACCTGCTGGACACTCCCGGACACGTTGACTTTTCCTACGAAGTCTCACGCTCGCTCGCAGCATGTGAGGGCGCGCTTCTTCTAGTGGACGCTTCACAGGGCGTAGAAGCACAGACCGTTGCGAACCTGAACCTCGCCTTGCAGCAAAAACTCTACGTCATTCCGGTGATCAACAAGATCGATCTGCCCAGCGCGGACGTGGAGAAATGCAAACGCCAGATGGAGGACATCCTGCAGCTTCCAGCCGACGAGGCAGTATCCGCCAGCGCAAAAATGGGCATCGGCATCGAGGACATTCTCGAAGCCGTTGTGCGACTCATTCCGCCACCGAAGGATCCGCATGACGGCTACCTGCGCGCGTCGGTGTTCGATTCCATCTTCGATTCCTATCGCGGAGTCGTGACCTACGTCCGCGTTTTCAGCGGCAGCATCGTGCGCGGCCAGAAAATTCGCATGATGTCCACCAGCCTCGACTACGAGGTGAAAGAAATCGGCATCTTCAAGCCCAAGATGCTTGCCGTGGACAAGCTCCATGTGGGCGACGTCGGCTACCTCATCGCCAATGTAAAATCCGCCGCAGACGTGAAGATCGGCGACACCGTCACGGAGTCCCGCCACCCGGCGCTCGAGGCTTTGCCCGGCTTCAAGGAAATCCATCCGCTGGTCTTCAGCGGCATCTATCCGGTCAGCGCGGAGGATTTTGAAAAGCTCAAGATGGCGGTGGGCAAACTTCAGATCAACGACTCCGCCTTTACCTTCATGGCCGAAAGCAGCGCCGCACTCGGGTTCGGCTTCCGCTGCGGTTTCCTCGGGCTGCTCCACATGGAAATCGTGCAGGAGCGTCTGCGCCGCGAGTTTCAGATGGACGTGATCTCCACCTATCCTTCGGTCATCTACGAAGTCACTAAATCCAACGGCGACGAAATCATCGTGGACAATCCCGCCTTCCTCCCGGCCGCGCAGGAGATCGCCGAAATCCGCGAACCGATGGTGAAGATATTTCTCATGGTACCGAACGAATACATCGGTGACATGATGCAGCTGGTCATGGACAAGCGCGGCCAGATGGATCACACCGAGACGCTCGACGACCGCCGAGTGCTCCTCCACTGCCTCCTGCCGCTCAATGAAATCCTGGTGGACTTTAACGACAAACTCAAGTCCGTCACCCGTGGCTACGGCAGCATGGACTATGAGCACGCAGGTTATCAGCCCAGCGATCTCGTCAAAATGGACATGCTCATCGCCAGCGAACCCGTGGACGCCTTCGCTTGCATCGTTCATCGCAGCAAGGCCGAGTCCCGGGGGCGGGCGCTCGCCGCCAAACTCAAAGAAGTCATCCCCCAACAGCTTTTCGTTGTCGCCATCCAGGCAGCCATCGGCGGCAAGATCATCGCCCGCGAGAGTATCAGCGCCTCGCGCAAGGACGTCACTGCCAAATGCTACGGCGGCGACATCTCCCGCAAGCGCAAGCTTCTGGACAAGCAGAAGGAGGGCAAGAAACGCATGAAATCCGTCGGTCGCGTCAACATCCCGCAGGAGGCGTTTATTGAGGTGCTGAAGAACGGGTAATCTGAAGACGCGGAGATGGGTAGACGATGAGACACAGGGATTTGAAATGGGAAACATCCGCACATTTCGTGAACTGATCGTCTGGCAAAAAGCGATGGATGCGACGATGGAGATATTCCGTCTGACGAGTACTTGGCCAAAGTCTGAGATGTTTTCGCTCACAGACCAAATACTCCGATCTTCCAGATCAGTGCCCTCAAACACCGCCGAGGCCTGGCGCAAGCGGCGTTACCCTGCGGCATGGATAAGCAAATTGAGCGATTCCGAAGGCGAGGCAGCCGAGACACAAACACACCTCGATGTCGCCCTTCGCTGCGGCTACATTCGGGAAGAAGATCACCAGAAATTGGATTTCCTGTATGAAGAAGTGCTTTCCATGCTCGTGAACATGATTGACCATCCCGCCCAGTGGACAATCCGACCCAACAAGCAGTAGCCATCTCCGCGTCTCCCCATCTCCTTGTCTCCCCCTCTTCTTAAGAAATGTTCCAGCCCAAATACCTCAAGCGCGCGAAACTCCTGCACAAGGCCGTCACCCGCTTTCTGAACTACAAGCGCGACCTCCTGCCCCAGGCCAGGCTCGCCGATATCAACGGTCTGCGCACTGATCTCGAGAAGGCGATCAAGGCGCGCGACGAAAAGCGGCTCGATAGTCTCTCGGACGAGATCAACCGCGCCTGCGACCGCGCCCTGCCCCAAGCCCGTACAGGATGGCTGGCAGAGAATATTGAAGTATTCTTCGTCTCCATCGTCATCGCCCTGGGCATTCGCGCCTACATCGCGCAGCCCTTTCAAATCCCCACCGGTTCCATGCAGCCGACCCTCAACGGCATCCGGGCGGAAACCACGGTGGAAGATCCAAATCCAGGACTCATCGGTAAGTTTCTGGGTATCTTCACTGGAACTAAATATATCAACGTCGTCTCTGATCACGATGGATACCTCGACATGCGCGAGCCGGTGACGGAACACACAATCCGGTTCTGGCGCACTTACTGCAAACTGCACTTCACAGACGGACATGTCATTGAAATCGACGCACCCATTCGCCAGTTGTTCGATGAACTGCAACTCGGCGTCAATCTTCGCGCCGGAACTAAGTCGATCGACGAGGATACGCCTGACATGCGCGCGAGCACTTCACTTCGATACGGCGAACGCGTGCACATCCTTCCGGGGCAGCTTCTTGCGCGCGGCATTTTGCGCAACGGTGACCATGTCATCGTGAACAAATTCGCCTACCACTTCCGTCGGCCGACTCGCGGCGAAGTTTTTGTCTTCACGACGAAAAACATCGATGGCATTAACGTTCCATCCGAACAGGGATCACAACATTACATCAAACGGCTCGGTGGCGTTCCTGGCGACACGGTTGACATTCAACCGCCAGAACTCATCCACAACGGCATGCCTGCCGTCGAACCCGGCTTTCGCCGCGTTATCGACAACTCCGCCAACTCACCCCATCAACAAGGCTACTACGGCTACCAGGGCTATTCACCAGATCGCCGCATCGAACTGCCCATCACCCTGGCCTCCGCCCCACCCAGGGAATACTTCGCTCTCGGTGACAACAGCTACAACAGCTCTGACGGCCGCTATTGGGGCACGGTGCCAGAGCAGAACGTGATCGGCCCCGGCCTGTTCTGCTACTGGCCGCTGACAAGCCACTTCGGACCCATCCGGTGACACAAGAAAGACACGGAGACGCGGAGACACGGAGACACGGAGAAGTTTCTTCCGTCTCCGCGTCTCCCCATCTTTCCGCCTCCCAATATTCCGCGAAGCCCGCCAACCCTCTCGCCGACCTCATCCTCACCATCGTCCTGCCCTCACTGGTGCTCGACCAGTTGAGCGATCCCGCGCGACTCGGACCGGCCGGCGCGCTGATTGTTTCTCTTTTGTTTCCAGTCGCGTTCGCTGGCTGGTGCTGGTGGAAAGGCACCGGATGGAATCTGTTTTCCATTCTCGGCTTCATCACGATCCTGTTAAGCGGCGGGCTTGGCTTGATGAAGCTGGATGCGTTCTGGTTTGCCGTGAAGGAAAGCGTCATGCCTCTGGCGCTCGGCGCGGCGTTTCCCGTGAGTTGCTGGCTCGGGAAGCCACTTATCAACGCGCTCATCCTCCAGCCCCACATCTTCAATTTGCGCGCGCTCAACTCCGCGCTCGACTCTCCGGAAAAACTAACCCGCTACCGGCACACTCTGCTCCGCGGCTCCTGGTTCCTCGGCATCGCCGCCATCATCTCCTCCATTGGAAACTTCCTGCTCGCTCTCTGGCTCCTGCGCGGGAAAGAACCCGGCAGCGAAGCTTTTGTCAAAGGCATCGGTTCGCTCAACTGGGCCAGCGCCATCGTCATCGGCGTCCCCCTCTGCGCCCTCATGCTGGCCGTTTTCATCTGGCTCATCCGCCAGTTTCAAATCATTACTGGGCTGGAGCGCGCCGACATGATGAACCCAGGGCGGACGGTGCGAAGACGGATTGAATAATAAAGCTGCGTTACAAACGCCGCCTCCCTTGTGGAAGTGGCTTGCTATGCTCCAGCAAATCAGACACGATGAATTGGTGAAACGACCCCGGACAATCCTGTTCTTATCCATCGTGATTGTGGTCACCATTCTGTCAGCGATCATCAACCGAGAGTGCCTTCAAAGGTCGGAACTGGCGGGGAAGAACTATCGTGCGGCTCTGCAAGATAGAGCAAAACTCATGTTATCGTCCGATTTCACCGACAATTAGAACGACATGAGATTTACATATCAACTGGAGGCAATTCAGGCGAAGTCCGAGACGGAACGAAGCCTGAGTAATCGCTTCTCAAAATACGGCAACAGGTTCGGACTGATGACACTCGTCGGCGCAGCAATCATCCTCTGCTCCGGCGCGATCCATCTTTTTCGCCGGATGAGGGTCACCTGAGGAGGCGGGGTTTGCAACCCCGCTTCATTTCCAAACTGCGGGTTACAAACCCCGCCTCCCTTACCTCGACCAGAGCAGATAATCTCCCGGACGCAGCCGCGCTTTTACCGGGTTCTGCCGGATGTAGTCCTGACAACGCAGCAGATGCAGTTCATGACGGATGAGCCGGTCCCAGTAACGCTCCTGCCACAGCGGACCGCTGCAGCCTAGGGCGGAGTTGATTTTACGTGCGGTGAACCGTTTCCATGAGTGCATTAGCTCCTCCAGCCTATGTGGATGAAGTGGCTGGAAGAGCACGTGGACATGATTCGGCATCACGACGAAGCTGTCCATGACGTAACGGTCGCCGTCGAAATGCCGCAGGGCGTCGGCGACGATGCTTGCGGCGTTCGGGTCGCGCAGAACACAGCTTCCCTCGCCTGCATCGAGCCATTCCTCGATGCGCTCCGAGAACTGTGCGTGATATTCCGAGTCGGTTGCGTCATTCCACGGAGGCGGATGCCGCGCCAGCCATGCCTCACGCTCGGTACGCCAGAGATCAAGCTTCGCCAGAGGCAGGGAATCAGCCAGACGCCAGGTGGCGAATATCATCACATCGTTCTGCTGCCAGTGCGGCAGACGGTTCCCATGCATCTCCACCGGCACATACGGGTTCAGGAACATACGCGATGAACAAAAGAAAGGAGGCGAGGTTTGCAACCCCGCACCGCAGAAAATATAGCGGGGTTGCAAACCCCGCCTCCCGTTCAGCCTAATTTGTTCTCCACAAGATAAGTGCTGACCGCCTTGACGATCTCAAAGAAGCTTCCGCACTCCAGGCTCGCGCCGCCGACCAGCGCCCCATCAACGTCGGGCTGGGCGATGAGTTCGGTCATGTTGCTCGGCTTCACGCTGCCGCCGTATTGGATTCGAATCTTGCTGGCGGTGTCGGGATCAAGCATCTCGCCAATCACCTTGCGAATGAAAGCGTGAGCCTCCTGCGCTTGTTCTGGCGAAGCAGTGCGACCGGTGCCGATGGCCCAGACGGGTTCGTAAGCGATGACGACATCCAATAGACGCCGGGAACCGACTTCGGCCAGGCTCTCGCGCAACTGCGATTCCAGCACTTTCTCAATAAGTCCGCCGTCGCGCTCCTCCAGGGTTTCGCCGACGCAAAGAATGGGATGCATCCGCGCCTCGAGCACGGCGAGCACCTTGGCATTCACGATGGCATTGGTCTCGCCATATAACGCGCGGCGCTCGCTGTGACCGACGATGACGTGACGCACGCCGCATTCCTTGAGCATCAGCGCGCTGGTTTCGCCCGTGTGCGCTCCGCTGGGATGCTGATTCATATTTTGCGCACCCAGTTCCACGACTTCTGTGCGCCCGCCCTGAATCAACTCCGCCGCTTTAGGCAGAGAGACAAATGGTGGGACGATGATGACCTGCACCGTTGATTTCTCCGGCATCAGACGAAGGAACGAGCGAAGGAATTTCTCCGTTTCGGACGGAGGATTATTCATCTTCCAGTTGGCGGCGACGACGGGTTTGCGGAATACGGGGGGCATGAAATTTTGGATTAAAGATTTTGGATTGTAGATTGGCCAAAGGCTACTTGTCGTTCAACACGGCGACTCCGGGTAATTCCTTGCCCTCCAGCAGTTCGAGGCTGGCACCACCACCGGTGGACGCGTGAGTGACTTTATCCACCACGCCAAATTTTTTCGCAGCGGTCGCGGTGTCACCACCACCGACCACACTGATCGCACCCTTCGCAGTGGCTGCCGCGATGGCTTCGCCCATGGACTTGGTGCTGCCGGAGAAAGCATCGAATTCAAACACGCCGGGCGGGCCATTCCAAATGATCGTTTTCGCACGGGCGATGACTTCGGCGAACAAGGCACGGCTCGCGGGTCCGCCGTCCATACCTTCCCATCCTGCGGGAATGCCTTCCTTGTCGGTGACGATTCTCGTATTGGCATCGGGCCCAAATTTGTCGCCGATGACGAAATCCACAGGCAACGTGATCTTCACGCCTTTCGCAGCGGCCTTGGCGAAAAGTTCCTGCGCGATCTCCGCGCCTTTCGCGTCGAAGAGACTGTTGCCGATCTCCATGCCTTCGAGGACTTTCTTAAAGGTGAAAGCCATGCCGCCGCCGATGATGATCTCGTCTGCCTTATCGAGCAGGTTATTGATCAGCGGGATCTTGTCCGCGATCTTCGCGCCACCGAGAATGGCCAGCAGCGGTCGCGCGGGTTTGTCGAGCACGGCGGAGAATGCCAGCAGTTCTTTCTCCATGAGGAAGCCAGCCGCTTTGATGGGCAGATCAACCCCGACCACGGACGAATGCGCGCGGTGCGCGGTGCCGAAGGCGTCGTTCACATAGATGTCGCCAAGTTTGGAAAGACTGGCGCGAAACGCCGCAACCTTTGCGGGATCGGCGGATTCCTTGGTGCCGTCCTCGCGTTTCACCTTGCCCTCTTCCTCGATGTGGAAGCGCAGATTTTCGAGAAGAATCACTTCACCCGGTTTCAGCGCGGCGCAGGTAGGCTCGACTTCGGGTCCGACGCAGTCATTGAGAAACGTCACTGGTTTACCGAGTAGTTCGGAAAGTTTTTCCGCGACGGGCTTGAGTGAGAGCTTCGCAATTTTCTGGCCATCGGGACGCCCCAGATGGCTGGCCAGCACCACGGAACCGCCCTTCTCCAAGATGAACTGGATAGTCGGCAGCGCGGCAGTGATGCGCTGGGTGTTGGTGATCGCGCCGGTAGTCTTGTCCTGTGGGACATTGAAATCCACGCGCACGAAGACGCGTTTGCCGGCGACGTTAATGTCGCGAAGTGAAAGCTTGGACATGGTATTACTTGGCAACGACGCGGACCATCTCCAGCACCTTGTTGGAATAGCCCCATTCGTTGTCATACCACGACACCAGTTTCACGAAGGTGCCATCAAGCGCGATGCTGGCTTCGGCATCAAAAACCGAAGTGTGAGTTTCGCCAACGAAGTCGGTGGAAACCACCTTGTCCTCCGTATAGGCGAGCACGCCCTTCATCGGGCCTTCAGCGGCGGCTTTGATGACCGCTTTGATTTCATCAAAGGTTGCGGACTTGTTCAACTCCACGGTCAAGTCCACCACGGAGACGTCTGAGGTCGGGACGCGGAACGCCATGCCGGTGAGTTTTTTATTCAACTCAGGAATGACCACGCCGACTGCCTTGGCGGCACCGGTTGAGGATGGAATGATATTTTCAAGAATGCCGCGTCCGCCGCGCCAGTCTTTGTTGCTCGGACCGTCCACGGTTTTTTGCGTGGCGGTGGCCGCGTGCACTGTCGTCATGAGACCGCGCTTGATGCCGAACGCGTCATTGATGACCTTGGCCAACGGCGCGAGGCAGTTGGTGGTGCAGCTCGCATTCGAGATGATGGCCTGGCCGGCGTAGGTCTGGTGGTTCACGCCAAAGACAAACATCGGCGTCGCGTCCTTCGACGGCGCAGAGAGAACGACCTTTTTCGCACCGGCCTTGAGGTGCGCGGAGGCCGTAGCTTCGTCGAGGAAAAGACCGGTGGATTCGACCACCACGTCTGCTCCGACTTCATCCCATTTCAGTGTGGAAGGATCCTTCACCGCAGTCAGGCGGATTTTCTTGCCATTCACGATCAAAGTGCTGCCCTCGACGGAAACTTCACCCTTGAAGCGCCCGTGCACCGAGTCGTATCTCAGCATGTAAGCCAGATATTCGGGCTCCAGCAGATCATTGATGCCGACCACCTCGATATCTTCAGGAAAATTCTGAACTGCGGCGCGGAAGACCATGCGGCCGATGCGGCCAAAACCATTGATGCCAATCTTGATCATTGTTTGAAGGGAGGGTTGGGAGGTTGTTGCTGCTCGCGGACAGTGCGCGGGGGCGTTGCGTATACCCGCAGAGGGCGTTCGCGTCAACCACCGTTTGATTGTGGAGCAACCAGCGCGCCAAGCGACTTCATTTCAGCAAGCTCCTGCTGCCAAGTGGCCGAGATTTCAGGACATAATGAGGCCCGGCGGACTCCCATCCGCCGGGCCAGGCATCAACCTCAACACTATTCCGTTTAGCGGAATGTAGAGACAACAACCAATCACTCTCAAAAACCAGCGAGGTAATCGCTCACCTGCGCTGTATTGAATTAGAATCCCGCAGGATGATCTTGTTCAATTTTGTTGCGAATATTTTAATGCGCTCGTGAAGCCTCTGAAATCCAATTAATACCGCGACCCCCACTCTTTATCAGGCCTCATCCGCTACTCTGAAAATTAATCATTACCATATTAATCATATTAAATATAAGGTGGCATGAGATATTTTGAGGCTAACCGGTCGCCGCTTCATCACGGATTCGGATAAAAGAGCAATCAATGACCCGGCTTCACCAACCCATCAGGCATCCGCGAACGATCAATCTCCTTCAGATAAGTCCAAATCTGCTCGATTTCTTCATCAGCATTTTTCCGACCCATCAACACCGGCGGCACCAGTGCTCCAATCTGAGGCGCATGTTGCTTTAATAAAATCTCCTTAAAATAATCCGGCTGCAAACGCTGAATCGTACGCGTGAGATTGATGGCCGGAATCTCCAGTGATTTACTCTCCTTCAGCCCATGGCAATTCACACAACCCAAGCCGCCCTTACCAACTCCCATGAGCACCCGTCCATCCTCTGCGCGAGGGTGTTTCATTACACTGGCCGCAACTTTCTTCACCGGTTTTTCGGGACGGCTCGCCTCCTCAAGTAAGACAACCAGCGGCTCTGCATTCGCCTTTCCATAGCGAGGCATCCTCGCAGTCATGTGCGGGCGCACGCCGCCGTCCTCGCCCCAGAACATCTTTTCGAGCCAGTCCGGCGTAATTTTCTGCCCCGCCTGATCCAGCTTGGGTGGCAGCCGGCCGACCTCACCCATCTGATGCGCAGCCGGATCGCAGGTGAAATACTGCGCCCGTGGCTCTTCCAAACCACCTTTCCCGTTCCATTCATGACAGGCGAAACAGTTCAAACGAACGAAAATTGCATCACACATCTCCGAAGCCGTCTGCGCCACCGGAACCGGCTCGGCCTTGATTTTTGCCAGCGCCAGTTTGATGGCGCGCTTCTGAAAATCACTCAAGCCGTAGTCAGGCACGCCGGCTTTCTTCTGCGAGGTCAAACAGCCGTGATCAGACTGCAACGACATGAGAGTCTTCGGAGATTCTGCAGCGATCTGCTCGCCGCCCGCATCATGGCACGCGACGCAGTTCATCGTGATGAATGCCTGCCTCCCCTGCTCCACGCCCGGTGCCTTGATCTTTAACACAGCGCGCTCTTGGGCATTCATCGGCTCCTGGTTGATCTGTAAATAGGCCGCCACATCCGCCGCTTCCTGTTCAGTCATCTGCGTCGCAGGCATGCGGCCACTAGGACGCATCTTCAGCGGGTTCAGCAGAAACGCCACCAGCGCATCCCGATCGTAGCGATCCGCAAACAAAACCGGCACCGACGGCAGACCCGGCTGCTCCACCGCGACATTCGGCGGCGCTTCAACGGGCCGGTAGTCCTCGATCTTCGCCGGCTCATGACAGGCCACGCAACCAATGGTGTGATAGAGCTTGCGACCACGCTCGACATCGCCCTGCGGATATTTTTTCACCGGCTCCTTCAGCGAGCTGAGATACTCCGTGATCGCCTCCAGCGCCACGTCGTCACGATCATCACCGCTGAACAATCCCGGCATTGTCGTCCCCTTCTTCCGATGCTGCGGACTGCGCACAAAAAGCCACAGATCATCCGCACTCAAACGAGAACCCACACCGGCCAGCGAAAGCTTCGCGAGAGCAGGCAGACGGTCTTTCCAAGCTTTCGGTGCCCCGTGACAAGACACACATTGTAATTCACCAAGCAATAACAAGCCGCCCTCCGCAATGTGCCCCTCATCATCCTCCGGCGCATAAAAGCGGTCGAAGCCAGACACCAATGGATAGTCCACGGGATCGGCAATCAGCGGGTGAGCAATCGCCGATGAACTCATCAACATGATGAGCAATATGACGATCAGTTTGAGATAGTGACTGAGGCTCATAAACAACGAATCAAGCTTCGCATATTCCGCCTTTTAGTTCACGGCAACTTCAGCTTTCGGAAAGCAATCGCCCCATCGCGGCGCGATCCAGTTTGCCTAAAGATGTTCTCGGCAGCGTGGTCAACTCTCGAACAGGCTCCAACCGCTCGAAGCGTAGCGCAGACAAATTGAAGAACTCACACACTTGCTCCAATTGTGTCAGAGGCAACTCCCCCACCAGCAGCAGCCGCACCCCGCGCCTGGCATCCGTTGCCGGCCAAATGATAGCTGAAGTTGGGGAACACCCGATGGATTCCAGCAGCCGCTCCAGTCGTGTCTGCAATCCTGATACGCATACCAGTTCGCCCAAGACCTTCACAAAATCAGAATCGCGCCCAAGAAACTGCAGAAAACACTTCGCACCATGCTGCGAAATTTTCACCCGATCACGCGTGATCAGCCCGGCATTCGGATCAACGGATGCCCAGCGCCACGCACCATCATCCCGGAGCGCATATCCCAACGCCAGCGCCTCGCCCCGCACGATGAGCCTGTCGTCCGCATCGCATTGCAAATTCCATCCAGCCAATACCTCAAGTCGATCCGGATCGAATCCGCTAAGCAGATGATCCAGCGGTTCAGTGGCGATTTGCGATGCCGTCTCGGTCATGCCGTAACTTTGCAGCACCCGCCAGCCAAGTGCGCGCGCGCGCGTGCCGAGATCCTTCTCCAATGATCCGCCGCCCACGATGATGGCCCGCAATGACGGCGGAGCTTCTAACTTCGCCTGCACCAGATCAAACACCTGGGTGGGCACCAGTGAAGTCAGCGATATTTTCTCCGCTGCACAAACCTCTGCAAACCGCACCACATCCCATTTCTCCTGCCAATGAAAAAAGCCAGCCCCGTTCTCGTGACACCGCGCCAAAATGGAAAATCCACCCACATGATACAGAGGCAAGGCGATGAGCCAGTGGTCGCGCGACGTTGCCTCGAGGTGAGCATTCACCGAACGCGCCGAAGCCAAAAAAGCTGCGCGCAACAATCCAACCCACTTCGGCGATCCCTCGCTCCCCGAGGTTTGGAAGAAGAGAAGACTGCGCAAGTCATCGCTCGACACAGCAAAATCCGACAGTCCGTCCGCTTCATGCGGGCGGAGAGAATTCACCGCGACGAAGCAATCATCGCCGCGCCAGAAAGCATCATTCCCCGGTAGAAGATTCATAAACCATGGACTGTAGGGCGGGCGCTCCGCCTGCCCAAATATTTTTACATCGGCAGGCAATACCGCCGCCCTACAATTGCTTCCATGACAGCTTGGCAATCACCTCATCAAATCCCAACCCTGTGCCCTTGCGGTCCACTTGCAGATTTCCCCCATGCGAACTGATCTGCTCGAAGAAGTCATCCTTGGCAAACAAGTGCTCCGTGCACAACCCACATAAATCCATTCGACTTCCAAGATCCCGCCAGGCCTGCGCCGCTTCGTAGGCGGCGAAACTCTGGCCAATGGCGTGATCCATCGCGGAGGTCATCACGATGCGCGCGCTGTTTGGAACTGAGTTGATCATCCTCCTCCAGTCGCGGCGGCCCGGCTTCATCACGGCGACATCAAAGCCCTCAGTGGCTCCGCGAAGCTTCTTGTCCAACGCCAGTCGGATGTCATAACTGCGCTGAAAATTCAACCAGCAACCGGCATCATAGGGGAATGGATCCTCGATGAAGTCGATGCACCGGCGCAATTGAGGCGGCATCAGTTCCATGAAGCGTTTGAACTGCTCCTTCGTGAGGCATGAATTGAGATCGAGCCGGATGAATGGAGCGCGGAATTTAGTCCGCAAAGGTTCCGCAGACTGCGGGCTAAAGCCCACGCTCCGTTCTTCCACCCAGCGCAGCACCTCATCAATGTTCTGTGTGCCCTTTCCTTTGATCGCCTTCCAGCCTTCTTCGATCACGCGCAGCATCTGCGGCTCCGGAGCTTGATGCTGATCCCATGAATAGTGCGATGGCGGAATCTCCAGCCCCGCGAACAAGCTCACCCCGCGCCTTCGTGCCTCACCATCCACTGCCGCTATTTGCAGCGCTCGCTCGATGACCTTCGATGTGCCGCCCTCGCGCAGCAGCTTCAATTGTTCCTCAACCGGCGCATCTCCAAATTCCAGCCACGGATGCAAGCAGCCGATGCCGTCATCCACCTTGATCAAGGCACCATGAAACTCGCTGCGTTGCGAGACGGCGTTTAGCGAGCCGCGCGAGCGGAGAGTGTAATCGTAATAGTGGATTCTATTCAAAGGTCAAAATCAAGGTTCCTCCAATCCGAGTAAGAAAAGAAAGAGAAGTGAATAAAACAACAATCCAATACCCGCTTGAACAAGCGTCTTATTCAGAGCTGATGGCAGAGCCCTATTGATGTCGCGATCAATCTGAACAAACATAAGCACGAGAACAGGAAGAAGTAGCCATGAGAACATAATCTTGTATCCAGAAATCCAGTAAATACCTAGGATAATGGTGAAAAAATACAGCCCGCGTATCTCCCACCGGGCAAACCCCTTCCCAAGCCTCACCGTCAGAGTCCGCTTCCCCGTCTTCGTGTCCTCCTCGATGTCACGCAGATTGTTGATCGCGATGAGCACCGTGCTCAGCATCCCGATTTGCAAACCTGCGATCACCGCCTCGAAATGCCACTGGCCGCTCTGCACAAAAGCAGAACCTGTCACCGCCACCAAGCCAAAGAACAGCACGACAAACAACTCCCCCAGCCCGCGATACGCCAGCGGCATCGGCCCGCCAGTATATCCGTAGCAGAACCAGAGCGAGGGAATGCCGATGGCCACGATGGGCCAGCCGCGATAAATGAAAAGCGGCACCGCCAGCAGGGTCGCCAGCACCAGCACGCCCGCCGCGACCATCATGACGGTCTTTGCCGGCATAATGCCAGACGCCGTGATGCGCACCGGACCGAGCCGCTCCTTCGTATCACTGCCTTTCAGTCCATCCACGGCATCATTGAAAAGGTTGGTGGCAATTTGCAGGCAGACACAGCTCCCGAGCGTGGCCAGTGCCAGCCAGATGCAGAAGTGTCCGCTGAGTTTCCATCCGAGCACAGAACCCACCAGCACCGGCGCGATCGCAGCTCCGAGCGTCTTCGGACGGGCAGCAAGCAGCCAGGGTTTGAGGGATGACATACAGGAAAGTAGGTGATGCGTCCCGCTTCGCAATCCTGAAGGAAGGACGGCACTCTTGCCGTCCAGGAATGGGTGACAACGCGACGACAAGAGTGTCGTCGTTCCTCATCGCGCGGTAACAAGTTGCGAGGCTGGAGGGCTCGCCTACTTTATCTCCATGTCCTACATCCTCGCGCTCTTTGCCATCACCGTCATCTCGCTGCTGATCATCCGCATTGGCTCGACTGCGCTAATGATGACGGGCCTGTCTTGGGACACGGCAAGTTTCCAGTCCTACTCAGCATTCTTCGGCGTTGGATTCACCACCAAGGAGGCGGAAATGGTGGTGAATCATCCCGTGCGACGACGCATCATTCGCGATCTGATCTTCGCCGGCAACATCGGCCTGACCTCCGGAATGGTAACCTTGATTGCAACCGTTTTGCATGATAAAAATTGGCTGAATCCGCTCACAGCCATCGGCGCCATTGTTGGAACCATCACTGTGCTGCTCCTCTTGTTTAAAATCGGCATCTTTCAGCGACTGCTGGACCATCTGATCCAGCACGCGCTGGAAAAGGCCGGGCTCGTTCGCGCGCTCGACTACGAGCTGCTGCTCCGAATCCAGTCAGGATTCTGCGTGTCAGAAATTGAGATTCTTCCAGACACCTGTCTCGCAGGACGAATGCTTAAAGTAACCCGGCCTGCGGACTGGGGCGTGCTCATCATGGCCATCGCGCGAAATGGAGACGTGATGCCTGGCATTCCCGGCCCGCGAACCATGGTGCAGGCGGGGGATGTTGTGACCGCCTACGGACATGATCACGACTTGAAAAAACTGCTGCAGGCCGATCTGCCAACCGCAGCCAGTTAAGGCACCCGAGGGAACTTAGAAAAATCAGGCTTACGCTTTTCGACAAAGGCGTTTTTCCCCTCCTTCGCCTCCTCACTCATATAATAGAGCAGCGTGGCATTCCCTGCGAGATCGAGCAACCCGATCTGGCCATCGCAATCGGCATTGAGCGCTGACTTGAGACAGCGCAAAGCCAGTGGCGAATGCTGCATTATTTCCCGCGCCCATTTCAACGTCTCAGCCTCAAGTTTTTTCAAGGGCACAACCGCGTTCACCAGTCCCATGTCCAACGCCTGTTGCGCATCGTATTGCCGGCAGAGATACCAAATCTCCCGCGCCTTCTTCTGGCCGACAATGCGCGCGAGATAACTGCTGCCAAGTCCACCGTCGAAACTTCCGACCTTCGGACCGGTCTGCCCGAAGCGTGCGTTGTCAGCCGCGATGGTCAGATCGCACACCACGTGCAGCACATGCCCGCCACCGATGGCATAACCCGCCACCATCGCAATCACTGGCTTGGGAATGCTGCGGATTTTTTTCTGCAAATCGAGGACATTCAGACGTGGCACACCATCGCTGCCAACGTAACCCGCATGACCGCGCACTTTCTGGTCTCCTCCGGAACAGAAGGCATCAGGCCCTTCACCGGTAAGGATGACAACACCCACCTTGGGATCTTCATGGGCGATTTCAAACGCCTCGAGCAATTCCTTCACCGTCAGCGGACGGAAGGCGTTGCGCACCTTGGGCCGGTTGATGGTGATCTTGGCGATGCCGTCGCTGGTTTTCTCCAGCTTGATGTCGGTGAATGTCTTGATTTTGGTCCACATGGTTTTCATTCGTAGCAGATTTCTTCAAATACGCCACCGCCCAGCAGCCGGTCTCCGTCGTAAAACGCACAGATTTGCCCCGGCGTGAGAGCCCGTTGCGCTTCATGAAAAAGCACTTCAGCAGCAAGTCCGTCACCTCGCTCCAACGGCCTGTATTCCGCTGCCGCAGCGGGACTGCGATAGCGCGGCATGGCTTCAAGCCGTCGCGAACCCGTCAAATCCGGACCGGTCGTGGAGATGCCGCCGATGATGCAGCGTTTGGCCCAGAGCAGTGGCGTGTCCGGCTGCTCGATGGCAATGACGAGTTCGTTGGCCTCCGGTCGTTTGGCCACGACCACGTAAGCCTGCTTGTGAAGATTGCTGGCGACTCCGATGCCCTTGCGCTGACCGAAGGTATAGAGATGCAGGCCGCGATGTTCACCGAGGACTTTGCCTTCGAAATTCACAATCGGGCCAGGCTTGTCCGGCACAAAAGTGCGCAGGAAATCCTCCATCTTCACCTCACCGATGAAGCAGATTCCCTGGCTGTCTTTTTTCTCCGCAGTCGAGAGACCAAGCTTGCGCGCCTCCTCACGCACCTGCGGCTTGAGCAGATGGCCGATGGGAAACCGCGCGATCTGCACCTGTTCGGGACGCAGCATCGCCAGGAAATAGGTTTGATCCTTGTTCGGATCGAGACCCTTCAGGATGCCGCTTTCATCCTTTCTTGCATAGTGTCCGGTGGCGATGGCCTCGAAGCCGTTCTCGCGCGCCCAGTCCCAGAGCACGCCGAACTTCATCTCGCGGTTGCACATCACATCCGGATTTGGCGTGACGCCATGCGTGTAACCTTCCAGAAGATATCTAACAACCGTCTCCCGATACTCTTGCATCAGATTCACCACTCTAAATTCGATGCCGAGCCGGTCCGCGACAGCACGCGCATCCTCGATGTCCTGCTGCCACGGGCAGTGGCCGATGATATTTTCCTCGTTGATCCAGTTCTTCATGTAGGCACCGGATACGTCGTGCCCCTCGCGGACGAGCAGCGCGGCGACCACGCTGCTGTCCACGCCTCCGGACAGCGCGGCGAGAATCTTCATGATGTCGCAACATGAGGCATCAAATCATCAAGGCAAGAGGCACTGTCCGAGTTGCCATGATGCGTTCCCTCGCCATCGGTAACAGATGGCAGAGTTACATAAAGTCCCCACCGGCAAATTTCATCCCGGCTATGGCTGCGCGATATTTGCGATCATGATCCTGACCTTCGGAGGGATCGTGACGTGGATGATCTATTCCGGCATTGCGCAAGATCGCCAGATCGCAACATTCACAGTAGAAAATGCTTCTCCTCTGCCGCAACTTGATGTTGGCGATGAAGACAAGCTCTTGTTACGCAAGAAATTGATCTCCTTCGCAGACAATGTGGACAAAGGCGATGAGAAGACGGAGCTTTCACTCGAGGTGAAAGATTGCAATGCGTTGCTCGCACTTGCTACCGAAGCTGGTATCGGTGGAAAAAATGGTAGTCAGGTTTATCCGGACATAATCCGAATTAAGCGATTTGATGCAGTGAGTGCGGCATTAGAAACAGACTTACGCTATCCAATTCAAAAACTAACTCTGGTCAATATCATAAACTCTTTCACGGGACAGCCCCCTAAAGAAATTCGATTGCTTGTCGGTAGCGCCACTTTCAAACCTGATTTTGACAACGGTTCATTTGTCGTAAAAATCGATGCCATTACAGTCCCAGGCAAGCCAGTCAGCAAAGGCTTTGTTCAAAATCTACAGATTGCCGGATGGGGGGATATGTTGAGTTTGGCAAAATCAGAGAACGCAAGAATCGCCGATACACTTAAAAAAATTACCGCGTGGCATATCACAGAGGACGGCTCCCACCTGGTGCTGGAGTGTTCCAAAGCCGCTCCCGCTTCCACTGCAACGCCCTCCCATTGACCCGATGACAGGGTGCGCCGGAGTCCATACATATAGAGCGGATGTCCGTGAACCATGCAAATTGACAGGCAAGGCGGTTCACACTAGCCTGAGCCCATCTGGCTTATCCTATCTAGGCTTACTGGTGGTTTCAAACACATGATCGACGATACAAAACGGCGGAACGATACCGCACTTGGCGGAACGACAGTGGGTGAGCTTGCCGCCTACATTCACGGTGAACTTAGAGATGGTGGGGAAGAAACACTGATCTTCGGTTTTGCATCACTGAATGACGCCCGATCCGGCGACATGAGCTTCCTCACAAGCGAACGGCATCGAAAACAGTTCATCAATACAAAAGCCAGCGCCGTGCTGGTTCCCATGGATATGCATGACCTGGGTTCCCACGCGGTATGCATCGCCGTGAAGCTGCCAAGTCAGGCCTTTGGCACACTGGTGGAAAAGTATGGCTACATACCACCACCCTTTCGTGCCGGAGTGCATGAAGCAGCCGTTATCGCGTCATCGGTCATATTCGATCCAACACAGGTCGCCATTGGCGCCTGCGCCGTCATCGAGGATGGCGCCGAGATTGGCCATGGAGTCCGGATTGGCGCGGGATGTTTCGTAGGCCGCAACGTGCGCATCGGCAGCCATTCAACCTTGTTCGCCAACGTGACGGTCCATGACGACTGCGTGCTGGGTGAACGTGTGTTCCTGCACAGCGGGGTCGTGATCGGCGGGGACGGCTTCGGATTCGAATTTGAAAATGGCCGGCATCGCAAGATTGCCCAGACCGGCATCGTGCAGATCGACAACGACGTGGAGATTGGCGCCAACAGCACTGTTGACCGTGCGCGTTTCGGCAGGACATGGATTGGAGAAGGCACCAAAATCGATAATCTGGTGCAAATTGGGCACAACGCAGTCATCGGCAAACATTGCATTCTGGTCGCTTTCGTGGCCATCGCCGGCAGCGCGGAGATCGGTGACTACGTTGTGATCGCCGGTCAAGCTGCGGTGGCCGGTCATGTGACTGTAGGCTCGCGTTCCACTTTGGGCGCGCGTTCAGGTGTCACCAAAGATCTCGCGCCTGATGCTTCTTACCTTGGTTTCCCAGCCGCGCCTTCGAAAACAGAACGACGTCGCATCGCCGCCGTCTCACGACTGCCACAACTCGCGCGAAGGGTGAGCGAAATCGAACGTCAGCTTCACAGTAATATCGGCCTGAAAATTACGGGTGATCAACCAGTCGAGCCATGATGGATTCCGACCGGGGAAATTTGAGTGCCGTCAGCTGATTATTTGGCGAATACCAGAACAAGAAAACGCAGTCTGGTCGTGCATCAGCCCAGTCGGAGTTTCAGTGGCTGAGCCTCCCATCTTGTCATGCGGCGGGAAGACAGGAGTTCAATTTTCTTTGCCTCCAATCACGATCACCGGTCGCCAATCCTTCAAGCTTCGTGCATGACGTCCGAACATCGTTGCGCGGACGTTGCTGAACCCACTTGAGTCTCTAAACTATCACAAGTTCACCTGTAGGAACGAGTGACCCTTAACAGCCTGTTGAAAAAGTAACTCGGCCATCATGGCTGAGTGTACGACAGGCTTCCAGCCTGTCGTTTCTCCTACGCATCAGGCCAGAGGCCTGATCAACATCACAGGCTGGAAGCCCGTGTTACCTCGTTTTTCAACAGGCTGTTAAACATGTCAGTCACCCGCGGCCGTGAACTCCTGGTCGGGCAGAAGCTGCATCCCGAGGAGCACCCAGTCGTGGCTGCCGGTCTTCATGTCCTTGAGATAGCCTTTCACGCGGAGCATTTCCTGGAAACCAGCGTGCTTGAAACAATTCTTTGCGGCCTCACGCTCGCCATTAAACTCAGCCTCCAGCCGCGTGAGTCCAGTATGTCGCGCGATATGGATGATCTCCTGGATCAGCATTCCACTGATGCCAACGTCGCGATACTCAGGATGGGTGAGTGAATGCACGCGGCCGATGTGCCGCTTCCAGCCACCGTCACGCTGCTGAAGCGTGGCGTTGCCTATGATATGCCCGTGGGCGAAGGCGACGAGCGGCAGGGCGCTGTCATAGTCGAGATCACCAAACCACTGTTTACTGAAGTCCTCGCTCCCCAGCCGGGGCTTGATAAAGAGTCGCTCGATCTCAGGCACTACCCGCAAAAAACTCACAAACGCTTTTTCATCCTCCGCCTTGAGCGGACGCACGACACATTCGATGTTATCTTCGATTCGAAGAGTAACCGGGTAGCGTTCCAGCGCGTCATCGAGCATTCATCGAAATCGCCTGCTTTCAATATAACGTCAAGCCAAGTGTTATCTCGCAAGTTTGGCAGCGGCGTCCTCAAACCATGCAGCATCGGGCGCGGCATAAGGCCGGAAGGTTTCCATCTGGCCTTCGTGTTCATTGTAGAGCAGCGCACGATGAAGACCGAGATTGCCTGCCTTAGGCGAATCAATCAGGCTGGCGGAATCATTCGCGCTCATCTGGAAGACAACGCGCATCTCAAATTCGGTGAGCGCCTTGCGGCTGAGGAATCGGCCAACATTGTTGAATGTGTCCACGCTGATGATGAGATGGATGCCGAGGCTGGCACCCTCGCTCAGCAGCGCGCCCAACTGCGCGCCGGGATTGGCGGCGCCATCATCGCTGCTGGAGAAACTGAAGTCGTCATCCTGCTTGAGTTTTTTGAATTTTTGCAGACCATGAATGAACACGAACATCGCCGTTCCTGACAATTCATCCCCGGCGCCGCGCTTCTTCAACTCATCTGAAATGTCGTTCATCACGTCGCCCGCCTCATGACTCCGCGCAATGGTAACTCCGTGCGGGATGAACTTGAAGATGTTCTCCAGAAACTCCGCGTCCGGCGAACCCGGCGCAGCGCTTTGGAAGAAGTAGAACTTCGCATTGCCAACGGGATATTGCGCAGCCAGCGCCACGAGCGAAAGCCCGAGCAGAGTCATCGCTGTCTCCTCGCGCTGGCCGACGATGAGCAGATTGTTGCCGCTTTGTCGCTGAAAAACGGCCTCGGTGGGTCCCTTGATTGAATTCGGCGCGCCAAGCCAGCAACGGGCGGCAAAAGGCGTCTTCTCGGGCTTCGTCTCCAGCGCAGCGGCCAGCGCGCTGTTCTCGCGGATTTCCGCGGGGGCGTTGCCTTCGAAAACAATCGGCGCCGTATGTCGATTGTGCCGTTCGTCAGCCAGTGACCGGATTTTATTGAGATACACATCACGCTCTTCATCGCCGATCCAGACCACTTGGAATGGACTGTTGCCTTCGAGCGCGCCAGCGGCATCATTGTAGATGCCTTCGCCTGGGCGCGAGAGCAGGCGCGGCGCAGAGTTGTTCTCGTCCATGATGAGGTAGGAGTCGGCCTCGTTGCACTGGAGAGCGACGCGGATGACCATCTGACCGAGCGTGGCTCGGGCGAGAGTGTATGCACCGCCCAGCGTCTGGGATCCCAGCAGCACATGGATGCCGAATGCACGCCCCTGGCGCACGATGCGGTCAAAAAGCACAGATGCGTTCTGCGCGATCTGGTCGTCCTCAGTGTAGAACTCCTGAAACTCGTCGATGATGAGCAGCGTGCGCGGGATGGGCTCCTTGCCGCCCGCCTTTTTGTAGCCTGCAATATCCTGCACGCCCAGTTTGCGGAACATGTCGCCGCGGCGCTTTAATTCCTCATCGACACGCTGCAAAACGCTCAGGCCAAACTCGCGGTCGCTCTCGATGGCAACGACCCGGGCGTGCGGCAGTCGATGGGTGGCGTAGCACTTGAATTCAACGCCCTTCTTGAAGTCGACAAGGTAGAACTCCACCTGGTCAGGACTGCACGCGAGCGCGAGGTTGGTGATGATAACATGAAAGAGCGTGGACTTACCCGAACCCGTCTTGCCCGCAATCAACGCATGCTGGCGAGTGCCCTTGCCGATGGCCATATATTGGTGCTTGGTGGCACCCGTCCTCCCGATAGCGATCCTAAGTTCGTTCGTCGTGTCTGCCATCCATAACTCCGATGGCTTGGGTGCGATTTGCGAGAAGGGAACCTCAA
Organism: Verrucomicrobiota bacterium; assembly: GCA_009885695.1. GTDB lineage: Bacteria > Verrucomicrobiota > Verrucomicrobiia > Verrucomicrobiales > Verrucomicrobiaceae > VFKE01. Next base: position 13,356 of record VFKE01000040.1, on the reverse strand, counting down.
CGCGATTGGAATCAATACTCGCCTTGCCGATTTTGTGAACGAGTGCGGCGGCAAGATCCTCGTCGGGATACGACTCAAACTCCAGCACAGCACCCGCTTCAATCTGCTCGCCTCCGACAATAAACGCATTCCCATCCCGCTTGAGGCAGACGCTGTTTCTGCGCAGTTCATCCGGCACCAGTCCGTCAGGCATCTGTAGTCGCTGGTCCCAATGCAACAGTGTGAACACGCCGCAGCGCGGGCCGCTGGCAACGATGCTCTGAAGACGCTTGGCCGCTGTCTCGCTGAAATTCGCCGGAAAATCAGCGACGACCAGAAAATGATATTTTTCCGCGATACTGCCGGCATGAGCATTGTATTCTGTGATCGACGCGTATTCGTTGCGGAGATACATCTGGATCACCTTCTCAATATGCTCATTGAGTTCCGCGAGCCGGTCATCGATCTGATCGTTTTGCGTCCAGATTTTCCGGTTGATCAGGCTCTCCTCGTAATCGGCAAGGTGCATCAGACCGGCGAAATTCTCACCCAGTCCGACCGGATCAATGATGGTGAAAGCAAGCTTGCCAGGCGGGTTGGCCGCGAGCAGCCGCAGCACCACTTGATTCAGCACACCAACGGAAGAGTTTGAAGCGGATTCGCTGGTTTCAAACAGCAATGAACCCTGCTGCGGAAATACGAGCGACAGTGGGAGCGAAACTTGTGATGCGCCAGGCAGGGCGAGACGCGGATCCTTGGGCAGGAATTCCGCCGGCTTCGACAGGTCAGCTTTGAGATGCGCGAATGGCGCCACGGGAGTGAACTCAGCGGGCGGACACCAGTTCTCGACAAATGACTTGTCCACTGCCGGGAATCGCCCGGCCACCTCGGCGTTCATCTTCGCAATAGCATCATAATAGGAGGCGATTTCGCGCTTCCATAAGCCTTCGACTTCATTCCAGCGCCGGCCCTCCTCGGCGAACCATGCGCTCATGTCCGACTTTCGCTCCACGTGGCGTTCACCCTGCCGAGATGTGGCGTCTCCAGTCAATCGACCGAGGCTGGCGTCTCGCGCTGACTCAATGACCGCGAGCCTGGACCTGAGCCACTCCTCGTTTTTTGCCAGCGCCCTCGGCACCTGAGCGGCCAGCTTTGTTTCCGCAGATCGCATGAAATCCGATTCGATGACATCCGCCTGGACTTTTTCCTCATCGATGGCCGCGCGTTCCCGATCGCATCGTTCCTGCAACCGGCGGCGGTCCGCATCACTGAATCCGCTGGTGGCTGTCTCACACGCCACGATCAGTCGCCGCGCGTCCGCAAGATGGGTCGATATCTCCGTGGCCAAGGGGCGAGCCTTGCCGATGCCCGTCTGGTAGATGATGAGCAGTAACAGAGTCAGTGCCGCCGCGACAATGCCTGAAACTCCCAAGGTAAATAAAGTTTGTTTTTGCGGACTCAGCGCGTAAGCAAGCCCGATGGAGAGAACCATGATGCCGAGAAAGATGATGAACGGCGAAACCGAGTAGAAGAAACGAGGCAGTGGAAATTCAGCAAATTCGTCCAACTTCATGTCCGCGCTATTCAGGTGATCCTGCGTGGCGGCGAGCATCGCGACAGGCTCCGAACTTTCACCTTCGGACACGCAGCGCTTTCGTTTTAGCATTCGCTGGAAGGCTCTGCAACCGCCGAAACTTTGCCGCGCACTGCGGTCGAGCGTGACCAATTTTTCGCGCAGTGTTTCAAGTTGCGGCAGAAAACCAGCAACACCAGTGCCAGCGGAGTCGATATCCAGAGCCGTTTGCCGCTCGATCTTGAATCGCTTCATTTGCAAAGCACCCAGCCACTCAGTGCGGGCCTGCTTCGCCCGTCGCGGGATGTTGCGCGAGATCACGAGCTTCAGTCGCTCGATGCGCGCGCGGCGATTTTCAAATCGAGCGTGAATGCGCTGCTCCTGCTCGTCGAACTTCACGCGCGCCTCCTCAAACAATTTTACCAGTCCGGCTTCTGTCTGGTCCGCGGCACCCTGGTGCTTTTGCTCGATCGCGTAACGTCGCGCCTTGAGTTCGCGCACCATCACCTCCTCCCGCTTCGCGAAGTCAGAGACAGTTTTTCTCAGTCCGCCCAGCAATTCCAGGCTCCGGCTGACCCGCAGTTCCATTCCGTTACTCACAGGCGCTCCTGACCTTTCTAAGGAAAGCATCCAGCTCCTCCACGGCTGTCCTTGCCTGGGAAACGAGGTTCGGGAGTTCGGCGAGATAATCGTGTTCAAACTCGCGGCTCTTCGCATCCATCCAATAACCGCGCGTCTCCTGCCACTCGGCGGAGAGTTTTTTCACGGCTTCTTCAAGATTGGTGGAACTGACACGGGTGCTCATGTTGCGAGTGCGAAGAATAATCGTTTTTGGACAAAGACAAGCATGGTCATGCCATCTTTTCCGGCTCCGCAGGCGGCGAAGGCGCGGACATCGGCGGCGGTGCCTCGGCATACGAATCGAGAATACGCTGCGTCGTTTCCAAATAGGCGATGGCCTTGGGCATGGAGTGTTCAAGGAACTGACGGACGCTGTCGAGCTTATTCACCAGCGGATCGGCTATGCGGTCGAAATCGCGATTCCAGATCTTCACATTCCTCATCTTCAATTCCGCCTCTTCAAAATGCCGCTTCGCTTTGCGCACCGCCTGTTCCTGCATGTTCACTGAATCCTTGAGCGTGGAAAATTTAGCTGAATAAAGTTCCTGCTCCGCCTGCTGGATCGCACGCGTCCGTTTACGAAGCTGCTCAGTCCAGTGCATGCGCTGGTCGGTCAGAACCCACTGTCGGGTGCGCGATACTTCCTCGCCCACTTGGTCGATCGCCCTTCGGGCCCGGGTGACAAAGATGATGAGGCTCGCGCGGAATGATTCCAGCGCGTCCACTGAGCGGACCTTGGCCTCGGTGGCCATGGATTAACGTTGGTCGAGGTATTCCTCGATCCGCTGCGCCTTCCGCATGAGGTAAGGCGTGTGCTTTTCCGAAATCTCCATGAACTTCCGGATGACTTTCATGGTGGTCAAAAATTCTTCGGCGAATTTCTCGTGCTCCTGATCCTGCCACGTGGCGCCTAGTGCCGAAAATCTCGCCTGAAGCGAGGACGCCTTTTGCTGCGTGTCGTCGTTGAAGCGCTTCAACTCCTTGGCGAAGCGCCGCACCTCCTCGGGATCCATGATTGCTTGGGCCATGCGTGATGACTAGCACCACGCCGGACGAGTGTAAACGCCGTATGTGTCCAGATTTTTCGCACTTGCCTAGCCGCGGCCCTTTGACCAAGGTTGCTGCATGAACCACCGCCTCCTTCTTCTTTGTGCCCTTGCCGCATCGCTCGCCTCCGAACCGGTTCTGCAGGCCGCTAATGACAGCAATGACATCATAGGCCGCTATCTCGAAGAAGGCCGGCTCGCGGAGGGACGCAAGGCGCTCGAAACCGCGCTCGCGGCTGGCAAGAATGCCTCCTTGCAGTTCCAGCTCGGCATCGCGCAATTCTTCGGCGCACTGGAGAAGCTGGAACAGGACTGGCACCGCCTCGGCCTGCACGACTCGCTTTTCGGAGACCTGATTCCCTTTCTGCGCCTGCCCGTGCCGCAGAACGCGACGCCCGAGCGCGTGACGAACGAATCCGGGCGCAAAGTTATCAGCGACTTCATCGCGCGGCTCGGCGAGATCGCGAACACACTCGCAAAGGTTGGTGAAGACGCGCAGATAAAAGTAACGCTGCGGCCGGCGCTCGTGCGGCTTGATTTTAACGGTGACGGAAAGGCTGGTGAAGATGAAGCCCTCTGGCAGGTCTTCGTGCGACTCGTCCCCGGAGCGCGCGTGGCTCGCGCGGAAGTCGATGGCTTTGTCGTGAAGTTCGACTTGGGCGATGTGCGCTGGCTCCAGGGCTACTGCCATCTGCTCTCGGCCATCGGTGACGTCATGCTCGCCCATGACACGGAAAAGCTCTTCCAGCACACCGCGCCTCTCTTCTTTGCGGATGCGGAAACCCCGTTCGACTTCCTGCGTCAACGGGTGAAGAACCACCAGGGCGGCATCTTCGCCCACAAAGATGATATCCTTGACGGCATCGCCTTCATTCATTTGCTGAGCTTCCCCGTGAAGGAACCGCAGCGCATGACTTCCGCGCTGCACCATCTCGAGGAGGTCACCCAGCTCAGCCGCCAGTCATGGAAGGCCATCCTCGCCGAAACCGATGATGATCACGAGTGGCTTCCGAATCCGAATCAGACCAGCGTCCTCGACAGCGCGAAAGTGACACCGGAAATGATCAAAGCCTGGTTTGACTTCCTCAATGAGATGGACGCCATCCTGATGGGAAAAACACTCCTGCCCTTCTGGCGCGAGGCTGATGGCCGCGGCATCAATCTCCGCCGCGTCTTCACCGAGCCCGGGACGCTTGATTTGATCCTCTGGATCCAGGGCACCGGCGCCGCACCCTATCTGGAGAAAGGCACCATCACCTCCCCAGACTTCTGGGCCACGACCAACCGCATCTTTCGCGGTGAGTTCCTCGGTTTCGCCATCTGGTTCAACTGATCGCTTGCCAAAAGGCACGCCCGTCCTAGCAGTTGCGCATGAAACGACGCCTCCTTCTCCTTTGCGCCCTCGCCGCATTTCTCACATCGGGTTTGTCCGCTGCGGACAAAATAAAAGTCCTCATCCTGGACGGACAGAACAACCACAAGTGGAAGGAGACCACACCCGTGCTGGTGAACGCACTGGAGACCGCTGGCTGCTTCGCCGTCACCGTCAGCACCACCCCGGACAGCAAGGCGCCTAAAGAGGCATGGAACGACTGGCATCCGAAGTTCAGCGACTACGCCGTGGTCGTGAGCAACTACAACGGCCTGGACTGGCCTGAAGCCGTGCAGAAGGACTTCGAATCCTTCGTGAAGAACGGCGGCGGCTTCATCTGCATCCACGCTGCGGACAATTCCTTTCCAAACTGGAAGGCTTACAACGAGATGATCGGCGTCGGCGGCTGGGGTGGTCGCAATGAAAAATCTGGCCCCTGGCTCTATGTGAAAGACGGCAAGCTGTTCAGAGATGAATCACCGGGTTCTGGCGGCGGACACGGCAAGCAGCATGAGTTTATCGTCGAAATCCGCAACCCCGATCATCCCATCACCAAGGGACTGCCCACGAAATGGTTGCACGCCAAAGACGAGCTCTACAGCAAACTCCGCGGCCCCGCCGAGGTAGAAATCCTCTCCACCTCGCTCTCCGACACCACCGGAAAAGATGAGCCCAATCTCATGGTCCGAAACTACGGCAAAGGCCGCGTCGTTCACAACACCCTCGGCCATGCCGACTACTCCATGCTGGAGCGCGGTTTCTACTTCATCCTCCAGCGCAGCGCCGAATGGGCCGCATCCGGTGCCGTGAAAGCGACTGCGGAAGTGCCGAAAGATTTCCCCACCGATAAAGTCGTGCCGATTGTGCTCGAAGGGTATGCGCCGGTGAAGAAGCCGTAACAGAACCAGAAGCGTTGAAGTCGCGTTGTATTGCCCAAAGCCAGCGCACTTGGGTCATCAAGCGCTTGGCTTGCCATTCTAATTGTGGTATGAATGAAACATGAGTGTCATTGAAGCCGCCATCGAAAGGGTTCGTCATCTTGATGAACCAGCCGCCTTGCGTCTGCTGGCCTGGATCGGGGCGCAGGCAAAACATGCAGTCCATTCCGCCAAGCCAAAAGGTGCCATGGCCATGCTGGGTTTCGCACGAAAATTCCACGCCAGGCCAAAGACCACCGCTGAATGGATGGCGGAACTTCGCGCAGGAGATGAGAACTGATGGCCTGGATCCTTGACACCTGCCTGCTGATTGACATCGCCGATTCTGATCCGAATTTCGGAGCCGCACCGGCACAGTTTCTCGACTCCAAACGACTTCAGACAGGTTTCCCCGCTCTCAACATCGAGACGCCCTGATCTGACACCATAGCACCACCCATGCGCCTTCGCTCCTTCCAAGGTTTCGTTCCCACCCCTGACAAAGCCGCCGCCGTGGCCGCCGTGCCCTACGATGTGGTCAATCGCGAAGAATCAAAAGTGCTCGCGACAGGCAATCCAGTGAGCCTTCTGCATGTGGATCGCGCGGAAATCGATCTGCCAGATGATGTGAATGCCTACGACGCCAGTGTCTATGCAAGGGCGTCCGAGAACTTCCAGAAACTCCAGCACGATGGCGTGCTCGTCCGGGAGACCGCTCCGACAATGTATCTTTACCGGCAGATCATGGGAAGCCACGCGCAGACTGGTCTCGTCGCCGTGTGTCACATCGAGGACTACGAGAACGACATCATCCGGAAGCACGAAAAGACGCGCAAGGTTAAAGAGGACGACCGCACGCGCTTGGTGGATGCACTTAGCGCGAACACGGGGCCGATCTTCCTGACCTATCGCGATCACGCAGGCGTGCTGGCCTTGACGAAGCACTGCGAAACTGACGACACACCCATCAACGACTTTACCGCACCCGACGGCATCCGGCACCAGGTCTGGCGTTTGCCCGCCGACACTTGCGCGAAAATCACGTACCTCTTTGAAAAGGAAATTCCACTCGCTTACGTCGCCGACGGCCATCATCGCAGCGCCAGCGCTGCGCGCGTGGGCAAGGAACGGCGTGAGAAGAATCCAGCCCACACGGGCCAGGAGAACTACAACTGGTTTCTCAACGTGCTTTTCCCAGCCAGCGAACTGAAAATTCTCCCCTACAATCGTGTGGTGCGCGATCTAAATGGCCACACGTTGGAACAGTTCCTGCAATCAGTGTCATCCATCTTCAACATGATCCCGAACAACAAAAAGGAACCCGCGCAACCCGGCCAATGCTGCATGTTGCTGGGGAGCCAGTGGTATCAGCTCGATATGAAAATTGCCGGCAGGGATGCCGGCGATCCCAAGTCACCCGTGGATGCGCTCGACGTGGAAATACTCCAGTCCCGCCTGCTGGCACCCGTGCTCGCCATCGACGATCCGCGCACCAGCGAACGCATTGATTTCATCGGCGGCATCCGCGGCGTCGCCGAATTAGAGAAGCTGGTGAACGCCGGAAAGTTCGCCGTGGCTTTCAGCATGTATCCCACCACGGTGACGCAGCTCATGGACATCGCCGACGCCGGCCAGATCATGCCGCCCAAGAGCACCTGGTTCGAGCCGAAGCTGCGCAGCGGTTTGTTCATCCACACACTGGACTGACCGCACGAAATGATGAGCATCCTTCTTGGCACGCTCTTTCTTCTGCTGCTGACGGCAGCAGCGGGATTTTCCGCGCTGGAGACCGTGCTCTCGCTGCTGCGGGATAACCCCAAGAACGGGAACACGCCGCATCGAGCCGAGATCACGCGTAATCCCGTCGCGCTTCTCAATGAGTCACTGCTCTTCGGTGCGATCTCGAACCTGCTGCTGACTGCGCTGGGTCTTTGGTTTGTCACGGGACCCCTGCGCGCGCTGGAGGTTAACCCCTGGCTTGGTGCCGCACTCGTGTTCGGACTCGGAATGTTCGCAGTGGAAATTCTGCCCAAGACCTTCGCCCTTCGCGCGCCGGACCGCGCCTTGCGCTTCAGCTTGCCCCTGTTAAAACTGGCCCAGCGATTTCTCTCGCCCGCAGCCGTTCTGCTCACGCGATCAAGCGACAAACTGGTTCGTCGGCTCGTGCCCAAAAGACTCAAGCCGCGCCTGGGCCTCGCCATCGAAGAAATCGAAACGCTCATCGAGATGCGAGAGGAGCAAGGCGCCATCACCACCGAGGATGCAACCGTCATGCAGGAGATCATCAACCTCCACTCGCAAACCGTGAGCGACTGCATGACGCCGCGCGTGGATCTGCCGCTCATGCCGCACGATGCCAATGACGAAGACGCCACACAGATGCTTCAGAACGCGCGGTTCCGCCATGTGCCAGTGTTCGACGAGCGCGCGGATGCCATCACCGGAATGGTGGACACGGATGCCTGGAGGCTCACGGGACGGCCCGATTGGAAAACCATCGCCCGCAAGCCGGTGTTCGTGCCGGAGACGATGCCCGCGCTTGATGCACTGCGGCGTTACCTGCCCGACGCAGCATCAGCCGTTGTCATCGTGGATGAATACGGCGGCTTCGAAGGCCTCCTGACACGGCGCAATCTAGTCGAGCGACTGCTGGAAAAAATTGCACCCACCCGCAACACGGAGACGGCGGTGCAGCCCATCGGGAACGGTCGCTACCTCGTCATTGGCATGGCGCGCGTGGACGAGGTGAATCATGAGCTCGACGTATCGTTGGTAGCCGGTGGCATCGACACCATTGGCGGGCTTGTCTTCAACCGTCTCGGCTATCTGCCGAAGCCGGGCGAAAAGATCGATCTCGACGGACTGTCTATCAAGATAAGGCGCATCGCGCGCAACCGCATCCTCCAGATGGAAGTGCGCGTGGCCTTGGAGAACCCGGAGGACGCATCATGATCTGGGCCGCCTTGATCTTTTTTCAAGTATCAGCCGCACTGCTCGCCGGCATCGAGAGCGCATTGATCGGCGTAAGCCGCGTGCGCGTCCGTCATGCGGCGGACGACGGTGGCAAACTTGCGGTTCGGCTCGCGCAACTGTTGGAGCAAAGGCAGGAACTGCTACGTGCCGCGATGACGGCACATCATTTATGTTCCATCATTGCCTTTGCCATCGTCGTGCTGCTCTGCCAGAACACGATCGGACTCTGGGGAATACTGGTGGCGATGGTCATCGCGGTGCCGGTCTTCATCATCGGGCTCGAGCTGGCACCGAAGGCGCTGTTCCGCCTTTTCCCTTTCCGTTCGCTGCGACGACTTACATTTGTCCTGACCTTGCTCAGGGCTACCACGCTGCCATGGCGCATCTTCAAGCGCAAACCGGCCACCGTATTGACAGCCGAAATCGACATAGAATCCCGCGCCGGAGTTCGCCTGCTCTCGGACAACATCATCTCGTTGAAGCTCCTTTCTGAGAACGCCGCCGCCCTTCTGGCTAACTACGCGAAATTTTCCGCGCTCTTTGCGCAAGATGTCGCGCTGCCACTGGATGCTGTGAGCGCGATGCCAGCCGGGATGCCACTCACCGCAGTGCTGCAGATTTCGACGCAAAACACGCCGCGCTATCATCCGGTGCTTGATGAAAATGGAGAAGTCATCGGCTTTCTTGACGCGGCGGGACTTCCACCCGATCCGCCGCGCGACCGCTTTGTCCGTCAGTTCACGCAGCCCGCACCATACGTCGCGCCGACCGATCCGGCACTGTGCTGTTTGCAGATTCTCCGAAAATCCGCCGCACCGCTGGCCACGGTCACCAACGGTTCGGCGCATGTCTCCTCGATGGTTGTCTTGGATTCACTGCTCGTCCGACTGATGAATATCTCAGATCAATCCAGAAGCTCCGCCCGCAAGCCGGTCTAGAGCATATTTTAAAAAGACGTAGCCGCATCTCGTAAGAGTGCGGGAAGAAGTCACGGCAACCAACGAAGCATGCTTATTTCCCGCGTTTTCGCTTCGCGGCTGCGCAACACGAGCGCGGCTACGAAATTATTTATACCGCTCTAGCCCTGCCACGACTGCCAGAATGCCGCGGTCTGAGCCGCGTCCGGACGAATCTCCCAGACGCAACACGCAGCATCGTTATCGCGCACATCGCGTGAATCAGTGAACAAACGATAGTCCATCCCCCACATCCGCGCCCAAGGCTCGAAGCTGAACGTGTGCGGATTCTCCATGACGCGCTTCGCATCTGATGACATCTGATTGAGCCACGGAACGCGCGAGAAAATTTTCCCGCCACCATTGTTGATCACCACGATGCGGCGTTTCGCTGCTGGTAGTTGCGACAAAATCCATGGCGCATTCATGTCATACATCGCGCTCAGATCACCCACGATGAGCCAGGCCTCCTTCGCTTCGGCGGATACGCCCAGCCAGGTTGACACCAGGCCGTCAATGCCGTTGGCACCACGATTGGCGTAGAACTCAACGCCACACTGCGGCTCACCAGCCGCCAAGTTCCACTCGCGGATAGGAAGACTGTTGCCGAGGAAGACAGAAGCATCCGTTCCGATGATGCGCGAAAGATGACGCATCCACGAAGGTTCGGATTTTGGATTCGCTGCAATCAGCGCGTCAAGTTTTGCCGCGATGACCGCAGCCGCCACAACGGCAAGTTCTGACTTCTGACCTCTGACTTCTGACTTCTGCAACATCTCCCACGGCACCGCGCCAACATTTTCAGACCTGGCCAGCCCTGGAAATTGCGCCTGAGAAATGCTCAGGACTCTGATCTCACTCCGAGATTCAAGATCGCGCCACCAGCGCCACGAAGGAACCGCGCCAAGTCGCAACACGCGCCTGAAGCCTGATGCCTGAAGCATCTTCTCGCCACCGCGCAGCATCAGATGCTTCAGAGAATCCTCATCATGCAGGTTCGCCGTCGCCTCCGCCACGACCGGAGCATTGAGCCGTAAAAGAAAATCCCGCGCCGCCGGAACATCTGCAGGATGCAGTCCGGCTGCGAGCACTACTAGGTCACCATCCTCATCCCAGAACTCACGCCAGCAGTGCTGATCGAATGTAGAAAGGTATTGTGGGCTGCCAGCACACATAGGCTTGGGGGCTAGGCTGGCACCAACACCAGTCTCCATCCCTTCTTCCAGCCGCACATTGAAATGCGCCGGGCCATCAGAGAGCCAGCCTGCATCAGACAACTGAAATCCCCCATCGGCGTTACACTCGATCTCCAAGGTTCGAGAAACGTAATCCCCGAATATCCCCTGCTGTTCAATCGCCTGCGGCGCACCACTCCCGGTGTAACGGGAAGGCCGGTCGGCGGTGATCGCCAATAGCGGAAGATTTTGATAGTGCGCCTCGATGATCGCAGGAAATAACTCCGCAACCGCCGTGCCGGATGTTGTAACGACCGCGACCGGCGCGCGAGTCTGCCTCACGCGACCCAGCGCAAAGAATGCAGCGCTGCGTTCGTCAAAGAAATTGCGAATGATCGAACCCCTCTGAACCAAGGCATCAATGATCGCCGAATTGCGCGCTCCCGCACAGACGCAGAACTCGCGCACGCCAAGCGCATCGGTCTCATCGAACAAGGCTCGAATGACTGCGGTGTTACTGTTCATGCTGCTACACTCCGAATAATTTTGCCACCGCATCGCGCTTCTGCCGCAGCTCGCGCCACTCGTGATCGAAGGCGCTTCCGGCCACGATGCCGCAGCCGCAGGGCAGCTTGACCTCGCTCCCTGACCACGAGATTCCACGAATGGCGACTGCACAGTGAAACTCGCCGGCATGGCGAAATCCAAAGGGCGCCCCAAAGAAATCTCCCGCACCCAGTTGATGCCGATACTCCATCAACTTGCTTAGCGAAGGTTCGTCACGCGGCAGGCATCCCACCGCAGGCGTGGGATGAAGCAGCCGCACGAGCGCGCCATCATCACGGACATTCCGCAACACGGCAGTGAATCGGGTGCGAAAATGAGTCAGCCCTCCAGCTACGCTGATTTCGCGCTGGTCGCGCACGACTTCACCCACTTGACTCAGAGTCTCCTCAAGAAAATTTGCCACCAGCTCATGCTCTTCGATTTCCTTCAAGTCGGTGGTGAAATCTTCCGCGCCCGATGGCTTGGCGGTGCCGGCCAGCGCCATCGTTTGTAAATTCGAATCCGTTCGAGTGAGCAGCATCTCCGGAGTCGCGCCGACTAGTCCTCCTCCGTTCTCAATGCGCGCGTAAGCCCAGAATCCCGTGGGCGCAGCGAACGCGCGGCGCAGCAGCGATGCTGGATCACCCTCAACTACGACTCCAGTTTCAGTCAGCACCGGAACCATCTTGCGGAGACGCTGCGCCAGCACGTCGCGGCGAATACGACGGAAGACCATCTTGAACCACTCAGTGCCGGGCATCTGCCAGGTAATACGCAAGGGTTTCGATGCCGGCAGGAAGCGATCGAAATCAGCCGTGCTATTGATTTCAAATAACCGGGACGGCACCTTCCACGGTTTCGCATCAGCCAGCACAAAGTCATTGATGTAAAATGACGCGCCGTCAGTTGGCGTCGCCGCTTCCGTGAAGGGGCCTTCACCGATCCATGCGCGTCCATCGGGAAGCCTGAAAAATGCCAAATCCATCGTGTTGATTACGGATGTGACTGAACATCGGAGCGCCCCTTGGTCAAGTCATGCAGCACACCAGTGCGCAGTCTTTCTGCCGCGCTTGATGAACATTCCGACACCAGTCGCCGCCGTGATGAGCGAGAGGATTTGATATCCGGTGATGCCCGCAACCAAGGGCGGCGTATCACGCATGAACTCGTGGAAGAATCGGAAGATGCCGTAGACAGCGAAGTAGACGAAGATGAGCCGGCCAGTGAATGTCGCGTGGCGTCGTAGCACAAGGAAGACGGCAAACACCACAAGCTGAAAGATCAGTTCCACCCGCGACGCAGGCCAGCGTTCGATGCCGAGCTTGTCGCGCGCCGCGATAAGATGCAGCGCCGTCGGCTTGCCCAAGCAGCAGCCTTGCAGCCAGCAGCCGACGCGACCTAAAGCGATGCCCAGCGGGACCACGAGAGCGAACAGATCGCTGGTGTATTTTTTGTAGCCGGTGAATAATTTCATCAACTCCACGCCGGCATACCCGCCGAGCAAGCCACCGATCACACTCTTGCCAGCGAACAAACGCTGCCAGTGATCAGGCATCGGCCAGTCGCGCCAGCCTTCCGCAAAAAGATAAGCCAGCTTGGCGCCGAGAAACGCGCCGCCGAGTGCACCGATGTAGATCGGCAGCAGCGCGGGCTCGCGTTTCGATTTTACCAGCCAATAACACGCGCTCAATGCAATCGCGCCCAGCATCGTCCAGCGGTAAGGCTCGGTGAGCGGCGCGTCGAGCCAGTGTTGGGAAGCGGGAGGCATGCTTTATTTTTACCTGCTGATTCACTGATTCACTGATTCACCGATCTACCGATCCGCGGCCGCTGAATGTAACACTGCGCTTCTTGAAGTTCAGCTTCATGAGGGAGTTGTCCTTGGAGGGTCTCAGATGCTGATCGCCGGAACGAACATAATATGGACGTTCCAGCAGCACTTCGTCGGATGGGCCGCGATAATAGATGTCTTGAGCCCTGGCTGTGAAGGTGCCATCGGGCGTAATGACGGTCACGGTGGCACCCGTGGCATGGGCCAGCAGGATCGGGCCGCTTTTTTCAGCACGTTTGTAACGGATGCTGTCACCAACTAGTGTTCTGTCGCCGAAATAACTATTCTTATAAGCCGCCTTGCGCCGCTTCCTGCTCGTGCAACCCGGACTGATTTCCTCAAGCCGTTTGCGGCATCTCTCGATCTT